>JBAXVB010000001.1:0-85107 GCA_037129415.1 Deltaproteobacteria bacterium
CAAGCGGCAGTTTTTCAAAATCTTTATCAGTGATATTGTTCGCGGAATATTTTGCGATAACGTCGTGAATAAAAGGATCAATAAAATTCTTTTTATCAGAAACAGGTTTAGTTTTATTTTTAGAAATCGCAGCTCTCATTTGCTTTATAGTAAGGTTTTCTTCGATACACTTTTGGGCCAGAGTAAGCTTGGTATCTTGATTTCGAGGAAGCAGTTCTACACGCTGTGAATAAGATAATAATTTTACTTTTTCTTCAGTCAATTTGCCAACTAAAAAGCGTTCTTGGATGGTTATACTGCGAACTGGCATAATCTGCGCTTTTCATAAACTCCCTCTCCCAGCGGGGGAGGGTTGGGGTGGGGGATCAAGAACGTAAAATTATGCCAGTTCGCAGTATATTTCCCAGGCGAGACCATTAAAAATTAATTTATTTTCGGCATTCTGTTCGTTACATATCTGATTTTTAATGTTTTTTGTATTATCTATGTTTTTATTTACTTCCTGCTCTCCGGGGAGCGCAACGGAATATACATTACCAGTTTCATCTTTATTGTTTTCTTTAGATTTTTTATATTCATTGACTTCCTGCTCTCTTGGATGTGCCATAACGTCTTCGAATAAATAAAATGAATGAACCAAATCATCCTTGAGTTTTCGAATTTTATATCTTGATATTTTGCATAAAATATGAGCTGCTGTATTTTCCATAGGTTAGGCAAAACTATTTTTTTGTGTCTGCATGATATGTGCGGTTTTAATCAAAATATCATAAACAGCAAGAATGTATAACTATCTAAAAATACAAGACTTAAAAAAATTATCAAAAGTCAAGTAATTTTTTTCGAAAACTCAAGATCATCTAATACAGATGATACGCAAAGGGGATCTGGCTCCTCATACACGGACGGTAAGTCTTCTGATGATAATTCATCATATGTGATTAGTTCATATTTTGGTGATAATTCATCATGTGAAATTAGTTCATAATCTTGTGGCAGTTCATCGTAAGGAATTAATTTACGATTTAATGGCAGTTCACAAGCAGTCCATGGAAAATTATCAATTTTTAAAATAGATTCCCATTTTTCATGAGCTTCAAGATTATCTAAGTAAATAGAACGCCATTCTTTGTACTTAGGTATTAATATTTTTGGATCAATCATAAAATCAATATTGCCAATATTCTCTGCTCTCCATGATCCTATCCATTTTTCAAGATCATTCTCACTTAAATCTTCCCAGAATGATAAAGGATATGTCTGCAATTCATCCCATAAAATGGGATCAAGCGATGCCAATTCTCGTGTTTGCTCCTCATAATTTCTGTCCATATTTGCAATGATATGGCGAGACGCATTCCATATGGTGATAACTTTACTTTATGTTCTTTATTATGAGGCAGGAGGCCCTTTTTTACATATTCAAATAGATCCATTTCAAGAATTTTCCAGCGTTCCAGTAACTCTTTCCCTGAAAACCATCCATACATATTTCACCCCCCTATATCATTGCTTTTTTATTTGATCCATTGGTTATTGTTTGAAGCATGCATATCCGCACGGTGATTTTATTCTATGCAATATTGGCTTTAATAACAAATAGTTAACCCTAAAATCTGATCAAAAATACTCATAACATACTGGAATACTTAACAAAAACGAACATATTCAATTTATTGAATATGTTTAATTTCAGACAGTTATGTCGTAGAACAAAATCACCGTGTGCATATCCGGTTGACACAGGTTGATAATTTGGGGTATCGTTATGATGGTGCGTATCACCCGAATAGAATCGGTAAGATAAATGTACCTTTCGAAGGCGCTCGGATACATACGGATTCTGATGAATCAGATACACCTATGTTAACATTGTTTCAAGAATATTTTATTATTTCAGGATGCAGATATTACTGGAAGGTTGGAAATAGGGTTGGAAATCATTTTTAAGGAACGAAAAAAGGGTCACGTTTTTCAACGTAACCCTTTGTTATCATTGGTGGTGGTCCCAGCGGGGATCGAACCCGCGTTTCCGGCGTGAGAGGCTGAGGCTGAGCGTATTCCACCTATATTTACCGCACATTAGAACCCTCGAAAGCCGTTTAGAGCCGTCAAAAGCCGTCTAAAAAGCCGTCAATCCACCCATACCAGGAGAGCATCCTGTCTCATTTCACACCCCCACCACATCCAGTGTTTTTCGATAAAAGACGAGGTCAGAATAGGGCAGTTTATAAAGGTTATGAACTGGAACAGTGTTCTCGCATAACATATATAATAGTATATATATACTATTATATCGTTATCAGCATTGCTTAACTCAGTTTGCTGAAAATGCTGGTTTGAAATTCTACGTAACTTTTCATTTTTTTCTCTGATCGGTGGTGACTTTGATTCAATAGATAAAAGACAACCAGATATTATAGTGATGCCTAAAAACTGCAATCGTTTTTTAACCATCTGATATTAATTGGTATAATTGAAAATCGGTGTTTGCTAAAAACACTAACCAACTGATATAATTGAATTAAACACAGCATTGCAGCTTTGAGGTGATTAATACAGCTTTTTACCAAAAATATGGGTTGAAATCTTGATAAGATTGATTTATAATAATTTGAGAAGTTTAATGTTTTTGAGTATTTTTAAATCCTTGATAACCGAATTTTAATCGGAGGTGATATTGGGCATCCGCTATTTAGAGGGAAATAACAAGGACATTCTTATTATTGCCCCGCATGGTTCCTATGAAACAAATGAAGGAATAATAAAATACCGAAACGATTTGCGGACAGGCATTATCGCCGAGGAAATACATAACATCCTAGACTGTTTCACCATTATCAACGACGCTTACATCAGACCTGATGAGGATAATAACGAAACGGCGAGCCCCAAGGACAAAAGGCTTGACCTATTCAAGGTGAAACAAGCCAAAGAGGTTCCTGGTTATTTAAAAGCCATACAAGACGCTGTTGATAATCACGATGGTAAGACGCTTGTCATCTGGCTTCACGGAATTTTCGACAAAAACGCCGATAACGAGAAAATTGAGCACGTCAAAGCCAAGTTGATGAAAAAGGGCGGCGGTGATTTACACGCGCTTATCGGATATGGTCAGGGGAAACCTTCTAGCTATACCGCCGAACAAAAAACTGTTGAAAAAATCCGAGATGAATTAACAAAGCTGGGACTCAGAACGCTTATCACAAGGAAGGATGCTGGAAATTACTGTGGGTGGGACACGGACAGGCTCAATCAATGGTTTCTCATCAACAAATATCCGCTTGATAAAGTCCAATCATTTCAGATTGAAATCCGTTATAAGGGCTTCCGTGAAGATGCTGAACAATGCCAAAACACCGCCAGAATAATAGCAGGTGCCATTTCAGCGACACTGGAAATGAAGCCTATCGTAATGGAGGGAGCCGTGGAAACTCAACTTGTCGAGCCAACAATACCAGATGAAAACACGACCGAAGAAACAGTGGTAGCGTTGACCCTTTCCCAGGAAGAGGCGACGGCTTCAAAGGTACCAGCAGAAAACACCGCCAAGAAAAGCTTGGACAAGAATGAAGATGATGAAGCAGTGGCAGAAACTGCCTACATATGGTTGACGGACCAGTTTAAAAAGCATATCACTAATTTTATGCATGAAGCTGGAAAATATATCATAAAAAACTTTTACAACAACGACCCTATGCTTGCTTTCGCCAAGAACAAAATAAGCGAGCAACCGCCAAGTTTGAACCTGCTGATTAAAAAAATACAGCAGTCTTCAAAAAATCCTTCTGAAAGTGCCCCATCCGTAAGCTGGTTCTACAAGGCAGTAAATCTGGCTGCTCACGAAGCAATTTGTAAACAGATGGGATTGTCAACGTTTACAATCCTCGGACATAGCCACAAACTTCAACTGCTCTATGTGCCAAAACTCAAATCGATTCAGGCAGATATGTTAGACAAATCCATCACTCCAGCCTTCCAAGAAAAAGAACGTCTTGCTATAATTGCCCATGAGAAGGGGTTCTCAGTTCGTGACTTCAAGAAATACATTGATGGTCAGTACCCAGAGGAAACAATCGATCTGACAGCATTACCGTCAATGGCTGATTTGCAGTCCCTTGGTCCGAAGAAGCTGGAACGCCTGCGGAAAACCACCCAGAAAAAGATTGAAGACAGCCAGAAGCTGATCGCTGCTTACACCGCCTCTTTAATGGATCTGGATGCCGTACTTGCTGAAATTCACTGCGCTGCCGCCGAGGGGAAAGATCAGAAAAAGAAGTGTTAAGCAGCCATTGACAAAGTGGAAGACGGACATGTTGAAAAAATGAAAGTCCACAAACAACTGGAATGGCACAAGGTTTTGAAATGTAAAATGCGTCCAATTTATGTGACAGATCAACGATAATCAGCGTTACAGCCAATAGTGTGTGTAACAAGCACCCGTAAACTGTAACGGTACCGTGACAGTGTAATTACAGTTGACATGAAATTACACCTGAAAGTGTCACAAAATTGCTGATAGTATAATATAGTTATGATTACAGTATGATAAAGCAATACATTTTTTCCGTAACAGGAAATCGTCTTTTCCAGTGATTCGGTATGCCGTCATCGAAATAAATTGCTCCAAACTCTTTGAAATGGTAATAAATTACAGAAAAAAGGACTCGAAATAATGAACGTTTTATGATACTGGCACTATTATCTGTTCCTTTTTTCTGGTCTCATTTCAGTTTCACTGGTCAATTTTGTACACCATCGCTTATAGATGCTCCGATAGCATATACTGTCCATTTCTTTTACTCTTCTTTGTTGTGGATTAAATGACATATAACTCGAACACACTGAATTCTGTAACCGGCACTTGCAGTAATCCACAATGTAATGCCTCATACGATATAAATGAAGCCCAGGAACAGGTTATACAGAGGGGGCTGGCTCTGGCTTACTGTGATGATGTCGTATTCCAGGTCATCGAATGCCGTTATCCAGGATGCCGAGGCAAGGTCGTATTTCGCAGCGATACTGCCAGCCCTGCCCTCGACATGCGGGGGCTGCTGCTCGTCCCGAATCCAATCATGCCTTGCAATGCGAGAGAGCAGGCGCAAATTTTGAGAAGCTACTATAATTGGCATGATTATCTGAAGTTCCAAATTGTTACCGCATGGGATGAATCCGCAGTTAGTATCAGCGAATTCATTGACGATAATTATGTTGCCCCATCAAAACTTTCATTCCCGCCCGAAAACGAATATATTGATGATATCGATGACTTCACGTACGAACCATTTACATTTACGGATTCGTCTATAGATTTTCACGAAGAATTCATATCTGAACCAGAAATTCCAGATAACTCTCGGCGTATGTTAACAGAGTATATTTATGCATCTTTGTTTATGTCAGAAGAGAATTTTTATACTTCTTTGGACAAAGAAGAAACCAATAGTACAATCATACTGCGACGACTGCTTCCAAACACACTGAAAAACAATAACTTGCTGACCTGTTTGGCACCAAGTAAAATCGACGAAATCTTCTCTCCAGATTATTCCAGTTCCAATTTATATGGCTGCGGCACCTGGAATTTAACGATAAAACCGAAGCTATGGAAATCCATTTTAGAAGAAGCCGAAGGAAAATCTTTCGAGGATGCCGTTGTTGAAAAACTCGTATCCATTGGGATCGAGCCTCCAAATCTGTTGGAAATTGCCAGTTCGGTTGGTCAGCAGCTATTGTCTAAATCATCACACTCAAGAGATCAACTTTGGGATATAGTATTTGAAAAAGGTTTTGATGAGAACCTTGGGGAATTTTTTAAGAAGGTGTTTCGGTCAATATGTTATCCAATATGCACGGAATTTGCCCTTGCAAATCAACGGAAAGAACTGTTGAATTGGGCAAATGAAGTGGAACAGGGCAAAGCCCTATTTGTCGATGCCCCAATGGGGCTTGGGAAAACCCATGCAATCGTTGAAGTCCTGGCTCCTGATCCAAATCTGTCTGCGGTCATTTTCATGCCAACCAACATGTTGTGTCAGGAAATAATAGAAAACCTTAAATCCAGGATTTGTTTACAATATAAGGACCCTACCCGGAACCTATGGCACGATAGGGAGCAAGTAATAGACAATAACGGCAACCCCGTATTTGAGGATGATGGCTCATACCTGTACAGATTTAAAAGGACCTTTCTCAATAAAGAAGTTTATTATGCCGATGGAATAAATCCAAAGGAATGCCCCTATTTCGATGAATTCGTGAAGCGGTATAAATGTGGTCTGTTCACCAAAATTGATGTGTGCGGTGATTGTGAAAAGTTTTTGTTTGAAAAGACCGATAAAATAGCCTGTCGGTTCAGAAGCCACCATTTGCTTGCACCCCTCTCTCGGATTGTGGTTACAACTCACCAGCAATACCGCAATTTCTCTAAACAGTCCTCAATTTGCAAATGGTTCAAAAATGGTGAAAAAGAAAAAGGTATCGATAGAAGCTTTTTCATTGTGGACGAAGATATTGTCTTTTCGCAGTGCTATGAGCCTACTTGCCTGGATAAAGAAGGACTAAAGAATTTTATTGCGACCATAACCGATTTCATGGCAAACCCTGAAAATCTTAAAGGCAATCCAGTTCCTGAAACTGCTATCAATAACATAGACAGAATACTCGCACAATTTGAAAAATGTGACAAATCATCAGTGGTACCGGCAATCGATCCTGAATTTAAATTACCCAGTCAAATAAAAAATGTCTGGGAAGAAGTATTCAATACACAAAATGTGGAAGTGCCAGAAATACTTGCTTCACCAGAACCGATAGGAAACTATTTAGAAATTATTGAAAAAGCAATATGCAAAGGCTTTGCAGTTCAAAACTACGAAGCAAAATTTAACAATTCGGGCAAGATTGAAACCAGGCAGGTCAAAAAAGCATTTCTTCCAAATCCGAATACCTATGACCTTAAAGAATTGCCTCCGCATGTGTTCTTTGACGGTACGATGCTCAATGAAAAGTTTTTGGCGAACAAACTAAAAAATGTTGAATTCAAGAAAATCAAAATAACGATCAAACCGATTTGGAATATAAACGTTCGGCAAAACATATGGACTGACTTGCCGAAATACAAGATTTCCCATGACAGAAAAAATGTTGAACAACTTATAAGCGATTTGTTTAGGCAGTTCGGAAACAAAGCTAAATATTTTATTGTGACAAAAAAGGGCATAAGAGAAGAGTATTTGGATGAGTTTCTGAAGTCAAAGTTTTACAATATAAATTATGTGATTAACCATTATGGCAATTTGCGTGGAGAAAACAGAGCCGAGGATTGTGACATAGGCATCATGCTCGGAAGCTATGCTCCATCAGATGCGGTTGAAATAACTATGGCTCTGGACTTTATTCAGGACAAACTAACGCCAAACAGAATCATTACCTCAAAAAATAATTTATGGACTTTCAGCAATACCAATTTCCGTCGCGTATATAGCGATGACTTTGCGATAGTTGGCGAAATGGCTGATGCATACAGGCATTCAGAGCATCGCCAGGCATTAGCCAGGACACGATACCTCTTTCATGATGTAGATTTTTTCATCATCTCAAAGGACTTGGTTTCTGACTATGACCCATTTTTGCCCGAGCCGATAGATTGCCAATATCGGACTGATTTGTTCGATGGACGATCCCAAAGACCAGAAGCCAAAGAAAAACTCGAAGAGGTTGTGGGAAAGGTCTTTGAGTGGCTGAAAACGCACGATACAGTCACGGCAGCGATGATTTTCGAAAAATACGCGATAAGAAGACAGACAGTCGGCAATAAGCTGAAAGAAATGTATGCCAATGGGCTATTAGAGTTGGAGAAAGGGAAAAAGACAACTTATAGGCTACCCGCTACGGATGGAAATGGACAGGATAGCCTATAGGGTGACTATATAGGGTATGGTGTCCATATTTATTTTTGGGCATCGGCAGAAATTGGAGATTACACTTTGAAAGCCATTTTATGTGGCATCAAACACAGTATCTGTCGCATGAAATAGCAGTAAAAGAGCTGTAATGACAACAAAAGACATCAAAAAGCCTGACCAGTAAAATGGTTGGACTTTTCTTTTTTCTGGTTGCTACAACTTCATACCGCACAGCATTTCATCGAGATTTTTCCAGGACGAACTTGGCGACCTCTTTGTAAAACTCTTTGGAATGGTGTTTGTGTTTGATGTGAGCCAATTCGTGAACGATGATCTGGTTCCTGGTTGATACTTCGAATTCTTGGACTTAATCTGGATTTTTTATTTCGTTAGTTCCTTCAGTATCTTATGAATCCATGTAAAAACAGAGTCATCAGCAGCTTCAAATTCTGCTTCTAATTCTGGGTCCAGGATTATCATGCAGCTATCACAACAAACCCTGTCAACGTTGTTTTCTTCATCACGATCATAATTTATTGCACCAGTAATTGTTTGCCTACATATATCGCACCTATCCATTCTGTTTCTCCTTTCATTTTGGTTGAAAGTTATAAATTGAATATTGTAAAAATAAATTAATTTGATCTGCTGAGATTGAATGCCGCTTGAATTGACATTTGAGCAATGAACAAAAGTCGTATATGGCTTCTGCCTGATACGGTCTTTAAATGCTTCTCTACAAGGTTTTTTTCATCGGAATCTAACCCGCTGTCGCCGATGGTTCAGCAAGGGATATCTTTTCAATAGCTCCTGTTCGCGCTTGCCGTAGAACTCGTTCACCAATACCTCTTGCTCTTGAAAATATGGCAGTCATTCGGTCGAAGTTGATGTCAAGGCGTTTTAACTCCTTGCTGACTCCATGTATTCCCATCGTTAGTGTTTGTTCCATATTTGGAATTTGATTCAATGTTGCTGTTATTCTCAAAAATGGAGCTTTTGTTGTCAAGATAATATCTTCCAAATTAGCAAGGGCAGCTAGGTTATTAGCTAATTGTGTATGAGCTTCTTTGGAGGACGGCTGAAGTCCACTAACCCAATATTCAAGGCTTATCTCAAATCGTTTAAGCGTATTATCGCATTCCAAATTTGCTTCGGAAACTTTTTTGGCATAGTCAAATAGAAATTCAGCAAAAGTTCGACAAAATAATTGAAGCTTGCGAGCATCTGCAAGGGGATTAGCGTAAATCTCCATTAATTTAGCGTTTTCCTCTGAACGCCTTGTACTGATCAATTCGATCCATTTAGTAAGTTGTTGTATAATTTCAGATAGTTTGGCAAAACCCTTATCCACTTCTACCTTGTGATCCAGCCACCCGAGTTCAGCGAGTTCTTTTGGACCATCTTCTACTTCTTTTTGGTCGCATAGTTGTTTTGTTAATGCGGGTTCCGTAAAATCTTTATTTACAAAAAGCATTGTCTTATCGATAGCTTCTGCCCGTACTTGCCGTAGAACTTGTTCACCAATACATCTTACTCTTGAATACATGACTAACGATTGATCGAAGTTGATAGCAAAGTGTCTTAGCGCTTTGCATGTTTCCAGTGTTGCGAGCGTTAGCTTTCGTTCTATTATTGGCATTTGTTCTAACGTCTCAATCAACCTTAAATTCGTAGCTTTTGCTGTCAATAAAGAATTTTCAACAACAGCAAGGGCAGCTAAGTTATTAGCTAACTTTGTACGTTGATCTTCGGAGGACGGCACTTGCCCATAAATATATTCAAGGCTTGGTCCTAATCGTTTTATCATTTTATCGTGCTCGAAATTTAATTCGGAAACCTTTTTGGCATAGTCAGAATGAGATTCAGCAAAAGCTCGACAAAGCATCTGAGCCTTGCGAGCATCTACAGGATGATTAGCGTGAATCTCCAATAATTTAGCGTTTAGCTCTGAACATCTTGTACTGATCGAAATAGTCGATTCACTATGTTGTTTCATAATTTCAGTCAGTTTTGCTTGCCCATTATCAATTTCTACCTTGTGATCCCAAAACCCAAATTCAGTGTGTTCTTTTGTATCATCAGAAATTTCTTTTGGGTCACCTATATGTTTTGTTAATGCTGATTCCGTAAAATCTTTAATTGGGCTGCCTAACGGGATCTGATTTTTATAATCTGGTGTTGGTTCTGGTTCTGGTTCTTTATTTATCAATGTGCCGCAATGTGAACAGTATTTTGATTCATCAGGAATCTGTTTTCCACAATTTGAACAGTACAATGTAGAATTTATTCCTTCCCTTTTATCAAGCTTTTTCCTCTCAGATGCTTCATCAGCGGCTTTAAACGCTTCATCTGCTTTTTGTTTTTCGTCAACCTCTCCTGAATTCTTATTTATGGAAAACATAATATCGCAATTCTTACATTTTACATAAGCTCCAGCTTCAGGAATTTTTTTGTCATCAACGTTGTCGGCAGTATTGCAATTCGGACAAAGAATTCTCATCTTCATTTCCTTTGTAATTCGAGTAATGATCGAATAGATTAACAGAACACCGTTTGAATTGACATTTGGGCAATGAACAAAAAATCGTATGTTTTATATGGGTTCAGGCTGATATGGTCTTAAAACGTTTCTCTGCAAGGCTTCTGTTCATCAGAATCTAATCTGTTTCATAATCTCTAAGCAATTCTGATGCTTTTTCGAAAGGAAAACTATTTCATTAAATTGCACTCATTTAAAGTATTTATTGCCTTTAAAAGCAAAATTGGCTTTGCTTTTTTATAATATTCTGAAGCTTGACTCAAATGATTTATGCCTGTCATAGCTCCCTTATCTCTATCATTCCACATTTGTCTTAATGGGTTTTCAAGTAATTCTACTGAATCTTCAATAGCTTCATAATATAATTTTGAATTCCAGTTCAAATCATCATAATACCATTTATCCCTTATGTTTTTATAAATGTTATAGACAAGTTCAAGTTTGGCTTTGTTTGGTGAATTGAGAAGATTTAAGTTATATTTTGCATCACGTAAGGTTTCGTCAAATACAAGAATTGTAACTCCTGTTTCCAGATAGGATTCAATTTTTTTCAAAGATTTCCATGCGGCAACATATTCCGCACTATATTTCTGAGAAATAAAAAAGTGATATATGCCAAACAATAAACCGATTGATATGGTAACTGCTAACGCCGTATATTTTAAAGTCTTTTTGTTTTTATCAAGAATTTCCTCTGCCTTTTGTTTTCCATCAGCGGTATTTAATGATTCCTCAGCCTTCTTCAATGCTTCTTTTAGCCTCAATACTTCCTCAGCCTTTGATTCTTCATGAATCTTAGGTTCTTCTTCAGCCTTGAACTCTTCTACTGTTTTTGGTTCTTCCAGAATCTTTTTCTTTTTCAGATTCTCTTCATAAATTCTGTAATAAATCCCGCAATATGGGCATTCTAAATCATTTGAATTCCTGTTACGGGAGCATTTAGGACATTTTTCTTCAGTCCTTAATTCATTGTGAATTATCGGCTTTTCCTCCGCTTCCAGAGTATCCTTTTTTATGAAAAATTTGGTTTCGCATTTGCATTTTATATTAGCTCCTGCATCAGGGATTTTTGAATCATCAACTTGATAAACTTTTTTACAATCAGGACATTGGATTTTCATTTTCTTCCTTTGGAATCCGATTGAAATAGGAATTCAAATATTTGTTTACTGAATTATGTAGGTACAAGATCAATTGGTTTTGCTGGGATTGAACGCCGTTTGTAATGATGTTCTTGTCTGACTTGTTTGAGTTCATTTTCTTGATCTATGCAATCACATTGAAATTCTGACTTTCTTGCGGGCATTGCCTACTCCCCATTCCTCAATCAACAAGATGCCATTTGACGAAGATTTTGCATCAAAAACAACATAAGTTTTAAGGGTGCTTCCAGGTTCAAATATTGTTGAACTATTATCATCATATCCAATCTGGTATTTTGCATAAACACTCATTGATGATTGCGGATACTGAGTACCATTTGATAAAATCGTCATCCTGCCATAGTATCTGGGTTTGTTTGAAATATTCTTCAATTGAAGCTCAACAACAATGAATGTGCCATCTGACGGCTTCTGAGGATTTGACTCGGAACCCAAGGAAGAAAATCTTCTTACATTAGTAATCTTCCATTCAAAACCATCATGATTGAATGTCTGATATTGACTAAGAATCTCTTCTTCAGCTTCTTTTATTCGCCTTTGATCTTCTTCTGCTGCATTTTTCTCTTCTGCAACTTTTGCTCTTTTCTCTTCATTCGCTTGAATTCGAGAATCTGATTCCTCCCGCATTGAATTTATATACCCTGGTGATTCACTGAAGGAGTTGATTCTCTCTTTAAATTCACACTTTGCATCAGGAGGAGGGGAGTCAGTAAATATTGTTTTCCCGCTACTGGTTACGCATTTGTAATATTCAGCATCAGAAACAGTTGATAGGGATATAATAACGCAAAGTGTTAAAACTATTCGTTTCATTATGGCTCCCGTATTATTGGTTTGGAAAATGAGTTCTGCTGGGATTGAATTGTTAGCGGAATGCTTTTGTAATTGTCGTTTGATTAATTCTATTCATTGTTATCAACTAAAACTACTCCGACATAAATGATATTCCGTCCAGATTACGGTGATCATGTTTAACTCACGCTCCTGATGCTCTGGTGCAACTCCTGCCCTTCATTTCGATTGTTTATTTGTTAGTGCATTTATTGCTTTTAAATCATAAGCATTTTTCTCATCATCGGTCATTGGTGAAATTGTATTTTCGTCTCGATTATCCTGCTCTTTGGTACTTTTGACAGTGTCAGTTTGCGGTTGATTGATTTCCCGAATCTCTTTTACGCTATTCAAATTGACGTTAAATTTACCGTCATTATTGGATATATGAATAACGTTATCCTGTTTCTGATAAGAAGTAGCAAACAATATCTTACCGCTGTTTAATACTATTTCATATTTATGAGGAAGATCGTTTGCCGTATTTTTCGGAATAGGATTTGGTTCAGTTTCATCTTGAATCGTATTTTGTGAATTATTATTGAGTGTAGATTTTTCATTATATTTTGAAAACAGTACAGTATTATCTGCTTTCAGAACATTGAAATCCGTTTTGATCTGGCATTCTATAATTCCTGATCTGGTATTAAATGTGTTGTAGTAACTGGGAATATCCATATAAATTGTTTGAGATGATTTATGAAGTTTTTTAATAAGTTTAGTAATTTGACTTCCCTTGATAGGTTTTGTTAGTGAACCGTTGTTCTCGTAAAGCGAACAATAACATGTAACTGACCATCCTTCCCAATGGATATTAGAATACAATATTGAAAAACTGAATGATTTATCCTTTTCGCTGGTTGTTGATAACTGAATCTGATCAACCCTTTTCAAATCACCTTTTTTCTGCATAATGCCAGAAAAATATTCTTCATTCCTATTACCAATGTGCTGCAAACCAGACACACTGAATTCGTAATTTGATGGTTCATTGCAAATTTTCAATCGTTTTGAAAAAGAATGCCTGTTGTTACTCTTGTAAGACGGCTCGATAATATTGATGTGTATTCTTTCTCGCCATAATTCATTATCTGAAAAACCGTGGAGATATATGATAATAGCAACATTTTCAAACGTAAATTGGGAATTATTGATAATTTCGCCATTCAGATAACAATCGCTATATTTTTGAATTGGCGGATAATATGATAAATAACTGAAAGAGAAAATATCGTCAATTTTTGTGGTGAATGCTACGGCAGGGCTGCAAAAAAATATACAAAAGAAGGAAACAATAATTGAAAAAAGAACACTGATAAATATGGTTCTCATAAGAAATCCCTATTTGTTCACTTCATAAAGGACAAAATTCTGTATCGGATGATCAGCGTTTTGAGTTTAAAAATAATTTCTTTTCAAAAAGGACGGTTATTGTTGTCAATACAAAAATCAAAATTTCTTCAATTTTATCTGACTGGATCGATATAATGAATCCTGGAATTTGAACAATGAACAAAAAAGGTGACGGTTTTATATGGTTTCTGGCTGATATGGTCTTAAAACGCTTTTCTGCGAGGCTTCTTTTCATCAGAAGCTAATTTATTGTGTCTATTTAATCGTATTTAAGACTTTTGCCGCCATCTCTTTGGCTTTTTCATCGTTATACGCATCAATTTTTTTCATGATAAAAAATAACTCAATTAAAGCTATAAAGCACGGAATGAAAGTCCAAATAAACAGGGCATAAATAACACCTAACCCAACCTTCCTCATGTAAAAATGATGTGCGCCGAACCCTCCAAGAAATAAATTAAGCAAAAACCCAGTGGTACGATTCAATCGAACTTTGTTCATCTCAGATTGAAACACCATCTTTTGAGAATCATTCATATCCCTCATCAAAATGAGTTCAGTGTAATCCCTTTGTTTCGCTTTTTCACTTGCTTTTTCACTTGCTTTTTTTCGAATCTCATTATTCTCTTTAATATCCCTATTCGATTTTTCAATTGCTGCTTCCCATTTCGGCTTAAAATCCCCATACGCTTTTTCAATTGCTGGTTTCCATTTCAGCTTAAAATCCCTGTACACTTTTTCAATTGCTGCTTCCCATTTCATCTTAAAATCCCTATACTCTTTTTCATTTGTTGCTTCCCAATTAAAAGTTTCCTGAAATTTTGGTTCTTTTTCTTTTTTTGTATCAAGATTATCTTTATATTTTTCGTAAATAATTCCACATTTTGAGCATTCTAAATCATTTGTTTTCCGATTATGTGAACACTTAGGACAAATCCCTGAACTCTTATTTATTGAAAACAAAATATTGCAATTCGTACATTTTACAAAAATCCCAGCTTCAGGAATTTTAGAATCATCAAATTGATAAACTTTTTTGCATTCAGGATTCGGACATTGGGTTTTCATCTTTCATTTCCTTGGAAATCCGATTGAAAGAAATTCAAAATTAAGCGGATTGGTCTTTGTTACAAAACCTGCAAATTTTAGCTTTTGCCTTTATTGTCTCAGCGCAATAAGGACATTTCTTTGTATCAGATAAATCAGGTGTCTCTATCTTTTGACTGGTGTTCTGCTCGTTTTTTATACGATTTGAGATATTAAGTATAACTCCGATAAGCAGAATAATCCCTGAAGCAATGAGAAAATTTTGTTTCTCATTCATTAATCCAATGTTGTGGATTCGATTACCGCTTAGAGAAGGTACGCTGGTACCCATAGAAAGGGATACAATCAAGGCAATTATACCTACTGCAATTAATATTCGATCTATTGTCCATCTACTGAAGGAATAACTGCCATTCGGCTGCGCATTAAAAGGCTTTGGTTCCTCATCTTGTTTCGCTTTTTCTCTTGCTTTATTTCGCATCTCGTTATTCTCTTTAAAATCCCTATAAGCTTTTTCAATTGCTGGTTTCCATTTCTCCTTAAAATCCCTATACACTTTTTCACTTGCTGCTTCCCATAAATTTTTATATACGGGGAACATAATACCGCAATTCTTGCATTTTACATAAGCTCCTCCACTTGGGATTATTTTTTCATCAATGTCAAAAATATTTTTGCAATTTGGACAAGAATTATCAGGATAAAAACTCTTTTGATTTGTTGAAGCCATTTTAAATTTAAGTGCAACAATCTTCAAATAGGATTTTATTTTTATGATTGTTATTAAATAATACTTTCGACAAATGAAAAATACGATTGCAAGTCCTATTACGATTGCAAGTCCTATTATGATTGTAATGAGCTTTTTCACTATAAGCTCATTCTGCTTTTTCTTAATTTCTTCCTGTTTTTTATTTTTTTCTATCTCATTCTGTAATTTTAAATTTTCTTCTTTTTCTCTCCTAAGCTTTTCATCATACGTTTTCTGTATCCTTAATGTTTCTTCCTGCTTTTTAATACTATCTTTTTCTACCTCATTCTGTAATCTTATCGTTTCTTGTCGTTTTTTAAACCATTCCTTTTCATCATACATCTTCTGCAATCTTAAAGTTTCTACCTTCTTTATAATTCTTTCCTCTTCCTCTTTTTGCAATCTTAAAGTTTCTTCATCCTGCTTTTTAATCTTTTCATCTTCCTCTTTTTTTAGTCTTAACTTTTTTTCTTGTTTTTCTTGGTTTTCTTTATTTTTTTTGGGTTCATGAGCATTCTTGACAGGTTCAGATTTTTCGATTGTATTATCTGGGATTGATTTCTGATTATTATTTTTTTGTTTTTCTATTTGGCGGTATTCAAATTCAGAAATAATATTCCCGTCAGCATTGTAATATGTTGTTTCTGCAACTGCAAAAGATACGCAAAGGAAGGAAACAATAATTGAAAGAACACTGATAAATATGGTTCTCATAAGAAATCCCTATTTGTTCACTTCATGAAGGACAAAATTCTTTTATCGGATGAATCGGCATTTTGAATCAATAAGAATTAATGAATCCTGGAATTTGAGCAACGAGCAAAAAAGTGAGGGAATTAAGACAAAACTATATTGTAACACATAACGCTATATCTGTTCAGGAGGTAAAACTTTCCTCAGGGCAATGAGGTTGTCAATTTCTGAAATTAAATTTACCCAGTCATCATCTTCGTTCACTACAAATAGTTTTACGCCATGGCTTTGAGCCAAATTTGCTTTGCGTAAATCCCGTTCAACAGTTTTTTGAAATACTTCTTCTCCACCAAAAAAATCAACTGACATATAATGCTGTGATCCATGATATTCTATAGCAATATTCCAATGTGGGAGCCATATATCAAAGTGCTGTTTGCCCAACCAGATTGGCTGACCATGCTGAATTACTTTGGTTTGATGAAATGTTGATTCAATGAGCCTGAACAACTTTGTTTCAGTTATCCAGCCTTCACCAATTCTGGGAAGTCCAAGAATATCCCGGGTTAAGTTTTCTGCTTCTGTCGAAATAGTTCTGATTTTAGTTAGATTATCGGATACTTCTTCCTGAAAAGAAATGACTTCAAATGATAGTCTGGTTTCATGTACTGGAGCTCCTCCAAATAGACGATGAGGAAAGCGTCTAGATTTTTGCATTTGTTTTCCAAAGATTGATATCCATCCTCCCCGCGACTTAGTAATTTTTGCGAAATGTTTCATAATACAATCTTTGTATATAGCTTGATTTTCAATTAAGAGTCGATTTCTTCTGCTCCTAGCTATAAGAACAATATCAATTGGATATGGTTCGAGTCCAATGTGACTTTGAAGATTTAATCGGAGATCGGAATTATGGACTATTTCAAAAGGAGATTTAGGTTCGGTTTTTTCTAAATAAATGTCAAATTTGTTCATTCCAAGTAGACAGTCGTAAGCCCAAGATATGCAATAGTTTGACAAATACGTTTCGTGCGAATAAATCTCTGAGATATGCATAAGAAATTCATACAAATTTTCGTAGCCAATTTTATTCATATTTGATAATATTTTGTATAAATAGAGAAAAACGTAACTGAAATTACCCTCTACATCGAGATAATCCCCTTGATTGAGTGATTCAACAAGAGATTTATAGAACGCCCGTTGAGCTTTATTCATATTATTATGACAGGGAGGACAGCCGACAAAAGGTGGCACGTTCATGGGAACTCCTAAAAAGCTGAACTTATCGCATATAATGAATCCTGTAATTCCACAAATAAAAACTGATTATAACGGATTTGGGAGATTTTAACACGTTATTTGGAAAAATAATTTGAAATATATTATTCAAGTACTATTATTTTTGCTATAAATACAACGGGTTATTATTATCATGTAAACATTGCGCAATAAATCGGTAATACGTATAACCTATTGAAAATACAATCAACCCCCGAATCCATTATAATCAGAATAAAAAATAATGATGTTTTCCCCTAGTGCTGGTGATCTTCAGGATGCCTGCCCGCCAGATTCATATTTTGGAGTTTTTAATCGGCTTCAAATTCTAACCAAAATGGGACATTGAAATTCTTGAAAACAGACAGAATGAAATGCTGAACAAATTAACAAAAGCCTCATAGTCCTTAAGCCTCGATCTGACCAGGAGGTGTGAATAGAGCAAATGCATAGGAACATTTTCTTCGATGCTAAGATATGATGTTGGACTTGCCGCTGATCAACAACCAGAGCAAGACGGTACTCTGTCACTAATATATTTGCCACATGTCACGCATTTAATGAATGCCATAACTCTCTCGACTATGAATTTTCATAGTCTTGCTTAGTCCCGTCCGTGAAAATTACTGACTTGGTAACAAATTCAACTTTCATGTCCTTCAAAGGAAGGTTATTTAACTTGACCTGATCTTGGATGAAGTAGTTGTATTCAATGCCTCCCTCCCAGTTATACGTGCCATTGGCTCGGATTGGGTCCTGCACTTTCATGGAAATTGTAAAGACCAATTCGTCAAAGAGATCTTTGACCAACAAATTTCCAGCAAAGGCTCGTATGTCCTTCTTGTAGGAGTTGGCGAAGCGAAACTTGAAATCTATTCGATGCTTTACATCTGTTCCTTGAAACGATGGTTCATGATGGGTCTTTTTCAAGCATTTAGCCTTGATTAACTCTTTTCGCTTCTCTCTTGGAAATGTATCCACCTGTGTTGAGCTGTCCTAGGGCAACAAAGGATATGCTTGAGGGGCGACCTTAGGAAATTCATCTTTTATGTTTTGATCAATAGTTGAATCACTCGGAAATACTAGTCCGTATTTTGCTACGAGTTGCTGCTGTCTGAGAGTTGCGAGTGTGTGCTCGCAGGTTGCTATAGTTGTGAGCCATGTAGCATGGATGAGTCCACCGACATATTTGGAAGCTTCAGCTTTCGCTTTCTTGATGAGCGTTGATTGGGATTGGATATCGCTTCCTAATAGTGTTGCACGATCATGGTCTGGGGTTGCTGCTTGAGCAACAATGCTAAATGGAACTCCGAACTCAAGCGAACAAATGCGTTGCTCCAAGAGTGCACGAGTTATCTGAATGATTTGTAGCCGGACGGTGATGAGTGACTTGACGAGTCCGCCTGTGTACTGAGCGTCTTCTACCTTTGCAATTTCAATTTCTTGGTTAATGCGAGTTAATTCAGTTCTGAGTGCAGAAATTGTTTGAGAGTCACTTGCAGTAGTGGTTGGTTCCATGTGTCCTCCCTTGTTCTTGGTATAGTTCATTCTTGCCCAACGAATAAGGATATAGTGTGAGAGCGAAGTGAACCACGATCTTATCCGTTGGTTGAACGATTCCGATAACTTTGGAAAATCTTTTTTGGACAGTGTTGTCCAAGATTTATAAACACCCTACCATCATGGTCGAGCCATAAAGTCAGCCCGTATTCATAGCGATAGGGTCCCTGTATATGAGACAGGGTGGTAATCGCATACGGCGTTTTATACCCCCATTTCCATCGTCCTTATCGTCAGTACAACAACTAAATAGAAAGGAGATTCACGATGAACCCCGCATTCACGACCTCTACCGGTTCATATATTTATCTTCCATGTAGCGGAGCAGATCCCATGGATTAACTCCACGGTTACCTCTCTTCATATTACATTCTGGGTGCGCTATTCTCACGTTGGATGATTCATTACCTCCTCCATAGCTAAATGGAATTATGTGGTCTATGTGCCATGGGGGCGATACTTGTTCTGAACAAAGAGAGCATTTACCATCTTGTTTTTCGTATATTTCATATATTACCTTCATCAACCAAGGACGGCGAACGTTGGGGGCAATTTCTCGCAAAATAGTGCTACATTCAGTCACTTGTGTCCAGAAATCTCTCCAAGAAGCATTTTCGACAGCGGTTGCATTCGCCAATATATCGTCTATGATTTTTGTCATTATCACGCCGCCAAAGCCTTTCGAGCATTTCCTGCCCTTGTTCGGTTGTTCCTCAGTTTAGTTAAAAGCTCTTCCGCTCTTATTTGTCCACCAATGTTTTGTAATGTGGTAACGAGTTTTTCTACTATATCAAGAACTTTGTTCAAATCATCTATGATTTCATCCAGATCTTGCATATTCTTATGTTTATATCTGCCCATACGAGATACTAAACGTTCCAATCTTTCCTCGAGTGAAGGTTCACGGGATTCGATTTCCTCAAGTTGTTGTTCAGGTTTTAACCTAATGATATTTTTGAACCACGAAAGCATATAAAAATCTCCTTTATCTTGTTATGTTTAATGCTAACTACAGTACCCATTACTCGGGGCTGGTAAATTACAGCCTGCAAATTCAACCATTGCACAATACACGCATCTGAATTCACAAGTACCCGCATATGCAACAGCAGACAGAAATAAAATTAATCCGATAATAATCGCACGGTACTTTGTTGAATCAATTTTCATCTTTTCTCCCCCCCTAAATTATCAAGATTTACAGCAGTTTAATACAGACATACATTAAAAGCAAATAGATAAAGTGTAAAGTACGAAATCACAGGATACTGTCCCGATAACGGAACAGTATCCATTTAATCAACCGAAGGCAGTTGCTGGCATTTTCGCTGGTGGCTGCCTTTTTTGCGTTTTTAAGGAGGCTTATAATGAAACAGACATCAATTCGAACTTCACAACAAGGACTTTTTAGTACTCCGTCAGACCAATTCGCCAGCGTTTCTGTATATCGGGTATGCCTGGTCAAAGATGCAACGGTATCCTTCGGGAAAGCATGCATCCGCAGTTCCCAAAAGGCTCATGCTGTGATTCAGAAACTTATCCTTACGCGTTCACAGCCGGATAGAGAGTCTTTCGTCGTGGCAATGTTGAATGCCAAGAATGACTTGATAGGGCTAAATGTCGTCTCGATGGGAATCCTCTCCTCTACACTCGTTCACCCGCGAGAGGTTCTAAAACCCGCTATCCTCGCCAACGCTGCTGCGATGATACTCTGTCACAATCATCCATCAGGTGATTTGAATCCATCTACTGATGATTTGGAAATTACCAGGAAAATCATCAAAGCGTCACACATCGTGGATATTCAGGTTCACGAACACCTCATTATCAACATGGAAAATGAGAAATATTTCAGTTTTGCTGATGAGGGAATTATTCGGCGTTTTTATGAAGAAATAACCTGATCGGCATCCTTCATAACCCCCATTTCCAATAAATATCCCATCCAATTCCTTCTACAGCACCATTTGATCGTCCTATCAATCCTATAAGTCAATTTTTTCCACCCGCGAAAGTTTTTTATTTCCCCAAAGGAGCAGCACCACTTTTAATCAAGGACTGGTCGGTTTCGATTAGTTCTATTTTTGTTTATTGAAAAGGAAAAACACATGAACAGAGAAATTCTTGAAAAACACTTTGGCTTGGAGCAGATCAAGCAGCGCGAAGGAAACTTCGGCAAGATGCTTGATTACATTGAAGGTCACTCAGTAATTCAAAGGTTAAATGATGCCTTCGATGGAGATTGGAGTTTCACCATCGTTCGATACGATATTTTCAAAGAAACCGATGAAGTACTCGTTCAAGGCGAACTGAAAGCTGGAAATGTGGTCAAAATGCAATTCGGTTCGAGCAAAATTACTCATGCCAGGAAAAATGGCGACATTATCTCTCTTGGAGATGATCTCAAAGCTGCTGCCACTGACGCATTGAAAAAGGCTGCCACGCTATTTGGCGTGGGATTACATCTTTATCGCAACGATGGGCAGCAGCAGGGTTCCCAGCATAACGGTAGCAGCGGTAACCGTTCGGGTGCCAACGGTGGAAATGGTAACGGTTCGGGTGCCAATGGCAGCTACGGTTCAGGTTCCAATGGTGGAAATGGTAACGGTTCAGGTGCCAACGGTGGAAATGGTAACGGTTCGGGTGCCAATGGTGGAAACGGTAATGGGAGCAGTTCCCATCCTCCTGTAAATGGAAGTGGCAATGGGAATGGTGGAAATGGAAACGGTGCCAATGGCGGCAGCGATTCGGGTTCCAATGGAAACGGAAATGGCGGTAGCAACGGCAATGGAAACGGAGATAACAATGGAAATGGGAGGCTCTCGGCAAAGCAATACCAATACATTCAGCGTCTCACTAAAGAAAACAATGCTGACTTAAATAAGAGATGTCAGGAAATGTTCGGAACCGTCGCACAGCATCTCTCTAAAATTAATGCATCAAGAATGATAGAGTTTTTGATGGCTCAGTAGTCAGTATTCCGATCATACGAAAAACAGTATTTCGATTTTCCGAGCGCACGGAAAGTTAATAACGGGGGAAGGTCCAATATCGGATTTTCCCCTTTTTTTTTGCATTCCAACAACCAATCAATAAGGAGATTCGTTATGTCAACATTGCAATCGTTTAACCAGGAACTGCACATCAGTCATAGTCAAATTTTCACCTATCAAAATTGTTCGCTGAAATATAAATTTCAGTACATTCAGGGTAAGAAAATGGAAAGAATCTCGATCGCACTCCCCTTCGGCTCAGCCATTCATACAGCAATCGAGATGTATTATCGATCCCTGAAAAATCACGGAAGCACCGAGTCCCTGGAATCACTCTCTGAAAGGTTTGAAACTTGCCTGGAGCTGGATTTGGAGAATTCTGAGATTCCCATAATCTTTAAAAAGGAACTGCCTAATCATGAAGGTGCGGTAAAAATGGGCAATGCCATGCTCAAGGTTTTCCACGAATCCATTCCTCAAACTCTCCAGAACGTTCAAGAAATAATTGGTGTGGAGTTGCCGTTGACTGCAAAGCTTTATACCGAAGACGGTCAAAAAACTGATTTTTTATTGGTAGGAATAATCGACCTCATTATTAGAGACAAGAACGGTTTTGTGATCGTGGTCGATAATAAGACGGCTGCAAAACCTATGGCACAATCCACCTGTGACGAAAGTGGGCAGATGACCGCTTACGCATATTTGCTCGCAGCAAACAAATATGTTCTGCCAACTAGCAAAGTTCAATGTGAATTTCACATACTCCGCAAATTAGTAACGCCGAAAATAGAGCATGTTCAAACCGTCCGTACAGCCCAGGATCGAAAACGCTTCGCCAAGATCGCTAACGCGGTACTCGCAAGTATAGATGCCAGCATCTATATACCTCAACAGAGTTGGATGTGCAGCGATTGTGCTTATTCAAACGCCTGTAAATCGTGGTGAAGAAAGAAGATAGAGCAGGGTAAGCCGACACAATAGCAATGAACGCCTCTCTGATGAGCTCTCAAGCTCTCTGATGGGCGTTTCTGTTTAGAAAGGAAACGCAATGTTTATCAAACGTGTTTGTGCCTGGTGCAGCCGTTATCTGGGCTCCAAGGAGTGCAAATATATGTCCAATCAACCCCTCGAAGAACTGGTCAGCCATAGCATCTGTACCGAGTGCCTTGAGAAAGCCTTGGCAGAGATTGAATCAGTCCCCTCCGTAATCAACAAAACCAACAACAAGTAAACAAAAAGGAGAATTATCATGACAAATACAGCAACGCTGGAAAACGTGATCAATGTCGTTCATCAAAAATCTCAATTCTGTTTTGATGAACTCGTGCCGGTAAATGAAATGGAGTTCGACAGCCTGACTGAAATGTGGGTGTCGGGCAAACAAGTCACAGTTCTGCCCAGTGCTCAACGTCTTTTGGCTAATAGATTGAGGGTCCCGCATTCTTACCTGTCCAGGTGCCCTGCTGAGCTTCAAGCCAGGAATTTGAATTATTGGATTGAACAGGAACGCAGCCAGCGGGAAACCTTCTTTTGTCGTTTCGACGCAAATCAACTGCGTGCGGTATTTACCGAGCGATATACCGCTATCGACAATATGGAAGTGCTGACAAAAATGCTCGAATATGGATTTGACCCAGACGGTGAAATCCAATTCGCCTTGGACGATGAAATGATGCTTCTGAAAATGCCTGAATATGACCGAGCCTTTTATCTGGTCGGTGACGACAAAATTATCCCAGGTATTTCTATAAGCAATTCGGAAGTGGGCATTCTCGCACTGTCCATCGAGGCATTCTATTACCGCTTGGTCTGTAGCAATGGTCTCATTGCCAAAACCGCCGTTGATGCCCGCTACAAGCATATTTCACGCAAGGTTATCAACGAGTTCCCAAGCATCCTGCAAGGTGTTATCAGCCAGTCCCGCCAGGGGAATGATCGTTTCCGTATTTCGACCCAGACGCACGTGAGCAATCCTGAAAGCACTATCGACACCTTTGCCAGACAGTTTCAAATCCCCCAGGAAGAGGCTCAAATCATCAAGGCTGCTTTCTTTTTGGAGCAGGGGGCAACAATGTTCCACGTCATCAATGCTTTTACCCGTGCAGCTCAAGATGGACGTCTTTCTGCACCAAGTGCATATCGGCTTGAGAAAGCGGGCGGTGCCATACTGGGTATGGTGAAATCTTAAACGACTGAATCAAATAACTTGTTTTTTAATGAGCCCTGCTGGATTTCGATCCGGTAGGGCTTTCTTTATTTTGGAGGTATCCATGGAAAATATTGGAATAATCGGAGCCCGGAAATACAAGGATAAAAAATCTGTCATCGAGCTGGTCGAGTCCCTTCCTAGGAATTCAACAGTTATCACGAGCTCCTGTCAAGGGGTTTGTGCATGGGTCAGAGAAACTGCCAGTTCGGAAGGTCTTCAAGTTCGCATCTTTTCCCCAGACCTATCAGGAATCGGAAGTCGAGTGGAGATGGTTGAGCGTTATTACCAGCGGAATCGGGAGTTAATATCGGCTTGTCAGGTGGTTCACGCTTTCATAAGCCATGAAGGATTGACCGGAGGAACAAAATATGAGGTTTTTTACGCCAAACGCCTGAAAAAGGAATTATTCCTGCATTGGGAAAACGGGAAGATTCAGCGGCACTTCCAGCAGCAATCCATGCTTTTACACGATACGGAAAAAGACTCTGGAGCAGGATGGTTGTCCTTCTTTTCGGAGGCTTTGGCTTAATTGAGGGAGAATGCGTTACTCACCAGAGTTACGATGGTTGTTTCCTGCAAACCTATGAGTGAATCGGAGATGAGGTGTGTAGAAATGACATCCTTTATATCTACCAAAATTGCTTTGCAATAGATTTTCGAGATTGCATCAGCACCCACATTTCACTGTTTTGACCTGACCGGAAGATTGTTCCGGTCAGCAGTTTTCTTGTCACTGATCCAGGATTTGGTTAACTTCATCCCTTTGTTTGAGAGCCAGTTCCTTCATTTCAAGTTCCTTCATTTCAAGTTCATTCATTTCAAGTTCATTCGCATACTGACGCAGAGCTTCGGGGAGTGACATCGGGACGAGAGAGTAAGAGCCGGTTTCTTGGATAGAAGGTAAAACTTCATCAGTCACCCAATCTTGAAATTTCCCCGCTTCCGGAAGTTCTGAACGCATAATTAATCTATAAACATCTGACTCAGGGATGATATTTAGCTCCCTTCCTGTAGCAGGGTAATTGAATTTATTGATATTTCTGCAATGTAGATTGATCGCATTATTAGGTTTTTCATACCCAAGAGCTTTGGCAACGTCATTGGCTACAAACCAAAGAGTGCCTTCAATATCAGTGATTCTTATTTCACCAAACACTTCATGTTCAAAATTGCTTAAAACTAAATTTTTCAAAATTAACCCCCTTTTTTATTAATCTCCTAAAATATATAAATTAATTTCCATTTACAATAGCAAAAGTCAAAAATCATCTGTTCTGAGTGCGATTATTAGCAGACAAAGGAAAAAAGAACAATGACATCGAAAGACGGCATAAGACAAGTCGTGAGACGAATTGTATGGTCGCATATGAAGATTTCTGACTGAACAAATACAATCTATCAAATAGACATGAAGGGCGTCTAAAATGGCTGTAGAAGCCCAAGAGACGCCCTTTGTCATTGGAGGTGCATATGAATATGGCGGAAGCAAAACATGATTTATTGTTGTGCGGGTGGGTGCAGTTTGAGCCACATCGGAACGGGTGGATCACATACTGTAGAAAATACAGAGCGGCATCTACATTCTCTGACCCTGAATATCACTATTCAACACTTTTCAAAAATGGGCGGGTCGCAAGGGGGATAATCCGTCCGAGAAAAAGGAGGTGAAATATGTGGGATGATCTCATAGATTGGGGAGACTGGGCGATTATCGGTCCATTATCAGAAGATATGGCAGCGGAGAATGAGGAAAGGGATAAAGTATATGAGGGTATATTCGGGGAGGATTATTTAGAGGAGGAATCTGACGCAGATATAAATAACGACTTTGAAACCTGAAACCAATTGATAGGATTATCGTCCGGATCGTCCGATCGTCTGTTGCTGGACGGTTGGGCGGTCTGGACGATGTTCCAGAAACACGGGAATCTGGATACCTGTGCTGAGGTAAAGAAGATGGATGTGGTTGGATTCTGGACACCATACCTTAATATAATATAGTAGGATACCCTGTCCGTTTTATCTGCCAAACCAATCTTTAATGCGTTTTCCTAAAAATATCCACTGCCTTCTTTCTTTGCATTTCAATTCCCTTGGGGGTCCACATTTTGTTCGAGAATTCAAATAGGAAAATGAAAAAGTTCTGTTTCTGGGGCTTTGTAAACCAGGTGTATGCTGCTTTTGCGATTTCAAAAAAGGGTGTTGTGGAGATTTCTGGGTCAGTTGTGGGTACGATACTGCTTCTGCGATCTAAAAAAGGGTGTTTTTGCTGGTTGTTTTAGTTCCAGCCGAAATTTCAAACCTACCTTCGGTTGTGGCAATGCCAGTAATTAACTAACCTCGTATAAGTAGAGGATAACATTTTTCGTCAACTCGTACTGCTGATGGGAATTAACTAACCTCTCATATACAGAGAGTGGTTTTTTTTCTCTCAAATAAAAATTCATGGAGGTAACAATTATGGAGAATGACAGTAAATTGACTTTCAGTATTGGAGATGCGTCTAAAATCTCGGGTGTGCCGCAAAAACAGATCAGGAATTGGGAAGAAAAGGGATATATCCCCAAAGCTGAGAGGTTGGTGTCTGGTGTAAGGGCATATCGAAGATTTTCACCTTCCCAAGTTAAAAATCTGCACAAAATTAAGGAATTTTTGGATGAAGGATTCACCCTTTCTTCGGCTGTAAACAAGACTGCTGGTAAGAATTCAATAAAGGAGGACTCTGACAATGAATAAAAATGAAGGCAAACACTGCCCACTCACCAACCAACTGTGTCTCATCGATCAATGCGTGTTTCATAACCGTATTCTGGACGGTTGTGAAATCGGAATTATGAATTACAATCTTTATCAGCTTAAAAAAAGTATTAACGAGTTGTTAGGTAAATTCGAAGTGAAATCTAGTGACCCGACAATTGATCCCGCAGGGCCCGTGAGTCCCAATTTCCCTCGACCAACTCAGTAAAAGCTGCAATGGTGTGGGTGGGTCGGAACTTATGAACCCGACCCCCACATCTGAAACAATGCAGTAATATGGACAGTCTGCCCGAATATGACTGTCCTCAAACACAATCCCCGCATTAACATTCATAATATAATATAAAATTGTGTATATTTATTTAACGTGTTAATCTTGACAAACACAAGTTAAGGCTTATATTCGTTGTGTGGAGAGTATTTCAACTTAAATTGAAAGGATCATGGAAGATGAAAAAGGAAGAAAAGGTTATTAAACCATATCAGGTGATTTTGGATGAGCAGGTACACCAAAATTTGAAAAAGACGGCCAAGAAGCTCGATATGACGAAGGGGGATTTCATTCAGAATTTGTATGCTTCATTGGAATATCGGCTTACAAAATACAGGAATAAAATTGGGTTTTCAGAATCAGCAAGAAGCGATGAGTTAGATGTTAGATTAATGAAATTTATAATATTTAAAGATAAGGGGTCGTTATCACCAGTGGAGATTGAGACGAAATTAGAAAAAATTAAGAGAGATTATGAGTATTTGAGCAATCGACCAGAAATTACCGTTGAAGACGAGGACGTGTAACAATTTACGCCTGCAGAAAAAAAAAACGCGGGCAAGGAGGTGATGAAAGATGTTTCAACCATTTTGCAGTAAGTTAGCCGAAGTTACTTTTGAGAATGATAATTGATGGAAAAAAGGGGGATACAATGAAAAAGAACATGACTTGGGAGTTGGATGATAGAGTTTTTCACGCAAAGTGCCAGGTAGCCGTTATGCGTGCTGTTTATGAACGAGTGAAGGAATTGAGGAAAGTTATTAAAGATGCTGAAAAAGCTGAGGATGAAATAGAAGCAATGAGCGCATTCTGCTCAGATGAGTTCCTTTTTAATTACATAGGAGAAACTATGGACGATGTAAGTGTTTTAGAGCAAGATGCGGTGGCAGCTCAATACCATATATGGAAGGTACTAAATGACGATGTTTGTGCTGATTATAAGGAGTTAATCGGTGATAGTTAAGTAAAGTTAATAATTAATAAAAGGAGATAATCAGTAAACAGTGCAGGTGACCTGCTGTTTCGGTGGTCACCTGCCAAATAAAGAAAAATAAAAGAACGAAGGGGAGGCCAACGATGAATAAAAGTACTTTTTCACCAATTCAAACCAAACTGGCTGGAGTTTCTTACGGAGATTGCCAAGCGGCCATTCGCAAGTGGGGGTACCGCGACATTGGCTATTTCAGTCTGGAGCGTGAACACGACAATCCCTACGATCACAATGCTGTCGGCGTCTGGTTCCTTAATGACCGATTGGGCTATCTGCAAAAGCCTGTTGCAGAAAAGCTCGCCCAGGTTATGGATGCTGGGAGAACATTTTCGGCGGAGTTCGTCTGTCGCAATGAATATGCACCTTATGAAAATGTAGGTTTGACAGTCAGGATCGTGGAAACTCAATAACCATAGTGCCCCCGCTTCATCCTGTGGCGGGGCACAAGTGTGTCAGAGAGCGCCGATAAAATAGGAGATGAAAGGAGATGAAAAAAGAAGAAAAAGGACCCAGTCACTTACGAATATATAATCAAATTTTACGGTCAAAGGAGTTCGGACAATTTATACTCGCCAAAGAAGCTGCTGTTTGGTTCCACCTATGTGGATGGGTTATCAGGGGGAAAATGAACAGTTGTGGATTAGCGAAGAAACTATATGAAGATTATTATTTAGGGCAGCGAAAATTAGTTGCCAGATGGGACCAGGACATGATTGCAGAGCACATTGGACTATCAAAAAAAAGTAAAGGGTACGTTTCAACTCTGCTTACAAAATTGGAAAAAGATTGGAATGCCATTAAAATAATAAAAATACCATCATACAAAAGCCACTATATCAACGTTTATGAGTTGGGTTACATTGATGAGAATGAGCATGAGGTACTCTATTTGATGGGTGAATTAAGTAAAAGAAATGCGGATGAGATGTTGGTTGATATGGGGGTGCAATCATCTAATGCTGATAATTTTTATACCTTATAAATCATATAGTTATATAATTACTGGCTGGTATGGAACGTGCCGTAGTTTCCGTATTGGAAACCGCCGTAGTTTCTGTATAAGATACTTAGAATAGACAACATCCTTTAGAATAAACAAAAAAATATACTTACTGCTACGCAGTTGAATAACTTTACAAACACTACAAACACTACAAACTGCAAAACGGTATATCAGTACCAGTGTCCCACTACCAGTGTTACGCTGTACAGTGCCTGTGTCCCGCTGTACAGTGTGATAGTAGTCCCGGTGTACAAGTGTAGTGTCCCGCTGTACAAGTGTCTGTGTCCCGCCGTACAGTGTCAGTAATCAGTATTTCTTGCTAATGCGCTTTAACATGATAATTTGGAGTACTGGATATGTCGAATGAAAGACATTGCTGGAAATCGGAAAGAAGACGCAAGTAAAATGGTATTCTTACAGAAGTTAATCAGCTCATTGATAAAGAATCTTTTGCAAACAATTGGTAATCAGAATTCAGAATTTCCGTTATCCACGGTCAGTGTTCCGACATATCATATACTTGATACAGTCAATCTTGATAAAGACTCTTTTACAAATATTGGTTAGGCGGCATTCAGAATTCCGTTCTCCCACCGGATACCTTTTGATATAACCCATACTGATAAAGCTTCTTTTGCAAATGATTATGAAGTTAGGAGTTTCCTTAAAAAAGAAACCACCGTAGTTTCTAATACGGAAACCATGGCACGATGCTCTGTTATCGCCAGGCGAGCACTATCTCGTAAAACTGCCTGAGTTAAACACCTTTGTCTTGGTCGGGACTCGGGCAGAACGAGACTGTATCACATAAATTTTTCGAGGTAAAGAAATGCCACATAAAATTATTCGGATAGACGACAAGATCGAAAAACAGACCCAACGAGTCCCCCTCTCAAGAATTGTATTCGAGGAAAGGTTCTACCCGCGAAAATCTGTTGATCATATTTTAGTCCAGCAATATGCAGACTGTCTGGAAGAAATCGAAGCTCTCGGAAATTATATCATAATTGACCAAAATGGATACCTGTTGGATGGAAGACACCGCCACCTGGCTTACCAGAAACATTATGACGGTAAAGATCACAGCATTCCTGTCTATATTTATGAAATTGAGAAAGATGCAGATCGTTTTTCTGTTGCTGTCAAACTCAACAGCACACACGGAAAGCAGTTAAATGAAAAAGATAAGGAACGCTGTGCAATTTCCCTTTGGAAAGACCATCGGTACACATTGGAACAAATTGCAAAATTGCTTTCGGTTCGCAAACAAACAATCTCAGATTGGACTAGCAAAATTCGCCAAGCAGAAAGACAGTTACTTGTTGAAACAGTATTTGATCGCTGGCTTGCTTGTTTTACTTCTGAGCAGATTGCAATTGCAACCAATACCCCGGAGGGGACAATCAAGCGAATTATTTCCGAAGAAGGGTTCAAAAAGTTCCCAGGAACGAAACGAGCTAGGTTTTCTCGGTTTGAGGATTACGATGATAAGGACGGAACGCGCCCGTTATACAATGACTGGAGATTTACCCGGAATGAAAATGGATCAACGCATTTTGGCAATACTGATCCTCGTATTCTTGAATGGTTGCTGTATCTATACACGGAGCCCTGCGACATCGTTTTGGACGTCTTTGCAGGTGGAGGCACAAGTATTGACGTGTGCAAAGAACGCCTCCGCCGTTACTGGGTATCCGACCGGAAGCCTATACCAGAAAGACCAAATGAAATCCGTCTGCTGGACATCGTTCAGGAAACGCCTCCATTAAATAATCGGTGGTCTGATGTACGGCTTACCTTCCTGGACCCTCCTTACTGGAAGCAAGCCGAAGGAAAATATTCAGATTCACCGGAAGATTTGGGAAATATGGACTTGGAAAATTTTCATGATAATTTGGCGTCGATCATCAACAAAATTGCTCAACATCAGTCCAGTGGTTTTATCGCCCTTCTGATACAGCCCACACAGTGGCATTCTCCGGAGAAACAATTCGTCGATCATGCGTTTGAAATGATGCGGCGTGCGGACGGAAAGCGATTGCGGCTGGAAAATAGAATTTCCTGCCCTCTTGGCACACAGCAGTGTACACCTCCGATGGTAGAATGGGCGAAAAAAAACCGAAAACTGCTGGTACTCAATCGTGAATTAATTGTTTGGGCAATCGTATAGCCCAAGCCTTTGTAGAAACCGAGCACCATCTCGTAAAACTGGACGGAACAGGAGTCGGGAAACAAAACCCCCGGCTCCACAAGGTCGCAAATATAAAGCGTCTGGGCACGCCATGGACAACATAAAGCTGTCTTCTGGAACAAACCAGCCAGGGTCTGTCATATCAGAATTGGAGGTAAAGATGATTGAATATATTGGAAAAGGATTTAGGAAAAGCGTTGTGTTCCCAAGAGGTGGCAGTCTATTTCGGTCTTGACGTCAAGACCGTGAGGAAATATTATCGCGATTTAGGTGGAATACGCTTGGGACGCCATTACAGGTTCTTTGAAAAGGAGATTTACAATGCCATACAAAAGAGGACAACAATGGATTGCTCAAGTGAGGAAGGAAGGGAAGAGGCAGAACAAGGTATTTCCAACGAAAAAGGAAGCTATAGAGTGGGAAACGAGGATGCAGCGAAAACCCGCAGAAGATTGGGTGGAGAAGATCGCCACAATATCTTTGGGGGATTGGGCTCAAAAATATCTTGATTATTCGCAATCAAAATTTGTCGCCCAGGTGTATCAGGAAAAATGTTTCGCATTCCGACTTTTCTTCAAGGAAATAGACGAGGCTTTGCCCGTGGATAAATTAAAACCCGCTCATGTAATGAACTACGTGATCAAACAAAAGGAGGAAAGAAGTGGATATGCAGCCAACAAGGACCGAAAGAACCTTGTGGCTGGCTGGCACTGGGGCATGAAATACTTGGACCCGCCATTGCCAGGACCCAACCCTTGTCTAGTAGAAAGGATGCCCGAAATTCGGCATCCCCGTTATGTACCGCCCGAAGAGGATTTCTGGAAAATTTATGCTGTCGCAGAAGGACAAGATAAAGTAATGTTGCTGACGTTTCTCCACTTGGCTGCTCGCCGCAGTGAAATTTTCCGTTTGACCTGGCAGGATATTGATTTCATCAATGACAGAATACGACTGGGGACCCGAAAGCGTCAGGATGGAACTTTTGAATACGACTGGCTGCCAATGACAAAGGAGCTACATAAATCATTGCGGTGGTGGTGGGAAAACAGACCGATAAAAACCGAGCCCCATGTATTTTTGTGTCTTGACGATACGGCATTTACCCAAGAGTATTACGGAAAGCCATTCAAAGTAAGGGGTCATTTTATGTCAAAGTTATGCGAGAAGGGCGAAGTGACACCGTTTGGTTTCCATGCTGTCCGACACCTTTCGGCATCCATTTTATTCAACGATGGGCATGACCTTGGCGTAATACAAGCCATTCTCCGACATCACAGCCCCAGTACGACAGAACGGTATTTGAAGAGTATTGGGGTAGAGCGTGTGCGAAGTGCACTGGAAAGTCTTCCGTCAAAACCAGCAGATGTCATATCAATTGACCAAATTCACAAACAGATGTTTGGATAATGAAATGTGGGTCCATAAAAGCAAAAAGCCGTCTGGGGAGCCGTCATCTCCACAGGCGGCATTTTGAAATAATGATAACTATTTGATATAATTGGTGGTCCCAGCGGGGATCGAACCCGCGTTTCCGGCGTGAGAGGCCAGCGTCCTAACCGCTAGACGATAGGACCAAACTACCCTTGCATCTCTATTAAAAATGATTGAGATTGTCAAGTGGTTTCCATACCGCACAGTGAAAAAATGACATTCTTGATTTCCGTGTTGACACTTTCTGTGTCCATCCTGTTATATTTTGGAGTTTTCGAAAAATAGAGATGAACATGGTTTAAATGTTGTGATAAACAACAAAAAATTTCGACCTGTTCGGCTATGAATCGGGCATCTATCCTGGCTATCGGAATGATTATGCGGCGAGCTTGAATTCGAGTTCCCTTTTTTGAAACCAAATCACAAATGACAGCCTATCCTTTACGAAAAATATCAGCAAACGGATTGTTGAATGGAACCGGTTTTTCCTTTAAAGGCTTTCGGGATCCTTTTTTCAATTCGGTTTTCTGCTCGGATACTGAGTGATGCGATTGGGGTGAAGATGCCATTTCCGGCGCTGATTTCATGGAAAGCGATATCCGCTTGCGGTCCAGATCCACATCAAGAACCGTTACTTGCACTTTCTGGTTGACCTTGACCACATCCTGGGGGTTCTTGACAAACCGGTCGGACAGTTCGCTAACGTGAACCAGACCGTCCTGATGCACTCCGATATCTACAAAAGCCCCGAAGGCGGTAACATTGGTGACAATTCCGGGAAGTTTCATGCCGATGCAAAGGTCTTCCATTTTTTCGACACCGCTGGTAAAGCCCATTTCGAAAGGCTCTCTGGGGTCCCGCCCGGGCTTGGCCAGCTCATTCAGAATGTCTTTAAGGGTCGGCAGTCCCACTGATTCTGTGACATACCGGGAAATATCAATCTGGCTGCGAAGCTCGGCTGTTTTCAACAGATCAGTCACCGTGCCGCCTATATCTTTTGCCATGGCATCCACGATCGGGTAGCTCTCCGGATGAACAGCGCTGGCATCCAGGGGATTGATTCCCTCCCGGATTCTTAGAAATCCCGCAGCCTGTTCAAAGGCTTTTGGTCCCAGGCGTTTGACTTTTTTAAGAGCCTGACGCGAGTCAAACGGGCCGTTTTCATTGCGATGCTGGACAATGTTTCGGGCAAGCTGCGGCCCCAGCCCGGATATATATGTCAAGAGCTGGGCGCTGGCCTGATTGACATCCACGCCAACGCGATTAACGCAACTAAGAACCACATCATCCAGGGATTGTTTCAGGGCGGATTGATCCACGTCATGCTGATACTGGCCGACACCGATGGATTTGGGATCGATTTTCACCAGCTCCGAGAGCGGATCCATCAATCGTCTGGCAATGGATACCGCGCCGCGAACCGTCAAGTCAAGATCGGGAAATTCTTCCCTGGCGACTTCCGAAGCCGAATAGATCGAAGCTCCGCTTTCATTCACCATGATCACGGATAGAGTATCTTTTGTCTGCGTGGGAAGCACAGCGGTTTTCAGAAATGCTTCAGTCTCCCGGCCGGCCGTACCGTTACCAACGGCGATGGCTTCGATTTGAAAGCGGCTGCATATCTCTGTTACCTTCTCTGCCGCCTGACGGGTTTGCGACTCTGACAAATGCGGGTAAATGGTGTCATGGTAGAGCAGCTTTCCCTGGCGGTCCAGGCACACAAGCTTGCAGCCGGTTCTAAAACCCGGATCCAATCCCATAACCTGTTTTGCACCGAGGGGCGGCGCCAGAAGCAATTGCTTCAGGTTGTCTGCAAAAATACGGATGGCCTCTACATCGGCCCGCTCCTTGGTTGAAACGCGAACCTCGGTTTCCATGGACCGGGAAAGAAGCCGCTTGTACCCGTCAATAATCGCCAGACGCACCTGGCTGGCGTCATCGCCGCCGCCTTTTACAAAAATGTTTTCCAGAATCGAAATGGCATCTGCTTCGGACGGCAATACGGACAGATTCAAGATATCTTCATTTTCCCCCCGGCGCATGGCCAGGATTCGATGGGACGGAGCCTGGGAAACCGGCTCTTTCCAGTCGAAATAATCCTTGTATTTAGCGCCTTCTGCCTCCTTTCCTGCTGAAACCAGGCAGACAAACATCCCTTTTTCAGCGAACAATTGGCGAATGTGCGCCCTTGCCCCGGAATCTTCCGCGATTCTTTCCGCAAGTATATCCCTGGCTCCGGAAAGCGCCTCTTCAGGACTGTCCACACCTTTTTCGGTATTCACATACAAAGTCGCCTCCCGAACTGGATCAATTCCGGTTTGCTCCAGAAGCAGAAGAGCAAGTGGCTCAAGCCCTTTTTCCCTGGCAATGGTGGCGCGGGTCCGGCGTTTGGGGCGAAATGGAAGATATATGTCCTCCAGCTCGGAAAGGGTCGGCGCAACCATGACGCTCTGGCTCAGTTCATCGGTCAAATGGCCATGCTGCTCCAAAGAGTGCAGAATGGCTGATCTTCGCGAATCCAGATCATGAAGCTGACCGAGCCGGTCCCGGATGGCGGCGATTGAAACCTCATCCAGGCTTCCGGTCGCCTCTTTACGGTATCTTGCAATAAATGGAATGCTGGCATCCTCTTCCAGAAGCAAAGCAACTGCCTGCACCTGCTGGATAGTCAGGTGCAGTTCATCGGTAATAAGTGAAACGTGGGATAAATTCATGAAACCTCTTCTGTTTAATTGTGAACGACGGCTCGACATTGCCGTGCGATATATTCCAGCGCCAGAATGTAGCCATCGCCGCCCAGTCCGGAAATCTGCCCGGTTGCAACGCCTGCAATCATCGAATGGTGGCGGAAGGTCTCCCGCTTGTAGATATTGGAAAGATGAACCTCAACCACCGGAAAACTTAGAAGCAGCAGGGCGTCATGTATAGCCACGCTGGTATGCGTATAAGCGCCGGGATTAATGATCAGGCCATGATGAGAGTTCATTATTTCCTGAATCTTATCCACAATGACCCCTTCATGGTTGGATTGAAATATCTCGACGCACACGCCAAGATGGTTTCCGGTTTCTTTAAGGGCGGTGTTGATATCATCAAGAGTTGCCTTTCCATAAACTTCAGGCTCTCTTTTGCCCAGCATGTTCAAGTTGGGACCGTGAATCACCAGAATTATTTTGTTCTCAGGCATAGGTTCCATCCGATCACCTCATTTATCTGCAGTATCCCTGCTGATTATCTGTTTAAGTGCGGAGATTGTTTTTCCGTAGTCCTGGCTGCCGAAAATGGCTGAGCCGGCCACAAAGACATCAGCACCGGCTTCGGAGATTTCCAGGATGGTGGTTTCATTCACTCCGCCATCAATCTCAATCAAAGTGGGCAGGTTTTTGCTCTGAATCCATCTTCGCATATGCCTTGTTTTCTGAAGGGCGCTTTGGATAAACTTCTGTCCCCCGAAGCCCGGATTCACGCTCATGATAAGGACAAAATCCAGATATTCCAGAATCCATTCCAGAGCCGATGCCGGGGTGGTCGGATTCAGTACGGCGCCGGGCCTGCAGCCGCATTCCCGGATAAGGTGAATCGTCCGGTGCAGATGCGTACAGGTTTCAACCTGAACGGAAATCAGGGAGGCACCTGCCTTGGCGAAATCCTGAATAAACCGGTCCGGATTTTCAATCATCAAATGGACATCTATGGGAAGGCTGGTCACCTTTCGGACCGCTTTCACAACCATCGGACCAATCGTGATGTTGGGAACAAAATGACCATCCATTACATCCACATGGATCCAGTCTGCGCCGGCCGCTTCAACCGCCTTGATTTCTTCCCCCAACCGGGAAAAATCCGCCGATAATATGGAAGGGGCAATGTATTTCATTCATCTCTCCTGTTTTGTAAACGCCTCAAAATTTAATGCTTTTCAACCGGATTTTTTTAGTAGATATCAAACTTCAGCAGTCGCCCATCAAGACCACCGTTCTTTAGTGGAAGCTTCAGGGATGGCTTCAGGCCGATATGGGGTATCAGATCACGATTTCCAGCATAGACATAAGCATGGGAATTCAGACATCTTTGCTTCAGAAAATCGCCAAAATTTTTATACCACAACTCAAGCTCGACGGGATTGTCCAGACGGATGCCGTAGGGCGGATTGCAGATGATGAGCCTGTTTTCAAGTCTTGATATCTGCTGAAAATCTTTGACAATCACCGCAATGTGTTCACCGTGGGGAAGCTCTCGAAGGTTTGCACGGGTTGCAGCGACAGCCTTTTCCGAAATATCGCTGGCCGCGATCAGCCCGTCCGGAAGTTTGCGTATGCGCCGATCCGCCGTGGCCTTGACCTGTTTCCAGCTTTTTCTGTCGTAATCGGGAAGAAACTCAAATCCGAACCGTTTTCGGAGAATTCCGGCTGGAATGCGGCAATAGTGCATTAGGGCTTCTGTGACCAGGGTCCCGGAACCGCACATTGGATCATACAGGGGGCGCTCGCCGTTCCATGCAGAAAGATGAATGATAGCCGCTGCCAGCGTTTCCTGGATCGGGGCCTTGACAGTTTGTTTCCGGTATCCCCTGCGGTGGAGTGATCCGCCTGAAGTATCGATTCCGATAACTGCCTGGTTGTTTTCAATATGAAGATTGATCCAGATGTCGGGATTGATCTTTTCAACCGTTGGTCGGCTTCCGGACAGGTTTCTGAAATAGTCAACAATGGCGTCTTTCAGGCGAAGCGCGGCAAACTCCGAATGATTGATGGCTGTGCTGTTCGAGACACTGGCAAAGACGGCGAAAGTGTGATCCGCAGAGAAAAAATCGCGCCACTCGATGTCCGAGCCTTTCCGGTAGAGATGATCGGCGTTTCGGCATGAGAAAATGCTGAGCGGCGCAATCACCCGCGTGATGAACCGGGTTTCGTAATTGACACGATACATCACATCCCGGCTGGCGTTAAAATAGACGCCACGATATGCCGGTCTGATATTTTCCGCTCCCAGCTTCAACAGCTCTTCACATCCGATATTCAGAATGTCGTCTGCGATCTGGGCAAAGTATTCTTGATTCAGTTGATAGTCATACATGGTTTCTTCAGATAGCCATTCCGGGTGAACGAACGGGGCCATGAGCTTACAGGTTTATTGTAAACGGGCGACAGACTCCTTCAGATGCAAAGGTAACCAATTACCGTATTCTTGTGCTGATGGCCTTTTTTATTTCCGTTATCATGCGGTTTTTTCATAAAAACCGCAACCAAAAATATATGTTCAGTCAAATAATCATTGACATGAGTACAATTATTGGTTATTTATTCAGCATAAGATTTGTGGGGCTGTAGCTCAGCTGGGAGAGCGCATGACTGGCAGTCATGAGGCCAACGGTTCGATCCCGTTCAGCTCCACCAAAATAATAAGTCAAAGGTTTATGGAAATTTCCATAAACCTTTTTTTGTTTTTGTCCCAGTTCGTACAAGGATATTGCGTGTGGGCATAAACTGCACTTTTCAATTCACCGCACAGAAGACAACGCTCTTGTGGCGACTAATTCCGTTGAATATTTTCTTTGTGTCCTTTGCGCATTTGAGGTGAACGCTCTTGTGGCGGCTAAAAACTCAGTCATTGACCGCTCAAAGTTTCCTGTTAAACTTGGTAACCGGCGCAAGCAATTAATAAACAGAAAATGCATGACTTCTAATCGTTATCGGGGAGGCTATATGAGAACGCTGAAGGATAAATTGTCGCATCTGACCTACCAGCAGGCCACAAAACTGCTCGGCGCTCAGGGAAAAGAGTTGCTGATGGCGGGCGGGAAATTCGATATTGATGTTTTCGAACAGGTGACACTCGACGACGAGAGCTTTCAATTGAAACTTGAAGGCTCGATCGTTGACATCAGGCTGGATTCGCTGAAGCATCAGCGAATCCAGATGACTTGCAGCACTTGCCCTGTGATCTGCGATCATCAGGGCGCAGCCCTTTCATTGATTCTGGAGGAGAAAATGGCCTTGGGGTTGGCGGCGCCTCCACCCGAGAGAGTTCCCGTTGAGAGCCTGAGCGAAGCCGAATTGATTGATCAGGCCATGTCAGATCGAAAAGAACGGGCGCTAACGGAAAAGATGCGATTGGTGTCCATGAACCCGCATGAATTGTGGACCGATTATGTCATCACAAGTCAAGTTTCCGGAAAAAGTTACCGGATTGCGCTACGCGGCTGGAAGCCGGGCGAATCCTATTGCTCTTGTCCGGATTTTCGCAAAAATACACTCGGTACATGCAAACACATTATGTTTTCTCTGGAAATCGTTCGAAAAAAATTCAATAAACAGATGCGGGAGACCCCTGCTGAAATCAAGGAAATCTGTTTTTACCTTCAATACGGAGAAGAGACGCAACTGAAAATGTTGATGCCGGAAATCCTCGGTTCAGTTGTTTTGAAACGTCTGCTACCGCTGAAAGGAAAACCCATTGAAAACATGAAGGACCTGATCAGCCGCATCCGTCATGTCGAAAATGCGGGGATTTCGGTCACTGTCTATCCGGATGCCGAAGAGTATATCAACCGGAGGCTGTTTCAGGACCGTATGGCAGATGAGGTTGCCGATATCCGCAAGGATCCGGCGAATCACCCGCTGCGAAAGACCCTTTTAAAAACCGAATTGCTCCCGTATCAGTTGGATGGCATTGCTTTTGCTGCCGGGGCCGGCCGCGCGGTTCTGGCTGACGACATGGGACTTGGAAAAACCATCCAGGGGATCGGGCTTGCCGAATTACTATCACGCCAAGCCTCAATTACCAAGGTGCTGATTATTTGCCCTGCATCCTTGAAAGCCCAGTGGCGAATTGAGATCAAGCGTTTCAGCCATCGCAGCTCCTGCCTCATCCTTGGGGCCGTGAAAGACCGGCAGGCCCAGTATGTGAACGACAGTTTTTTTACTATATGCAATTACGAGCAGGTGATGCGGGATTTTTTATCCATAGAAAAGGTGTCTTGGGATCTGATCATACTGGATGAGGGACAGCGGATCAAAAATTGGGAAGCCAAAACGAGCAGGGTGATAAAGTCGTTGCGATCCCGGTTCGCCCTCGTACTCTCCGGCACACCCCTTGAAAACCGGATTGATGATCTTTTTTCGGTAGTGGAATTTATTGACGACAGGCGTCTGGGGCCGGCATTTAAATTCTTTAATCGGCACAGGATGGTCGATGAAAAAGGAAAACTTCTGGGATACAAAAATCTCGACGAGCTGCGCGAGCGGTTAAAACCCATTTTGCTGCGTCGCACACGGGCATCCGTCATCAAGGATCTGCCGCCCCGGACCACTCAGGTGATCCGCATCACGCCCACCGACGAGCAGCTCGGAGTGGAAATCGCCCACCGCAAGATTATTCAAATTATCCTTCAAAAGAAATTCATTTCAGAGATGGATCTCCTGCGGCTTCAAAAAGCTCTTTTAATGTGCCGGTTGTGCGCCAACAGTACGTTTCTGGTGGATAAACAGACACCGGGTTACTCAAGCAAGCTAAAAGAACTTGATTCGCTCCTGGAGCAACTATTCGCCGAGGATGATCGCAAGATCGTTCTTTTCTCCGAATGGACGGGGATGCTCGATATGATCGAGCCGTTGCTGGAGGCCCAAAAGCTGAACTACGTCCGGTTGGACGGCTCTGTACCGCAGAAGTTGCGTCAGGGCTTGGTGCAACAGTTTCAGGGAAATCCCGAATGCAAGCTTTTTATCACCACCAATGCTGGATCTACAGGATTGAATCTTCAGGCCGCCAACACCGTTATCAACGTCGATCTGCCATGGAATCCGGCTGTATTGGAGCAGCGTATTGGCCGCGCCCATCGCATGGGCCAGAAGCGTCCGGTGCAGGTGTTTTTGCTGGTTACAGTAGATACACTGGAGGAAAGTTTGCTCACGACCCTTTCGACCAAGCATGAACTCGCGCTGGCGGTGCTTGATCCGGATGCGGATATTACCCAGGTCAACATGACAACGGGCATTGAGGAGCTGAAGCGAAGACTGGAGATTCTGCTGGGGGCCAAGCCCGAGGCCGCCGAAGACGAGAGCATGAAGGCGCAGGTGGAAAGGCAGGCTACTGTCCTGGTGAAAAAGGAGAAAGTGGCGACTGCAGGCGGACAATTGGTGGGCGCGGCCTTTGCCTTTATTGGCGAGATGTTCTCAAGCGCCGATGAAACCGAAAAAATTGTCTCCCTTACCGAAGCCTTCAGATCAAAGCTAAATGAGTGCATGGAAAAAAATGACGACGGCAGCCTCAGCATGACGATTCGCATGCCTGATGACACCTTTGTCCAGAATATGGCAAGGTCTCTTGCACAGATGGTTGCGGGTGGACAATAGGCGTTGTGGCGGAATGGAGCTGACGAAAAACAAGATTTTTTTGTCTTCGTGTGAGACTTTTCCAAAAAGTCTTTAGATGGTTCTTGCATAATTTGCAACACGAATGCACATCATCTACATGCGGAAGCATGTCTTCCGAATACACGATCCATGTCGAATTTTTTTCGCAGACAAATGATTAACGGGCGTATCCTTGGGAGGACCCATTGATGGCGAAACCATTACCGATCGGCATTCAGTCTTATGGAGATTTGATTACCGGCGGATTTTTATATGTGGATAAGACCAAATGGATATATGAAATGGTGAGATATCCAAAAGGGGTTTATTTCCTGTCCCGCCCCCGCCGGTTTGGAAAAAGCCTGCTTCTATCCGCCCTGGAGGCGATTTTTCTGGGACGGCGGGAGCTGTTCAAGGAGTTGTGGATTGATGGCAGTGATTATGCTTGGAATCCCCATCCGGTCATTCGCATTGATTTCAGCCAGTTTCGGGTGACATCAGCGGTGGATTTGCGGCAGAAGCTGGAAGAACAGATTACAGAACTGGCAAAGATCAACAATGTGGTCTGTGATACCGGAGACTACCAGAAGCGGTTCCGGGATTTGATCATCCAGTTGTCCCGTCAGGGTAAAGTGGTTGTTCTGGTGGATGAATACGACAAACCGATCATAGATAACATCGAGTACATTGATGAGACAAAGCATATTCGGGATGTCCTTAAAGGCTTTTACGAGGTTTTAAAGGGACTGGACGATTATCTGCGGTTCGTGATGCTGACAGGAGTCAGCAAGTTCAGCAAAGTGGGCGTGTTTTCCGGGCTTAACCATCTGAAAGACATCACCATGGACAACCGCTTTGGCGCGCTGTTGGGGATGACCCATGAGGAGATGGAAACCAGTTTTGCAGACTATATCCAGACTTTTGCAATTAATTCCGGCATTCATGCGCCGGATTTGGTGGCGGAAATCCGCCGTTGGTATAACGGATTTTGTTTCTCGAAAGCTTGTGTTCCTGTTTATAACCCATTTTCCCTGCTTCTGCTTATGGATATGCAGGATTTTCGCAATTACTGGTTTGAAACGGGAACCCCCACATTCCTGATCCGGCTTCTGAAAACCCGAAATTATGATATTCAGGAACTGGAAAATATGCGGGTGGATGAGCTGGCTTTCAGCAGTTACGAGGTGGATGATCTCAAACCTGTCGCCCTTTTGTTTCAGACCGGGTATCTGACGATCAAGGATTATGATCCGGTATCCCGGCTGTTCCGGCTGTCCTATCCCAACTTTGAGGTGAAGAACGCCTTCATGCGGTATCTATTGGGCGCTTTCAGCACGGCTGATACCGCCATGACCGGCGGATATCTGTGGGAGTTGGTGACAGCTTTGCGGGTCGGAGACATGTCAAAATTTTTTGACGTGCTTCAGATTTTCTTTGCCGGGATTCCCTACGACATTCAGATCAAGCAGGAACGGTATTATCAGACCATCTTTTATCTGATTTTCAAGCTAATTGGTCTTCAGGTAGGGGTCGAGGTGCGAACCAGCCGTGGCCGGATCAATGCGGTGGCGGAGCTGGAAGAAGGCGTTTTTGTGTTTGAATTCAAATTGGGCGGCAATGCAAAACGCGCCCTGGCGCAGATCCATGACAGGGGTTACGCAAAACCATATACAGGAGAAACCCGCCCGGTTTATCTGATTGGTGCAGTGTTTGGCGCCAAAGGCCAGGGCGTGGTGGACTGGAAAATGGAAATGCTGAAATAACAATCAAAACATTTCCAGATTGTTAGTAGACTGATTCTGGAGGCAACTCACACGAAAAATCCATCTTTGTTCAGCTCTTCGATACGGGTGCCAAAATCCGGTTTATTACAGTCAAAACTTTGTGCCAGTAATGGAAACGCCAGAATGAAAAAACCCATAATGAAACACATTTTTTTCAGCATTTTGATTCCTTTCTTGTTGTGAGAATGGTTTTAGGTTAAATCATAATGCAGATCAAGGTGCTGGGGAAAAACGTTCTTGATCCCATGTTCGCTGATTTTGGCCTTGAGTATCTCCAGCATACCAGGGGAAGAATCGGCGGCGACAGTGTCAAATAAGAGCTTGTGATCGTTGAGGTAATGAAATAAATCGATAAAATGAAACATTATATTGATTTATTAATTTAAACTCCTATAATGCCGCGATTAATATACTTCCGTTAGAGATTTTGTAACTGCAATAAAACAAAGGGGAATATTTACCGTGTCAATTACACTTGATGATAAGGCTGTAAATGTTTTTAAGTCATACGATGAAATGGCCATTGCCTGTTCTAAAGACATTGAAGATTATAAGACGCTTCTAAAAGCTATTGAGGCTATGATAGCGCAGAAGCAAAGAAATCTCCAGAACATTAAGGATAAAACCGTTGGTTTGGTAAAAACACCTCTTGAGATTATACCAACCGAGGAGATACCAGTGAATCAACCGGTTGAGAATTTCGATTATACCGGTCTTGACATGGTGGAAGCTTTAACTCCAGAGAAGGAAATTGAAGCAGAAGAAGCATTTGAGGAGCAATCTTCGGCGATAACCCCACCCAGAAAAGCGCAAATGCAAAAGCCCAGACCCGCTAACCGCAGGAAAACTGCTGGAAAAGGCAAGGTGCAGAGAGCTGACAATTCTAAAGAATCTGCCAAACAATCCCAAAATATCACAGTTATAAAATGTCTGCACCACCATGGATCCCCAGTATTAGATCAGGCCAGACAATTATGTTCTTCATGTAGATGGAAACTTATCAATAATGGTCTGTTAAAATTTGATAAAGAACCTGAAGTGATTGCATTTTTAAAGGGAGAGATTAAAAATATCCCTGATATGGGTCAACCAATGTGTCCGATTCACCAGTCAGTTCCATCATACAACCAGAAAACCGGTTTATGTAAAGCCTGCCAAAACAAAGCCAAGTCGATTGGGGTGACGGATCGTCATCTTACGAAAAAAGAGCTGACGATGTTGGAGAGTTTTTCTTATTCCAGTTAATGCGCCCGTTAGTTTGCGTTGCATGAGGCCCTGTTTAACAACCGATATGTCGTTAACTTTACGAATCTTCGGTATGGATGCCGGTGTTCGAAGCCACAACGGCAGAAGCCGTCATCTTGCGAATGAGCTGTGCTGGGACCCTGGAAAAACCGCTGATGATCGCCATTATTACCGTGGCCGAATAGGGAATTGACTGGACAAGAAGTACCATGAGCCACATGAATACATCAGGGGTATCCGAGCCCTGCCGTACCGTAACGGTAAATATGGCGATCCAGAGGGCCAGTGCGAGCAATCCCTCTTCGCGGGCCGACTGCAATGCTTGAAACATGGCATGGGCGCGAGCCAGTTTTGGAGTTCGGAAAAAAGGTATGGTTTGGGTGAAAATTCCAAGCAGAATGGCCTTGGAAATGGTGTGAGAAAGAGACAGTCCGGCCAGGGCCGAAACAAATGTTTGGGTAACATTGGCGCCAACTCTGCTGCGATAAAGATAGATCATCTTCGCAATTTTGAAGATGAAAAGCGACATCGGCATCACCGACAGGATCACCAGAGGCGGGTCGAATTTCAAGGGCAGCAGGCACATGGCCACTGACCAGAACAGCGCGGATATTGTAAACAGCAGGTTGACACTGTCCGCTATCCAGGGCAGCCAGCCGGCGATGAAATGGTAACGCTGGCCGTATGTTAGATTGGATTGCCCGGGCCGAAGCAACCTGCCGGCGTGTCGGCGCAGAATCTGCATAGCACCATAAGCCCAGCGGAACCGTTGTTTTTTAAAGTCGATGAAGGTGTCGGGCATAACCCCCTGTCCATAACTTGTGGCGGTGTAGGCGGCTTCGTATCCTTTTTCGAAGATTTTAAGACCTAACTCGGCATCTTCGGTGATGCACCATTCCGCCCAGCCGTTCACTTCCACCAGCGTTGATTTTCGTACCATCGTCATGGTGCCGTGCTGAATAATGGCGTTGCGTTCATTGCGGGTCACCATTCCAATATGGAAAAAACCCCTGTACTCGGCGTAGCACATGGCCTTGAACATGTTCTCGCCATCATCGCGGTAATCCTGGGGTGCCTGAACAATGGCAATTGAGGGTTTAACAAACTGGCTTGCCAGGTCCCGCAGCCAATTGGGTTCAACAATGTAGTCGCTGTCGATGACAGCGACCACGACAGCATCCGGAGCAGTCTTGGCAAGGGCAAAGTTCAGTGCGCCTGCTTTGAAGCCTGCCAGCGGATTCACATGAAAAAATCGGAATCGGTCTCCGAGTTCAATACAGTAGGCTTCTATCGGCTGCCAGACTGACGGATCCTTGGTGTTGTTGTCAATGATCAAGACCTCGAAACACGGGTAGTCCAGTTGCGCCAGAGCGTTTAAGGTTTCCATCAGCATTTCAGGCGGCTCATTGTAAGCTGGTATGTGCACTGAAACCATGGGCAAGTCTTTGTCGGGGACTGAGACTGGCGTGAATGGCCTTCGTCTATCCGCCCACGATGCTTCCGCCCATTCATGGGCTTCGGTGAGAAGGACCACAACGATGCCGATCATGCCAATAATCATCAACAGGCCAACCAGTCCCGTAGTAACCGTAATATACTGCCGGGTGTAGCTGTAAACGATCCATACGCCGGCGGTTGCGGCTGAAAAAGCAATGATCCCCAGAAAACTTCTGCCGCGTTTGCGAAGAGTCCTGCTGTCGATCAGAAGCAGTGCAAAGGTGATAACTGCGATCGTTACCGAGATTGCTGCCAGGGTGCGCCATTCCGGAATTTCAATGATGGGCGAGGTCAGGGGAAATTTGGGTTGCCGCTTTACATCAAAGACTCCCCAATAGGCGCCGACCGCTCCCTCTGTGACCGATTTCCATGGCTGATCAAAAGCTTCCATCACATAATAGATGTATTTCTCCTGTTCCGCCCGTGCAATAAAACGCCGCAGAAAAGTGGCCTGGTTCGCCGTCGAAGCAACGGCCGATTTACGGGTTCTGCCGTTACTGGGCCAACCGACCTCGGTGATGACAACAGGTTTGTTCGGAAAGGTATTCTTAAGCAGATTTACATGATCAATGATGTAGTCCACAGCCATATCCAACTGAATGCCTTCCCAGTAGGGGAGCATGTGCGTTGCAATATAGTCAACATGTTCGGCAAGCTCAGGATGCTTGAGCCAGACATGCCATGGCTCTGCCGTACTGACAGGCACATGGCTGCCTGCCTCACGAATGCCAGTTCGCACCCGATCTATGTAGTCTGCAATCTGTTCACTGGTGACTTCCTCACGAAGCAGGGATTCGTTACCGACCACAATCCGCACCACGTTACGCCAATTTTCAAGTGTCAACTGAATCGCCGTTGCGATCTCCGCCTCGTTCCTCTTAAGGTCCGCACTGATCCATGCCCCCAGAGCAACGTTCAGCTTATGCTTACGGGCCATTGTAGGGATATCGGCCTGAACGCCCTGTACTGTGTAAGTTCGGATGGCGTTGGTCTTATCTGACAGCAAGGCCAGGTCGGAATTGATTTCAGCTTCGGAAGGCATAATGCCATCAATGGCGCTTTGCCCTTGTTGAAACGGAGAAAAAGAAAACCCCTGAATTCGGGAGGGCCAAGGCGGTTCTTGCCCCGGCCGGTTCAACAGCGCCCAAAAACCGACGCAAATGATTGCAATGGCCGTACATATCAGAAAATTGACTCTCGACATGGGATTATCCTGAATCAAGCAGATGTAAAAATATCCTTGTTGGAAATCACCTAACTGCAACACAATGAACCTATAACCAAGAACTGTCAAGTTTGGATAAGCAATGAAGCGGAATTTCAAACGGATACAGGTAATCAAGTGTAATGGAAGGAGATGCTTGAAGGATGATTTTTATCACTCGGAATTTGGACTGTTTCAGAAGATTATAGAGAAAAAACCAAAATGCAAAAAAATATTTTATTTTTGTTGATTTCTGTTTTTTGTGATGTTAGAAGAGGGAGATAAGAAAATGATGGACAGGCCAGCGTAGCTCAGTTGGAAGAGCTACTGATTTGTAATCAGTGGGTCGGGGGTTCGAGTCCCTTCGCTGGCTTCATCAGGTAAGTTTGGTGCCTGAATAAAAAAGAGGTGGGGTTCCCGAGTGGCCAAAGGGAACAGACTGTAAATCTGTCGGCGAAGCCTTCGGAGGTTCGAATCCTCCCCCCACCACCAGCCTCAATTAATGTCGTATGTAGGAGATTTTGCTGGCAAGATCAAGCGAAATCATTATTGAACTACATAGCTTCATCTGCATCATGTACAATTTCTTGAGGAAACAGGATTGTTCCCGCACAGAAGTCGGGGAGGGTCTGTATGGCATAATAAGGATGCCTGTTGGCGGGAGTAGCTCAGTGGTAGAGCTCTAGCCTTCCAAGCTGGATGTCGCGAGTTCGAATCTCGTCTCCCGCTCCATAATTTCAACAGTGCGGTATCCTCGGATTACCCCAAATTGCCTTATTGCCCACGTAGCTCAGTTGGTAGAGCGCTTCCTTGGTAAGGAAGAGGTTCATCGGTTCGACTCCGATCGTGGGCTCCAATACAGTGAATCAATATCTCAAGATAGTGACCATGAGATTTTGACCATGATACATTGCTGGGATCGTACAGACGGAAACTATCGTAAAAAGACGAATGGTTAAGCCTGAGCATACGTTTTAATCATTATTTGGTAGGGAGGGCAGTGAAATGGCGAAGGAAAAGTTTAATCGGTCGAAACCGCATGTTAATGTGGGAACGATAGGACATATTGATCATGGGAAGACAACGCTTACAGCGGCGATAACCAAGCATAACGGTTTGAGGGGAATGGCCACTTATGTTCCGTTTGACCAGATTGACAAGGCGCCCGAGGAAAAAGAGCGTGGAATCACGATAGCGACCGCGCATGTGGAATACGAGACCAAGAATCGCCATTACGCACATGTTGACTGTCCTGGCCATGCGGACTACATCAAGAACATGATCACGGGTGCGGCTCAGATGGACGGTGCCATATTGGTAGTAGCCGCAGACGATGGTCCCATGCCGCAGACGCGTGAGCACATTCTGCTGGCGCGTCAGGTCGGGGTGCCGACCATGGTGGTTTTTTTAAACAAATGCGATATGGTGGATGACCCGGAATTGATTGAGCTGGTGGAGCTGGAGCTTCGCGAGCTTTTAAGCAAGTATGATTTTCCGGGAGATGATACGCCCATAATTCGCGGAAGTGCATTAAGGGCCCTTGAGAGCGATGATCCGGACGGCGAAGATGCCAAGTGCATATTTGAATTGATGGCCGCAATAGACTCTTTCATTCCGGAGCCCAAGCGAGATATCGACAAGCCATTTTTAATGCCGGTGGAGGATGTGTTCAGCATATCGGGTCGAGGGACTGTTGTTACGGGTCGTGTTGACCGCGGTATTGTGAAAGTCGGCGAGGCTGTGGAGATCGTGGGAATTCGGGCGACGCAAAAGACAGTTTGTACAGGCGTTGAGATGTTCAGAAAACTTCTGGATGAGGGCCGCGCCGGAGATAATATCGGGGTTCTGCTGCGGGGCACCAAGCGCGAAGAAGTTGAGAGAGGGCAGGTAGTTGCGCATCCAGGAACGATTACGCCACACACCAAGTTCAAGGCGGAGGTGTACATCCTGAGTAAGGAAGAAGGCGGGAGACACACACCGTTTTTCAATGGGTACAGGCCTCAATTTTATTTTCGAACAACGGATGTTACAGGGATACTCTCACTGCCAGAGGGGATTGAGATGGTGATGCCCGGTGACAATGTGGCGATAACGGCAGATCTGATCACTCCGATCGCCATGGAAAAAGAGCTTCGCTTTGCGATTCGTGAAGGCGGCCGAACCGTCGGCGCAGGCGTGGTCAGCGAAATTTTGGAATAATAAAGGAGCCTTGTCGTGAGAGTGATTGTTACCCTTGCATGTACAGAATGCAAAAGAAGAAACTACACTACAACCAAAAATAAGCGGACAACGCCGGACAAGCTGGAATTCAGCAAATACTGTCGATTCTGCAAAAAACATATTTCACACAAAGAAACCAAATAGCCGAGTCTCGGAATCCATTTATCAGCAATGCAGATGGATTGCTTTGTGAAAGGATTAAACAGGCCAGTAGCTCTAACGGTAGAGCGTCGGACTCCAAATCCGAGTGCTGGGGGTTCGAATCCCTCCTGGCCTGCCATATCATTTGATGAGTAAAGCTCAAAGAAGGTCACAGGTGGATACCTGCTGACATCGTCCACTTTGAGCTTTCACTTTTTTTAGGAGAACAATGGGACGGTTACTCAAAAAAAAAGAACCAAGCCTGAAAAAGAAAAACAAGAGTGATGAAAAAAAATCCGCTGAATCCGAAACTGAAACAGCCAGATTGAACTTCACAAATCAAACGACTGCCGGAACTGTAAAAGAAAATCAGCAGAAAATTGCTCTTGTAAAAAAAGCAATTGCCGGCGGTGCTATGTATAAAATCAATAATAAATATGTTGACCAGGCGCTGCAATTTCTCAGAGAAGTCAAGGTTGAATTAAAAAAAGTCGCCTGGCCTTCCCGAAAACAGGCAATGGGTTCTACCATTGTGGTTGTCATGCTGGTGCTGCTGGTGTCATTTTTCTTGGGCATCGTAGATATCGGGTTGTCCAGCCTGATCAAAGCGGTTCTGAGCTAGGAGAAAAGCAATTGTCTCTTAAGTGGTATATCGTCCATGTCTATTCTGGATTTGAAAATAAAGTTAAGCTGGCATTGGATGAACGCATAGCAACTTCGCCACACCCTGAGAAATTTGGTGAAGTGCTTGTGCCAACTGAACAGGTTGTGGAACTGGTTAAAGGGAAACGGAAGGAATCTTCCCGCAAATTTTATCCCGGCTATATTTTGGTCAGAGTGGATATAGACGATGAAACCTGGCATATTGTCAATGATACGGCAAAGGTAACGGGATTTCTGGGAGGAAAAGAAAAACCAACACCACTTTCAGATGAAGAAGCTACCCAGATATTGAATCGTATGGAGGCCGGGAAACAGAAACCCAAACCCAAATTTTATTTTGAACCCGGCGATGAAATCCGTGTCGTAGATGGACCTTTTTCAAATTTTAATGGAACAGTTGATGAAGTTAACCCGGAAAAGGGAAAAATCAGGGTTCTGGTAAGTATTTTTGGGAGAGCCACGCCGGTTGAATTGGAATTTGTCCAAGTCATCAAGTTATAACACAGGGTGCAAAAGGGGCAAGTATCAGGGGCAGGTAGAGAAACCATGCGACCTGCACCTGCTTCCAGCTACCTTTATCAGGAGTATTGAAATACAATGGCCAAAAAGGTGATTGCACAGATCAAGTTGCAGGTAACGGCTGGAAAAGCCAACCCTTCACCCCCGATCGGTCCGGCGTTGGGCCAGCACGGGGTCAATATCATGGAATTTTGTAAGGCGTTTAACGCCAGGACCGCCAATGACGAAGGCATGATCATACCGGCTGTCATCACGGTGTACCAGGACAGGTCCTTTACTTTTATCACAAAGACGCCTCCTGCATCTGTTCTCCTAAAGAAAGCAGCCAAAATCGCCAAAGGCGCCGGGGACCCCAAACGTGACAAAGTCGCTAAATTGACAATGGATCAGATTACAGAAATCGCCAGGCTGAAAATGGTTGATTTAAATGCGAATGATATGGATGCAGCATGTAAAATTATCATGGGTACAGCCAGAAGTATGGGGATTGAAGTTGGTTAAAGTAAAAAGGAGTTAAAGGGATTATGCCGAAGCGGGGGAAAAAATACTTAGAATCACAGAAGAAAATTGACATAACTAAACGGCATGCCTTGACCGAAGCAGTCCAGGTAGCTCTCGAGTCGTCTTTTGTCAAATTTGATGAAACAGTTGATGTGGCTGTTCGTCTGGGTGTTGATCCAAGACACGCAGATCAAATGGTTCGAGGAACAGTCGTGCTGCCCAATGGATTGGGCAAGGAAGTGAAGATTCTTGTGTTTGCCAAAGGCGAAAAGGAAAAAGAAGCGCTTGACGCAGGGGCTGATTTTGTTGGCAATGATGAGCTAATAGAGAAAATTAAGGCAGGCTGGACAGGGTTTGACAAGGCTGTGGCGACTCCAGACATGATGGGTACGGTTGGTAAAATCGGAAAAATATTGGGGCCCAGGGGACTGATGCCCAATGCCAAAACTGGAACCGTGACATTTGATGTAGCAAGGGCGGTAAATGAGCTTAAGGCCGGAAAAATTGATTTTCGGGTTGAGAAGGCGGGAATTGTTCATGTTCCGGTTGGAAAAGTGTCCTTCGGAGTGGAAAAGCTTGTTCAGAATGTTACAGCCTTTCTTGAAACCATTATCCGCATAAAGCCTTCCACAAGCAAGGGCACATATATGAAAGGATTGGCTATTTCTACGACGATGGGGCCGGGTATCAAGGTGGATGCTGCATCATTGAAAGATGTGATCCGGTAGTGTGATCCTGCCTTAATCGGTCAATTTTATCATAAATCATGCATCTGTACTATCCTGTCCGAGACCGTAGGTACACACTTTTGGTGTTTAATCGGCACTGCTGGCCTACCGAGATGGGTTTTAACGAATTGAAAGAAGATGGCGGATGGTTCTGTCTTTTCAATCCTGTCCAAAAACCTTGAATCGTAATTACCTCCGGTGGATAACAGTTGAAGAAAGGAGGTGTAATTAATCTGTGAAATTAGAGAAAAAAAAGCAGATCGTTGAAGAACTTGAAGAGAAATTCGCAAGATCTAAAATCGTCATTCTGACAAATTTTAATGGACTCAATGTGGCGACCATGAGTTCTTTGCGCAGGCAGCTCAGAGAAGCCAAGGTCGAATACAGAGTTGTTAAAAACTCTTTGCTTGCACGTGCTTCCGAAAACAACACGGTTGCATTGATCAAAGATAAATTGAAAGAAGCTAGCGCGGTTGCGTACAGCTTTGATGACCCTGTGGCTCCAGCAAAAGTACTAATTGCTTTTGCAAAGGAAAATGAAAAGTTTAAGGTCAAGGCAGGTGTCATGCAGGGCAAAGTGTTGAATGCAGACGCTATTCTTGCTCTATCGGTGCTGCCATCCCGCGAAGTGTTGTTGGGACAGTTACTATCTGTCATGGTCGGTGTACCGACAGCGATGGTGCGAGCGTTGAACAATATTCCCCAAAAATTGCTGTATGTATTAACCGCCCTAAAAGATCAAAAAGAACAGGCGATTACAGAATAAGTTATTTGATGTTGGAGTGTAAACTGGAGGAAACTAACAATGGCTGATATTACAAAAGCAGATGTTATTGAATTTATAGCAAATATGACAGTTTTGGATCTTTCTGAACTGGTTAAGGAAATGGAAGAAAAATTTGGTGTTTCTGCAGCAGCGCCTGTTTCAATGGTTGCGGCCGCCAGCGCTGCTGTGGCGGCTCCGGTTGAGGAACAAACCGAATTTACGGCGATGCTTATAAGTTTTGGAGATAAAAAGATCCAGGTCATAAAAGAAGTCAGAGCATTAACCGGTCTGGGATTGAAAGAAGCCAAGGATCTGGTTGATGGGGTGCCAAAACCCGTCAAAGAAGGTGTATCCAAGGATGAGGCTGAAAAAATTAAAGCCGTAATCGAAGAAGCTGGCGGCCAGGTTGAAATAAAATAGCGTAAAGCAAGTTTTCAGGGATTACAAACGAAGATGGGATGAAAGGACTCAGGCCTTAAATCCCATTTCCGCTTTTTCGAAACCTTTAATTTGGAGCTGCCATGACGGAACGCCCTTTGGCATCGAAGCGTATCAGAAAAAACTTTGGCAAGATTAGTAAAATTGTTGAAATTCCCGATCTTATTGGTATGCAGCGGGAGTCATTTCGGCGGTTTTTGCAAATGGATATCCCAGCGGATAAACGCAAGGATATCGGGCTGCAGACAGTTTTTAATTCCGTATTTCCGATTAAGGATTTTACGGGGAGCGCCTCTCTTGAGTTCGTTGATTATCGTTTTGCAGAGATCAAACACGGTGTTGAAGAATGTATTCACAGGGGTATGAGCTATGAAATTCCTGTGAGAATTACGGTCCGCCTAGTTGTTTACGATACGGATAAAGATACCGGTTCATCCAATATCAGGGATATCAAGGAACAGGAGATTTATTTCGGAACCATTCCTTTGATGACGGAAAAAGGGACTTTTATCATAAACGGTACTGAGCGGGTTGTGGTCAGCCAACTACATCGATCATCCGGCGTGTTTTTCGACCACGACAAAGGAAAAACACACACTAGCGGCAAGGTGATTTACACCTCTCGTATCATCCCTGTTCGCGGGTCATGGATTGATATGGAAATTGATCCTAAGGATATTGTGTATATCCGGATTGATCGTCGCAGAAAATTTCCGGTCACATTGCTTTTCAAGGCATTTGGCTATACGCCAGAAGACCTTCTGTCATATTTTTATGAATCTGAAAAGATTATTATAAAAAGAGATCATTTGGTCAGCCGCTATTTCAAAGCGTTTAATGAAGAATTTCTGAAAGGTTCCCGGGCGACCCAGGATGTGATAGATCCCAATACCGGAGAGGTCGTTGTCAAAAAAGGAAGGGTGTTTACCCAGCGGATACTCAAACGAATGAAGGTCGATAAGCTGGATGCCATTCCCATTACCCTTGAAGAGCTTCATGACAAAGTTATAGCTACGTCCATTCTGCATCCTGTTACAATTGAGGTGGTTGCAAGGGCCAATGAAACAGTCAGTGAGGACTTGCTGAGTCGATTAACTAATGCTGGTATTACAGAGTTTGAAATCCTGTTCATTGATGGAACGACAATAAGCGATTCGATCCGAAAGACGCTGATTCTGGACAAGGTACAGTCCAAAAAAGAAGCTCTTCTCGAAATCTACCGAAGACTTAGGCCAGGTAACCCGGCAACGCCTGAAGTTGCACAGGATTTTGTGGATCACCTCTTTTTTAAATCCGCGTTTTATGATCTTTCCGGTGTGGGCAGACTTAAAATCAATCAGAGCCTGGGAATAGACAGCAATATCGATTTGAGAATTCTGCGTAAAGAAGACATTCTGTTAACCGCCAAAACCCTTATCAGACTACGCGATACTCAGGGAGTTGTGGATGATATTGACCATCTTGGCAATCGTCGGGTGCGGGCTGTTGGTGAATTGCTGGAGAACCAGTACCGAATCGGACTTGTCCGTATGGAGCGGGCCATCAAGGAGAGGATGAGCCTTCAGGAAGTTGATGCCCTGATGCCGCACGATCTGGTGAATCCCAAGCCTGTGTCCGCCGTGGTTAAGGAATTTTTTGGAACGAGTCAGCTTAGTCAGTTCATGGATCAAACCAATCCGCTCTCTGAAACAACGCACAAACGCCGTCTCAGCGCACTGGGCCCTGGTGGGCTCACCCGTGAGCGTGCCGGATTTGAGGTTCGGGATGTTCATCCCTCTCATTATGGCCGCATTTGCCCGATTGAAACGCCCGAAGGACCAAATATAGGGCTGATCGTCTCGCTGAGTACATATGCCCAGGTGAATGAATATGGATTTATCGAAACTCCATACCGGGTGGTGTCTGATGCTGCGGTCACCAGTGATGTGCGGTTTCTAAGCGCCTTTGATGAAAAGTCTCATGCCATAGCGCAGGCCAATGCAGCCATGGACAGAAATGGGAGTTTTACCGAGACGGAAATTAACTCCCGGGTTGCCGGTGAATTTACGATGGCCAAACGTGACGATATTAAGTTGATGGATGTCTCACCCAACCAACTCGTCAGCGTTTCTGCATCGCTGATTCCGTTTCTGGAAAATGATGATGCCAACCGCGCGCTTATGGGCTCCAATATGCAGAGGCAGGCCGTACCGCTTCTGGTTAGTCAGGCGCCTCTGGTCGGGACAGGCATTGAAGGGGTAGTGGCCAAGGATTCTGGCGTGGCGGTCGTTGCCAAGCGGGATGGGGTTGTCGAGGATGTTGAAGCGGACCGCATTGTTGTTCGGCACGACGAGATGGTTCAGGATGCTGGTTCGGAGATATTTTGGCCGGTTACCATCTATAATCTGTCTAAATTCATCCGATCCAATCAGAATACTTGTTTCAATCATCGCCCAATTGTCAAAAAGGGTCAGCGCGTCAAGGCGGGTGAAGTTATAGCTGATGGGCCCGCCACGGACAAGGGCGAGTTGGCGCTGGGCAAGAACGTAACGGTGGCTTTTATGCCTTGGGGTGGGTACAATTTCGAGGATTCCATTCTCGTTGGCGAACGTCTGGTCCGGGAAGGTGTTTATACATCCATTCATATTGAAGAGTTTGAATTGGTTTCCAGGGATACCAAGCTGGGCAAAGAGGAAATTACCCGTGATATTCCAAATGTCGGGGAAGATGCCCTGAGAAATCTGGATGAGAGCGGAATTATTATGCTGGGGGCGGAGGTCGTGCCAGGCGATATTCTTGTTGGCAAAATCACACCCAAGGGCGAAACTCAGCTTTCTCCAGAAGAAAAACTTCTTCGGGCCATTTTTGGTGAAAAGGCGGGAGATGTCAAGGATACTTCCTTGAGGGTTCCGCCCGGGATTCAGGGAATTGTGATTGATGCCAAGATATTTTCCCGAAGAGGTGTGGATAAAGATGATCGGACACGGAACATTGAAGACAGCGAGATAGCTTTTTTGGAACGCGACATGAAAGACGAGCTTCTGGTGATCAGTGAAGTTGTTCAGTCAAGGGTGTTCAGCCTGATCAAGGGCCAGGTTTGCAGCATGCCATTTAGAAAAGGCAAGAGGGTGCTGATTCCAAAAGGAGTGCCGATTGATGATGAGATCATCGCGGATATCTCCGTAGATCAGCTTGAGGGTATTGTGCTGAACAGTCCGGAAATATCAGAGCAGGTTAACCAGATATTGGTGCAATACCGAGAACAGTGCGCTCATTGCAGGAATAATTTTGAAAGACAGGCCACCCGTTTTGAAAAAGGAGATGACCTGGCCCCTGGTGTCATCAAAATGGTTAAAGTTTATGTAGCCATGAAGCGCAAACTCTCCGTAGGGGATAAAATGGCTGGCCGCCATGGGAATAAAGGTGTTGTTTCCCGAATTCTGCCTCAGGAAGATTTGCCCTATTTTGCCGATGGAACCCCAGTGGATATGGTATTGAACCCACTTGGAGTGCCTTCTCGAATGAATGTGGGGCAGGTACTTGAGATTCACTTGGGCTTTGCTGCAAAAGGTCTGGGTGATCAGATCAACTGCTTGGTTGAGCAAAAGAAGTTGAGTGATCTTCGGGATAAATTCGATAGAATATTTTCATCACCGATGCAGGAAGATTCCGAAGTTCGAAATCGGGTCGCCGACATGTCAGATGATGAACTGCTTGCTTTTGCTGCACAATTCAAGCAGGGTGTTCCCATGGCGACTCCGGTTTTTGACGGCGCCAAGGAAAAGGAAATCAAGGATTTGCTTCAGGAGGCTGGACTGGACAGGTCCGCGCAAAGTACGCTGTATGACGGGCGGACAGGGGAGCCTTTTAAGGAAAAGATCACGGTTGGAACCATGTATATGCTGAAGCTCCATCACCTGGTTGACGATAAAATCCATGCAAGGTCCATTGGTCCGTATTCACTGGTCACACAGCAGCCATTGGGCGGTAAAGCTCAGTTCGGAGGCCAGCGTCTGGGTGAAATGGAAGTGTGGGCAATGGAGGCGTATGGAGCTTCCCATGCACTTCAGGAATTTTTAACTGTGAAATCCGATGACATGGCGGGAAGAACCCGAATGTATGAAAAAATCGTAAAAGGTCAGAATTCGCTTGAACCCGGTATTCCAGAATCATTCAAAGTTCTGACCAACGAATTGATGAGTCTGGGATTGGACGTTACGCTGCTCGAAGATTGATGACTGCGTAAGAGCCTGTCCGCTGCGTTATCGCCAAACCTTTTCTAAATGACACCTGGCGATAACTTCAAGGTCTTTCTGCTGCGAATGGCATGGAGATTCGGATTCTGACGTTATACGGTTTCAGATAGAACAATAAGGAGAGATTTTTTTGGAAACGCTATATGATTTTTTCGCTAAACCCATGGATCCCAAACGGTACACAGGTGTACGAATTGCCCTGGCATCTCCGGAGCAGATACTTAAATGGTCGCACGGTGAGATAAAGAAGCCTGAAACCATTAATTATCGAACATTTAAGCCCGAACGCGATGGGTTGTTCTGCGCAAAAATATTTGGCCCTACAAAAGACTACGAATGCAATTGCGGAAAATACAAACGAATGAAACACAGAGGTGTCATTTGTGAAAAATGCGGTGTGGAGGTCATACAGTCCAAAGTTCGCCGAGAACGCATGGCGCATATTGAGCTGGCCTGCCCCGTTGCGCATATCTGGTTTCTCAAAAGTCTTCCCAGCAAAATCGGTAATTTGCTGGATCTGACGCTCAAAAACCTTGAGAAGGTTCTGTATTTTGATAGTTATATTGTTATTGATCCGAAAGAGACTCCCTTAGTGCGTGGTCAGCTTCTTTCGGATGATAAATACCGTGACGCCCTGGAAGCATTTGGTCCCAAATTTGAAGCAGGTATCGGTGCAGAGGCCATAAAAACTCTGCTGGATGACATTGACCTCCAGACCATTTACCAGGAACTTCGTGTCGAAATCCGAACAAGCAATTCATCCGCCAAACGCCAAAAAATGGCTAAACGGCTGAAAATCGTGGATGCCTTCAGGCGATCCGGCATTGATCCAACATGGATGATTATGGATGTCATTCCTGTATTGCCTCCCGACCTGCGGCCTCTGGTTCCTCTTGAAGGCGGCCGCTTCGCAACTTCCGATCTCAACGATCTATATCGACGGGTCATCAATCGGAACAACCGGCTGAAACGCCTGATCGAACTGCGGGCCCCGGATATCATCATTCGAAATGAAAAGCGCATGCTGCAGGAGGCTGTAGATGTACTTTTTGACAATGGTCGGCATGGAAGGGTGATAACCGGAACAAATAAACGTCCGTTGAAATCGCTTAGCGACACGCTGAAGGGAAAACAAGGTCGTTTTCGCCAGAATCTGTTGGGGAAACGCGTGGACTATTCCGGCAGAACAGTTATTACCGTGGGTCCCAATCTCCGGCTTCATCAGTGTGGTCTTCCCAAAAAGATGGCGCTTGAGCTTTTTAAGCCCTTTGTCTATTACCGCCTGGAACAAAAGGGGCTGGTGCAAACGGTCAAAAGCGCCAAAAAAATGGTTGAAAGTGAAGATCCCCAGGTTTGGGATACCCTTGATGAAGTGGTGCGCGAATATCCGGTTATGTTGAACCGTGCGCCCACGCTCCACCGGCTGGGAATTCAGGCTTTTGAACCGATTTTAATTGAGGGAAAAGCGATTCAGTTGCATCCGCTTGTGTGTACGGCATTCAACGCCGATTTTGATGGCGACCAGATGGCGGTACACATCCCTCTTTCCGTTGAGTCTCAAATTGAAGCCCGCATACTCATGCTCTCCAGCAACAATATTCTTTCACCTGCAAACGGGAGTCCCATCATTGTTCCCAGCCAGGACATTGTTCTGGGTATTTACTATATGACTCGCGAGGTCTCGGGGGCCAGGGGCGAGGGTATGTTGTTTGCGGGTCCCGAAGAAGTGCGTTCGGCTTATGACGCAGGAATTGCCGCCCTTCATGCCGGGATAACGGTGCGTATTCATGGAAAACGTCTGAAGACAACCGTTGGCAGAATGCTTCTTTGGGAAATCATGCCCAAGGATACGGTGATGGTGCTTCGTCGCATCATGACGGATACACATGAAGAAGCCCTGCAGGTAAAGCAAGAACTCGGTGGCGACGCTTCATTTGTGGCATTGGTCCAAAAGTATTCTCAGCATCCGGACAAAGCACATAAGGGACTAATAGGCCGACTTAGAAGCGAGGAGTTCAAACGGGTATTTCCGGCAACCGAAGAGGAGGTTGACGTGTTGTTTTCGCTGAGCCCCGGCGACACCAGCGAGATTATGAGCTTTGATGAAGCCTACCATATTTTTGAAGTAGTTGACCGTATGCCGGAAATTCCATTTGATGTGATTAACAATGTGATGGATAAAAAGTCACTCCGCGATTTGGTGGACTATGCATACCGAAACTTGGGGCCGAAATCCACCGTCATTCTGGCGGATCGGATTAAAGACATTGGCTACCGGTATTCGACAGAGGCCGGTCTTTCCATTTCAATTGATGCCATGATTATTCCGGATGCAAAAGCAAAAATTCTAAAACATGCTGAAGAACGGGTCAAGGAAATCGAAAAACAATACACGGAAGGTTTGATTACGCCGGGTGAGAAGTATAACAAGGTTGTCGATATCTGGGCTAAAGCCACGGATGATGTAGCCAACGAAATGATGGAAGCCATGAAAATGGAAAAAGTCGATAAAGATGGCAAATCCGTTTTTCAGGAAAGCATGAACCCCATCTACATGATGGCTGATTCGGGAGCCAGGGGCAGCAAGGATCAGATGCGCCAGCTTGCTGGAATGCGCGGGCTGATGGCCAAGCCTTCCGGCGAAATCATTGAAACACCGATTACGGCGAATTTTCGTGAAGGCCTCTCGGTGCTTCAGTACTTCATCTCAACGCATGGCGCTCGCAAAGGTCTTGCCGACACGGCATTGAAAACCGCCAACTCAGGATACCTCACTCGGCGACTTGCGGATGTGGCTCAGGATTGCGTGGTCAGCGACGATGATTGCGGGACGCTGATGGGGGTAGATGTGGAGCCTTTGACAGAAGGCGGGGAAGTGATTCAACGGCTAGGAGACCGTATTTTGGGACGCGTGGCATGTGAAGACATTTTGGATCCCTATACCGATGAAGTCCTTATCACGACGGGAACCGAACTGGATGAAGTTGCTGTCAAGATCATTGAAGATGCTGGCCTGAAAAAAGTCCGGATTCGAAGCGTTCTGACCTGCAAATCCGATCATGGTGTTTGCGCCAAGTGTTATGGGCGCGACCTGGCGCATGGGCGCACTGTCGAAATCGGACAGGCTATTGGTATTCTTGCGGCCCAGTCCATTGGGGAGCCTGGAACACAGTTGACTATGCGCACCTTTCACATCGGTGGAACAGCCAACCGCCGCGTGGAACAGGCGGATATTCGGGCGAGGGTGGACGGAACAGTAAAATTTCAAGACCTGGTTGTCGAGGCAAATTCTGAAGAACATGAAATTGTCATGAACCGAAAAGGTGGGGAATTTGCTATCATTGGTGAAACTGGGCGAAAACTGGAACAGTTTTCTGTGATATTTGGCGCCAATGTACATGTGAAAGACGATCAGAAAGTAAAGGTTGGAGATTTGCTGGCAACCTGGGATCCCTTTACCACCCCGATTATTTCGGAAGTCAGGGGCGTTGTAAAATTCGGTGATATTACACAGAACAAAACCATGCAGGAAAAGGTGGATCCAGTTACCCTGAAATCGAGCCGCACCATTGTAGAGTCCAAAAATATCGACGAACGGCCCAGAATTTCGATAAAGGATGACGACGGAAAAACCGCCAAGCTGCCAAGGTCCAGCGGATGGGCCAGGTATATGCTGCCAGTGGATGCCATCTTGCTGGTTGAGGAAGGGGACGAAGTTAAGGCAGGTGATGTGGTTGCCAAGCTGCCCCGGGCGACGACCAAGACAAAAGACATTACCGGTGGTCTTCCGCGTGTGGCCGAACTGTTTGAAGTCCGAAAACCGAAGGACATTGCTGTGCTGAGTGAAATCGATGGCTATGTAGCGATTGCAAAGAGCAGCAAGAAGGGAAAGCAGAAGGTGACCGTCACGCCGGTTGATGTTGGCGAGAAGAAAGAGTACCTTATTCCCCGTGGAAAACATATCAATGTGATTGAAGGGGATTATATTCGCGCCGGGGAGCCGCTTATCGGTGGATCCAAAATTCCTCAGGATATTTTAAATATCAAGGGTGAAATCGAACTTGCGCGATATTTGGTGAATGAAGTCCAGGAGGTTTACCGGCTTCAGGGTGTACGCATCAACGATAAGCATATTGAGGTCATTGTTCGTCAGATGATGCGCAGGGTGAAGATTACGCAGGTCGGAGACACTGATTTTATTCAGGATGAGCAGATCGACAAGCTTCGTTTCCAGGAAATCAATGCGGCAATTGTCGATAGAATTTTCGAAGAAGAAGACAGTGCCGGCAAAATTGTCGCCAGACATGGAGTTCCGGCAAAGGCGGAGCCGCTTATCTTGGGCATCACCAAAGCATCGCTGAGTACCGAAAGTTTTATTTCAGCAGCATCTTTTCAGGAAACCACAAAAGTTTTAACGGATGCAAGCATTGCCGGCGCCGTGGACTGCCTTCGCGGTCTGAAAGAAAATGTGATCATGGGAAGAACCATTCCCGCAGGAACAGGATTTCCGGCGTATCGCGAAATCAGAATAGATGCATCCTGATTCTGGTTCGGACTCAATAAGACTGCCTTTGTCAGCTTCTCTGTGCTGCAACTTGGCGTAATCAAGTACGTCACATAGTTGCCTGCTTTCGTGGTATCATCTTGAATGAGCCGTGAAGAGACAAAAGACTTGACAAATTGAACGAATCTATATAAAAGTACTAATTTTACTTTATGCAAGTTCTAATTATGTTTCAATTGAAGCGATCGAAGGGGAGAAAATGCCTACAATTAACCAGTTGGTAAGAAAGGGAAGAGATCGGATCAAGAAGAAGACCAATACGCCTGCGCTGAAAGGGGCGCCTCAGAAAAGGGGGGTTTGCACTCGGGTTTACACTTCAACACCCAAAAAACCGAACTCTGCGCTCAGGAAAGTGGCTAGGGTAAGGCTGACGACAGGTATTGAAATCACGGCGTACATTCCGGGCATCGGACATAACCTTCAGGAGCACTCGGTTGTTCTGGTTCGCGGGGGCCGCGTGAAAGATCTTCCCGGCGTAAGATATCACATCATCAGAGGAACATTGGATACGTTAGGTGTGGATGACCGGAAACAGAGCCGATCAAAATACGGAGCCAAGAAACCCAAATAAATTAAGATATCGATCGCTTAAGGGTTAACAAGTAACTTTTTAGAGAAAATGGTGTAGGATATGCCCAGACGAAGAGAAATCGCTGAAAGAGTAATCATTGCAGATGCAAAATACGACAGCAAGCTTGTGGCTAAATTTATCAAATCAATCATGCGGGATGGGAAGAAGAGTATCGCAGAATCAATTCTCTACAATGCTTTCGGTATTATCGAAAAAAAGACGAGCGAAGCACCGCTAAAAACATTTGAGCAGGCAGTTGACAATGTCAGGCCGATAATTGAGGTAAAATCCAGGCGCGTAGGTGGATCTACTTATCAGGTGCCTACGGAGATACGGCAGTCGCGGCGGACGGCATTGGGGATTCGATGGCTCATCGGCTTTGCAAGGAAAAGATCCGAGAAAAGCATGGCCGAAAAACTGGCTGCTGAGATAATGGATGCCGCTAACAACAAAGGGTCTTCTGCAAAGAAAAAAGAGGACACTCATAAAATGGCTGAAGCCAATAAAGCCTTTGCGCATTACCGGTGGTAGTCTCTGACCGCTGGCAGCATGAAAGAAACGGATTGACCGCAAAAAAAGGAGGACAGTGAAATGGCGAAGGAAAAGTTTAATCGGTCGAAACCGCATGTGAATGTGGGAACGATAGGACATATTGATCATGGGAAGACAACGCTTACAGCGGCGATAACCAAGCATAACGGTTTGAGGGGAATGGCCACTTATGTTCCGTTTGACCAGATTGACAAGGCGCCCGAGGAAAAAGAGCGTGGAATCACGATAGCGACCGCGCATGTGGAATACGAGACCAAGAATCGCCATTACGCACATGTTGACTGTCCTGGCCATGCGGACTACATCAAGAACATGATCACGGGTGCGGCTCAGATGGACGGTGCCATATTGGTAGTAGCCGCAGACGATGGTCCCATGCCGCAGACGCGTGAGCACATTCTGCTGGCGCGTCAGGTCGGGGTGCCGACCATGGTGGTTTTTTTAAACAAATGCGATATGGTGGATGACCCGGAATTGATTGAGCTGGTGGAGCTGGAGCTTCGCGAGCTTTTAAGCAAGTATGATTTTCCGGGAGATGATACGCCCATAATTCGCGGAAGTGCATTAAGGGCCCTTGAGAGCGATGATCCGGACGGCGAAGATGCCAAGTGCATATTTGAATTGATGGCCGCAATAGACTCTTTCATTCCGGAGCCCAAGCGAGATATCGACAAGCCATTTTTAATGCCGGTGGAGGATGTGTTCAGCATATCGGGTCGAGGGACTGTTGTTACGGGTCGTGTTGACCGCGGTATTGTGAAAGTCGGCGAGGCTGTGGAGATCGTGGGAATTCGGGCGACGCAAAAGACAGTTTGTACAGGCGTTGAGATGTTCAGAAAACTTCTGGATGAGGGCCGCGCCGGAGATAATATCGGGGTTCTGCTGCGGGGCACCAAGCGCGAAGAAGTTGAGAGAGGGCAGGTAGTTGCGCATCCAGGAACGATTACGCCACACACCAAGTTCAAGGCGGAGGTGTACATCCTGAGTAAGGAAGAAGGCGGGAGACACACACCGTTTTTCAATGGGTACAGGCCTCAATTTTATTTTCGAACAACGGATGTTACAGGGATACTCTCACTGCCGGAGGGGATCGAGATGGTGATGCCCGGAGACAATGTGGCGATAACGGCAGATCTGATCACTCCGATTGCCATGGAAAAAGAGCTTCGGTTTGCGATTCGTGAAGGCGGCCGCACCGTAGGCGCAGGCGTGGTCAGCGAAATTCTGGAATAAGAAAAGAGACGAAAACCATGATTATGAATAGTAAAATCCGAATCAGACTTAAGGCATACGACCATAAACTGCTGGATCAATCAGCGTCAGATATTGTGGATACTGCCAACAAAACTGGGGCGAAAGTCATTGGTCCGATTCCGCTGCCGACCACGATCAATAAAATATGTGTACTTCGCTCTCCACACGTTGACAAAAAGTCTCGTGAACAATTTGAGATGCGAACCCACAAACGACTGGTTGATATTCTGGAGCCAACGCAGCAGACGGTTGATGCGCTAATGAAGCTTGATCTTTCTCCAGGCGTCGATGTAGAAATTAAACTGTAGGGGAACAAAAACACGATGTGCAAAGGAATGATTGGAAAAAAACTGGGGATGACGGGTGTTTTCTCTCCTGATGGTCGGCATATACCGGTGACAGTTCTTCAAGTGGGGCCTTGCGTTGTGACGCAGATTAAAACTGTGGCGACGGATGGTTATAATTCATTGCAATTGGCCTTTGGCTCCAAAAAGAAAAAGCGTGTGAACAAGCCTATGATGGGCCATTTTGGCAAATCCGGCAGTGAAGTGTATGCACATGTTATGGAGTTTCCAGTGGATAATCCTTCGGAATATACTCTGGGCCAGGCGATTCCATTAGAAATGTTTGCTATCGGGGATCTGGTCGATGTTTCTGGAGTAAGCATCGGAAGAGGCTTTTCCGGCGTTATTCGACGTCATGGGTTCAGCGGCGGCAGAAATACGCATGGCAGCCACTGCCTCAGAATTCCCGGATCTATTGGATGCAGTGCTTGGCCTTCACGTGTTGTCAAAGGAAAGAAACTGCCCGGCCAGTTTGGAAATGTAAATAAAACAGTGAAAAACTTGATGATTGTTGATATACGGCCGGAAGAGCGGGTTATTCTGCTAAAAGGGGCGGTTCCAGGAGCTGAATCTGGAATTGTCTCCATTAAAAAAGTGAAGACCATCAAGAAGGCTAGTGCATAAAAGAATCATTGATGATTCGATGGTAAAGGGTATCAGTGCCAACGAATGCGAGGGGATATATGGCTGTCGTAGATGTATTCAATAGTAAAGCAGAAAAAGTTTCACAGGTGGAACTGCTGGAGGACATTTATAATGTCGCGGTTAAGTCCTGCGTTCTGCACGAAGTCGTAACCATGCAGTTAGCCAATCGACGTGCAGGCACAGCATCTGTAAAAACCCGATCAGATGTGCAGGGCAGCACCAGAAAACTTTTTAAACAAAAAGGGACCGGTCGCGCCCGTAGAGGCGATATCAAAAGTCCGCTTCTGCGTGGAGGCGGGTCGGTTTTTGGGCCTCATCCAAGGTCTTATTCTTACAAGGTTCCCAAGAAAGTCAGACGTCTCGCGTTAAAAATGGCTTTAAGCACCAAAGCGCAAAGCCAATCCCTTCTGGTGTTGGACAAGTTTGATCTTGAACAAGTCAAAACCCGGCAGGTTGTCCAGATTCTGAATGCCTTGAAAGTTGAAAAAGCGCTGATAGTTGCAGACACTGGAGATGAATTCCTGAGGCTGTCTTGCAGAAATCTGCCTCATGTCAAGGTGTTGAAACCTGAAGGACTCAATGTTTACGATATTATGAAATACAAACATCTGCTGCTGGTTGAGCCTTCAATAAAAGCCATTGAAGGGAGACTCCTGAAATGAATTATCATGCCATCATAAAACGTCCGATAGTCAGCGAAAAATCTACAATGCAAAAAGAAGTTTCGAACCAACTTTCTTTTGAGGTGGATAGAAAAGCCAATCGGATTGAGATCAAAAAGGCCATACAGAGCCTGTTTAGTGTTCAGGTAGATGCTGTCCGGACGCTGCAAATCAAAGGTAAATATAAACAACGGGGCCGGATTATTGGGAAACGTAGAGACTGGAAAAAAGCGATTGTCACGTTGAAACCAGGCGAACGTATAGAATTTTTTGAAGGGATATAAATCGGGGAAATAACCATGGCTGTGAAGAAGGTAAAACCAACATCACCAGGACGCAGATTTCAAGTGTATTCTACATTTGAAGAAATCACGCGATCGACGCCCGAAAAAAGCCTCCTGAGAGTTTCAAAAAACACGGGTGGGCGAAATTCCTATGGCAGAATCACCAGCCGGCATATCGGCGGGGGACATAAGCAGCATTACCGAATGATTGATTTCAAGCGGGATAAAACTGGCGTACCAGCCAAGGTTGCCACCATTGAATATGATCCGAATCGATCATCAAGAATTGCGCTGCTGCACTATGCAGATGGCGAAAAAAGGTATATTCTGGCTCCTGTGAATCTTTCCGTCGGCGATACTGTCATGTCTGGCCCAACAGCGGATATCAAGCCTGGCAATAATCTGCCGCTGATAAATATCCCGCTTGGAACTCAGATACACAATATCGAGCTAAAAAAAGGAAAAGGTGGGCAGATTGTCCGGAGTGCGGGTACGTTTGCGCAGTTGATGGCCAAAGAGGACCGCTATGCGCTCCTCAAACTGCCATCAGGCGAGGTTCGAATGGTGCTCCTGACTTGTCAGGCGACTATCGGCCAAGTTGGTAATGTCATCCATGAAAAACTGTCTTTGGGTAAAGCCGGGCGGAAACGCTGGTTAGGAAAACGTCCCAAGGTCAGAGGTGTTGCAATGAACCCCGTCGATCACCCTATGGGCGGCGGTGAAGGTAGGTCATCCGGTGGAAGGCATCCTTGCTCTCCTTGGGGTACACCATCAAAGGGGTACAAGACCCGGAAAAATAAACAGACGACTAAATTCATAGTTAAAAAACGGGTGAAATAAGTATATGGCGGTTTGCTATACACTTTCATAAGATAATTTCAGGAAAGCCGCAGAGGGGGACAGTGTTTTGTGCATCCCCGACCGGTAATGCAAGCCAAGGATTTTCTGTGTGTTTATTGTTGATGGAAAGAGTCAGAACTGACAAACTCAGGAGAAGTTATGCCACGGTCGCTAAAAAAAGGTCCATTCATTGATTTATTTTTGTTGAAAAAAGTAGTGATTGCCCAGGAAACTCGGAGCAATCGTGTGGTGAAAACCTGGTCACGTCGTTCTACTATTGTACCTGAAATGGTGGGCATTACGATGGCCGTACACAATGGCAAAAAATTTGTGCCCGTATTTGTTTCAGAAGATATGGTAGGCCACAAACTTGGGGAATTTTCGCCAACAAGGACGTTTTATGGCCACACCGGAGATAAAAAAACCAAAGTCAAGAAGTAATATTGGAGCAAAAAATGGCTGAGTTAGATGTGAAAGCTGTGTCAAGATTTGTGCGAATTTCTCCTCGGAAAGTTCAAATACTTGTTGACACCGTAAAAGGGAAGCCGGTCGAAAAAGGCCTGAATATTCTGAAGTTTATGCCACAAAAAGCGGCTGCAATCGTGGAGAAAATCGTCCGATCTGCTGTTGCCAATGCCGGGCAGCGTGCGGGTGTTGATGTGGATGCGCTGATTATCAAGAATATCACTGCTGATCAGGGGCCTTCTCTGAAACGTTTCTGCGCCAGAGCTAGAGGCCGTGGAACTCAAATCATCAAAAGAACATCACACATCACGGTAACGTTAGCACAAAAATCGTTCTAAAAAGGAGGATATCGCTTGGGCCAGAAAGTAAATCCAATTGGGTTGAGATTGGGAATTGTCAAAACTTGGGAGTCACGTTGGTTTGCCAGTAAAAAATATTCGGCTTATATTCTCGAAGATTTTAATATCCGAAAATACCTGAAAAAGAAACTAGGTCACGCTGGAGTTTCCAAGATTGAAGTCGAAAGATCATCCAAACGCGTGAGACTACGCATATTCACATCCCGACCCGGAATCATTATTGGAAAAAAAGGCGCAGAGATCGTTCAGCTCAAGCAAGATGTTGAAAAAATGATTTCTCAGGATGTGATTATCGACATTCAGGAAATCAGAAAACCGGAATTGGATGCCCAACTGGTGGCGGAAAATATTGCACTGCAAATCGTACGGAGAGTGGCTTTCAGGCGTGCGATGAAAAGGGGAATTGCATCAGCGATGCGATTTGGCGCCCAAGGTGTTAAAGTGATCTGCTCTGGCAGGCTTGGTGGCGCTGAAATGGCCAGAACCGAACTTTACCGCGAAGGAAGGGTTCCTCTGCATACACTCAGAGCTGATATCGATTATGGATTTTCAGAAGCCAATACTACCTATGGGATTGTCGGGATCAAGGTTTTCATATTCAAGGGCGAAATTCTGAAAAAAGATGCGGTTGAAGTCAGATAGTAATGGATAGGAGATACAGGGCATGCTGAGTCCCAAAAAGGTAAAATTTCGAAAACAGCAACGTGGACGCATGCGAGGGTTATCCAAGCGTGGTGTTACGTTAAATTACGGAGATTTTGGATTGCAGGCGGTTGAATGTGGTGCAATCAGTTCGAAACAGATTGAGGCCGCCCGAATTGCCATGACTCGACATGTAAAACGAGGCGGGAAGTTGTGGATTCGGATTTTCCCTGATAAGCCTTTTACAAAAAAACCTGCAGAAGTCCGGATGGGTAAAGGTAAAGGCGCGCCGGAAGGTTGGGTTGCTATTATTCGCCCTGGCAGAATCCTCTATGAAATGGAAGGCATTTCAAAAGAGCTTGCTGTGGAAGCTCTAAGACTTGCATCTCACAAGCTGTCCATAAAAACCCGATTTATAGAGAGGAGCGAGGTGCAATGAAGGCCGGTGAAATCAGAAAGTTGACTCCTGAAGAAATGGAACTGAAAGTTGCCAGTATGCAGCAGGAATTGTTCAATCTGCGATTTCAGCATGAAATTGGTCAGCTTGAAAATCCCAAAAAGCTAATGTTTATTAAACGGGATATCGCAAGATTAATGACCATAAAGAATGAATTCAGGATGTCACAAGACAGCTAACCCATGAACTCAAAAGAGAACAGCAGATATGAAGACTCGAGGAATGAGAAGGCAGATGGTTGGAAAAGTCATCAGTAACAAAATGGATAAATCCGTTGTTGTTCAGGTTGAAAGGCTTGTAAAGCACAAGGTGTATCATAAATTTGTAAAACGCCGTGCAAAATTCGCCGCCCATGACGAAACCAATGCCTGTAGTATTGGCGATAAGGTATTGATTACTGAGTCCAGACCCATCAGTAAAACTAAAAGATGGCGCGTTAGTGAAATCGTCGAAAAAGCCATTTGATGATAAAGGAAGGCAAAGAAGATGATTCAGTCAGAGACCCAATTAACAGTGGCGGATAATTCTGGTGCCAAAACTGTTTACTGTTTAAAAGTATTAGGCGGCTCCAGAAGACGGTATGCAAGTGTCGGCGATGTTATCGTCGTATCTGTTAAGGAAGCCATCCCCAACGCCAAGGTAAAAAAGGGGGAAGTTTTAAAGGCTGTTGTCGTTCGAACCAAAAAAGAAATCAGAAGACCGGATGGCTCGTTTATCAGATTTGACGATAATTCCGCTGTACTGATTAATGCTAACCAGGAACCTATCGGAACACGTATTTTTGGCCCGGTGGCCAGAGAGCTTCGATTAAAACGTTTCATGAAAATTATTTCACTGGCCCCAGAAGTCCTTTAGAAATACACTGTCTGTCGGAGAAGCTGCTCATGATAAGAAATACATGTCACTTGAAAAAAGATGAAAATATATGTCATTTGAAAAAAGATGATAAAGTAAAGGTAATTACCGGCAAAGATTCTGGTAAGGTCAGTAAGGTGTTGAAAGTTAATCGTAAAAAATGTCGCGTTTTGATCGAAAGTGTTAATATCGTGAAACGACATACTAAACAGAGCGCAAAAAACAGACAGGGTGGTATCGTTGAGAGTGAAGCGCCGATTCATTGGTCAAATGTTCTGTTGATGTGCAATAAGTGTATGACACCGGTTCGGCTCAAAATCAAAAGCCTCGACGATGGTAAAAAAATTCGGGTATGTCGAAAATGCAACGAATTCATTGATAAATAGGATCGTTTGCTGGAGGATTATCATGTCTCAATTGAAAGAATACTACGGAACGGAAGTTGTCCCTAAGTTGGTTGACACCTTCCAGTACAGAAATAGGATGGAAATTCCAAAACTAGATAAAATTGTTTTGAATATGGGTTTGGGTGAAGCCATTCACAATATCAAGATTATGGATTCGGCAGTTGAGGAACTGAAAGCTATTTCTGGTCAGAAGCCGGTCATTACCCGATCTAAAAAATCAATTGCTGCTTTTAAGCTTAGAGAAAATATGCCTATCGGATGTATGGTCACGTTGCGGCAAGACCGAATGTACGATTTCTTTTATAAACTGGTAAATGTGGCGCTTGCGCGGGTTCGCGATTTTAAAGGAATTTCCGGAAAAGCCTTTGATGGAAGAGGCAATTATACACTCGGCATCAAAGAGAACACCATTTTCCCAGAATTGAGTTATGATACTATTGATGTGATCAAGGGGCTGAATGTTACGGTTGTCACCACTGCGAAAACTGATAAAGAGGGCAAAGAGCTTCTGAAACTTTTAGGCATGCCATTTCGAAATTAATAATGATTGCAGCTCAAAAAGTGCTAAGTGATAACTAGTTTATAAGGGGAGGATGAATTGGCAAAAAAATCGCTGATGAATAAGGCATTGAGAGTTCCTAAGTTCGGGGTCAGGGCGTATAACCGGTGTCCTATGTGTGGGAGGCCCAGAGGATTTATTCGAAAGGTCGGGATATGCCGGATTTGTTTTAGGAATTTAGCCTCTCAAGGCTCTCTTCCTGGCATAACCAAATCGAGCTGGTAACAGTGCAGGGTTTATGAAAATTCAAATATTGCAAAATGTTATGGGAGAAAGCAATGGCGATTAGTGACCCAATTGCAGATATGATAACAAGGATTCGAAACGCTGGAAAAGCAAAATTCACCAGTGTGGATATTCCGGGCTCGAAGCTGAAAGTCGAGCTGGCCAAGGTGTTGAAAAACGAGGGCTATATTCGAAACTATAAATTCGTTAAGGATGAAAAACAGGGTATATTGCGAGTTTACTTAAAATATGCCTTGGGAAACACGAATGCTATATATGGACTGGAGCGTGTGAGTAAGCCCAGCAGGCGAATATATACAAAAGGTAAGGATATCAAGCCTGTTCTGAATGGACTGGGCATTTCCATTCTTTCGACTTCGAAGGGAATATTGACCGACCGACAAGCTAGGAATGAGAATATCGGCGGAGAAATTCTCTGCAAAATATGGTAGGATGAGGAGTAATACATGTCCAGAATAGGTAAAAAGCCGATCCTGATTCCTGATAAAGTCCAGCTTTCTCTTGCTGGTAGCCAGATTACGGTTCAGGGCGAAAAAGGGAAATTGACCCATTCTCTGCACCCATCTGTTGAATTGCAGGTAGATGGTGGAGTCGTTACAATCATTAAAAAAGATGAAGGTAAAAAAACTGACGCTCTCCAAGGGTTGACACGAAGTCTGGTCGCCAATATGGTAACCGGAGTCCATGCCGGGTTTCAACGGAATCTTGAGGTAAACGGGATTGGTTATCGCGCTTCAGTCAGTGGCAATGTATTGGTGATGAGTCTTGGGTATTCTCATCCGGTCAATTATGATCTACCTGATGGTATCAGCGCCTCGGTCGATAAGAGCAACGTGATTACGCTTTCTGGTATAGACAAGGAACTTCTTGGCCGAACTGCCGCAACGATCCGACAATTTAGATCTCCAGAACCCTATAAGGGCAAGGGGATTAAATACGCAGAAGAGCGTATTCAACGAAAAGCTGGAAAGACAGGGACTAAATAGCAAGTGAATGAGAGTGCAGTTTCTTGAACGACCTGCTGAACAAGTTGTAAACTGATAAAGGAATAAACAGGATGAGTTCAGTTGATGAAAAAAAACAAGCGCGCTTAAAACGAAAGTTGAGGATTCGAAAAAAACTTTCCGGCACCCCCGAGCGTCCGAGGCTCTGCGTCTTTCGCAGTGCAAAGCATATTTATGCCCAAATCATTGATGATTCGAAAGGGCTAACAATGGTGGCGATATCTACCCTTGATCCGGCTGTAAAAGTTCTGGACAAATTTGACAATAAAGTCGCAAAAGCGGTTTTTATTGGAAAATTACTCGGAGAAAGAGCCGTCAATATGGGAATTAAGAAAGTCGTTTTTGATCGCAACGGGTTTATGTATCATGGTCGGGTTAAGGCTGTCAGCGATGGCGCCCGTGAAGCCGGTCTAGATTTCTGATCGAAGGAGGAATACACTTGTTCAAACAAGATAATGTCGACAATCAACTGATTGACAAGGTCGTTCATATCAACCGGGTTGCAAAAGTTGTGAAAGGCGGGCGTAGATTTAGCTTCAGTGCTATCGTTGTCGTGGGTGACGGGAAGGGTAGTGTAGGATACGGCTTGGGAAAAGCGGGTGAAGTTCCGGAGGCGATACGAAAAGGTGTCGAGCAGGCCAAAAAGAACATGTGCAGTGTTCCTTTGATCGAAGGCACTATTCCCTATGAGATTCTGGGGAGGTTTGGTGCTGGCAAGGTTTTTTTGAAACCCGCCGCCAATGGGACGGGTTTGATTGCAGGCGGTGCTGTTCGCGCGGTACTGGAAGCTGTCGGTGTTCAGAATATATTGACCAAGTGCATGGGATCCAATAATCCACACAATGTGGTCAAAGCGACTATTGAAGGCCTTAGAAAACTCCAGAGCCGCGAGCAGGTAGCAGCAAGACGGGGTAAACGGGTGGAAGAACTCTATTGAAGGGAAATGCAATGTCCGGTATCCTTACGGTTAAACTGATTAAAAGTATGATTGGCAGGCCAGAAAAACACAGAAAAGTGCTAAGAAGCCTGGGATTGACAAAAATAAACCAGGCGAAAGAACATGCGGATACCCCTTCAATCAGGGGGATGATCAATACCGTGTCTCACCTGGTGAAAGCCGAGGAGAAGTAGATGAGCTTAAATGAATTGTCCCCAGCGATTGGAGCCAGAAAAGATCGTAAAAGATTGGGAAGAGGCATGGCCTCCGGCACGGGTAAAACCTCAGGGAAAGGGGCCAAGGGACAGAAAGCCCGTTCTGGCGGCGGTGTGAGGCCCGGATTTGAAGGTGGTCAGATGCCGATCCATCGCAGACTGCCCAAGCGAGGGTTTACCAATATCTTTAAAAAAGTCTATGCCATAGTAAATTTGCGTGATCTTGCCGTGTTTGAGACTGGTGCGGTCGTGGATGAAGCCAGTTTGATTCAGCGAGGAATTGTTAAGGGAAAATTTGATGCTATCAAGGTTTTGGCAAATGGCGAAATTACTTTTTCGATTACCCTGATGATAGGGCATATCAGTACAGGTGCGAAGGCAAAAATTGAAGCTGCAGGCGGCACCGTCGAGGTAACAGCATGATTGGTGGCGGGTTTCAGAATCTTTTTAAAATTCCTGAACTAAAGAAACGCGTACTGTTCACCCTATGCCTGCTTATCGTTTACCGTATTGGGGTTCATGTGCCGGTTCCTGGAATTGATGCAGTGGCCTTGGCCAGTTTCTTCGCCAAAGCCAAGGGAACAATACTGGGTCTCTTTGACATGTTCTCCGGTGGTGCGCTGGAACGATTGTCCGTGTTTGCTCTGGGTATTATGCCCTACATTAGCGCCTCCATTATTCTACAGCTTCTTACCGTTGTGGTGCCCCACCTTGAACGTTTGTCCAAGGAAGGTGAGCAGGGGCGGAAAAAGATCACTCAATACACGCGTTACGGTACGGTTGTTCTTAGCATTATTCAGGGGTTTGGTATCAGCGTTGGTTTGGAGAGTATGATGGCTCCCGGCGGCGCCCCGGTCGTACTTGTTCCTGGATGGGCGTTTCGCCTTTTAACCATGATTACTCTTACTTCCGGAACGGCTTTTATCATGTGGCTGGGGGAACAGATCACGGAAAAAGGAATCGGCAATGGTATTTCGTTGATTATTTTCTCTGGAATTGTGGTTCGAATTCCCAATGCGATATCCAATTCGTTCAGATTGCTTTCAACTGGCGAACTCAGTATTTTCCCTTTGCTGTTATTGATTGCCTTGATGATTGCGGTGGTTGGCTTTATTGTTTTTATCGAACAGGGTCAGCGGCGTATTCCGGTGCAATATGCCAAAAGGGTAATTGGTAGGAAGCTTTACGGTGGTCAAAGCACCCATCTTCCGCTTAAGATCAATACTTCTGGGGTGATACCGCCCATATTCGCCTCTTCTATCATCATGTTTCCGGCAACTATAGCCAGCTTTATCAACGTTGATTGGATTCAGAGCGTGGCTGGGGCTATTAAACCCGGGAATTTTTCCTACGAGTTGCTTTTTGTTGGTTTTATATTTTTCTTCTGCTATTTTTATACCGCTGTTACGTTTAATCCCGTTGATGTTGCAGAGAACATGAAAAAACACGGTGGGTTTATTCCCGGAATACGACCTGGAAAAAGAACGGCCGATTATATTGACCGGGTTCTTACCCGCTTGACATTGGGCGGTGCTTCCTATGTGGCTGCCGTTTGCGTTCTTCCTTCAATTCTTATTTCAAATTTTAATGTTCCGTTTTATTTCGGCGGTACTGCTTTGATGATTGTGGTCGGTGTTGCCATTGACACGATGTCGCAGATGGAATCTCATATGCTGACGCGACATTATGAAGGATTCTTGAAAAAAGGCGGCGGTCGATTAAAGGGACGAACTTAATTATTTGCGTTAGCGGAGTTAATGTGTATGCCTAAGGAAGAAGCGATCAAAGTTGAAGGAAAGGTGCTTGAGACCCTTCCGAATGCCATGTTTAAAGTCGAGTTGGAGAATAAACATCAGATACTCGCGCATATTTCCGGGAAAATGCGAATGCATTTCATCAAAATACTGCCTGGAGATAAAGTGACAGTCGAATTGTCTCCATATGACCTTACCCGGGGCAGGATTACTTACCGATCCAAATAATTATTATCCCTCAGGTACTGGAAATTGTCATGATTCCATAGATAGACCTAAGGGAACAGGAGCGAAGCTTAATGAAAGTAAGGGCATCAATTAAAAAAATATGCAGCAAGTGTAAGATAATTCGTCGTAAACAGGTTTTACGCGTCATTTGTGAAAATAAGCGACATAAACAAAGGCAGGGATAGAGGAGGATTTAGCTTTGGCTAGAATTGCTGGTGTAGATTTACCGAAGCGTAAACGGATTGAAGTTGGGCTCACCTATATTTTTGGAATTGGGCTGACCACATCAAAAAGCATCCTGAACAGACTGAACATAAACCCGGACACAAAAGTAGATCAGCTTTCAGATATAGATGTCAACAATATCCGAAAAATTATTGACAGCGATTTAAAAGTTGAGGGTGAACTCCGGACCCAAATATCCATGAGTATTAAGCGATTGATGGATTTAGGATGCTATCGTGGGCTTCGTCATCGAAAATCGCTTCCGGTACGGGGTCAACGGACTAAGACCAATGCGCGTACCCGTAAAGGGCCTAAACGGGCTGCCGTCAAAAAGAAAGTAGCAGCTAAAAAATAGGGAACCATAGGAGACAGGGGCTTTAATCAATGGCAAAAAGAACCCGTATCAAGAAAAAAGAAAAGAAGAACATATCCAGTGGGGTAGTTCATATTCAGTCCACTTTTAACAATACGATCGTTACGATTACCGATCCGGTTGGCAATGTTCTGTCGTGGTCCAGCTCTGGTGTCCAGGGATTTAAAGGTTCTCGAAAGAGTACGCCTTTTGCTGCGCAACTGGCTGCAGAGGATGCTGTTAAAAAGGCAATGGAATATGGTATGAAAACTGTTGAAGTATTTGTAAAAGGACCTGGCGCTGGACGTGAGTCCGCTCTTCGATCTTTGCAGTCTGCTGGATTTAATATTGTTTCAATCAAGGATGTTACACCAATCCCGCATAATGGCTGCCGACCACCTAAAAGGCGGCGCGTATAGTTTGTGCTATTTTGACGTTATAGAGTCAACTGGATATAAAGGAGGATGACTTGGCAAGATATATTGGTTCGGTATGCCGGCTATGCCGACGCGAAAATCTGAAACTCTTTTTGAAAGGGGATCGATGCTATTCAGACAAATGTGCTTTCGATCGCCGAAGCTTCCCTCCTGGGCAGCATGGGCAGCGAAGAGGCAGGAAAGTCTCTGACTACGGTATCCAGCTTCGTGAAAAACAAAAAGTTAAACGTATGTATGGGCTGTCAGAAAAGCAGTTTCATCTGTTTTTTGAAAGGGCCGAACATCAGAAGGGTATTACAGGATCTAATCTGCTGATCATGCTGGAAAGGAGACTGGATAATGTCATTTACAGACTTGGTTTTACGAATTCCAGAACTCAGGGAAGGCACTTTGTCAGACATGCCCATTTTAAGGTTAACGGGACGAGGGTGGACATACCATCGTTTTTGGTTAAGGTCGGGGATGTCATTGAACTTCGGGAGTCAAGTAGAGAGATCAAGGCCATCAACGACTCTCTTGAGGCTGTAGTCAGAAGAGGCGTACCACAGTGGCTTGAGTTAAAAAAAGATGTATTTGTTGGCAATGTTAAGGGATTGCCTGTCCGCGAGGACTTGACCATGCCAATTCAGGAACAGCTTATTGTCGAACTTTATTCAAAATAAGCGTACTTGTCGGAGTTTATCAACTGTCGTGCTATGCTCATCAGTAACCAATATAAGGGAATCCTCTGAAAACAGTCTGGAGAAATCATAATGCCAACCAATGAACTTATGACAATCAACTGGCAAAATTTGGTTATGCCGGGAAAGGTTCATGTAACAAGCTCGCCGGTGTACGGCAAGTTTGTTTGCGAGCCTCTCGAAAGAGGATTTGGAATCACAATCGGGAATACCCTTCGACGTATATTGCTCTCTTCTTTGCACGGTGCTGCTATTGTATCTGTTAAATTTGAAGAAGTGATGCACGAATTTAGCGTCATTCCTGGTGTTCTGGAAGATGTTTCTGAGATTATTCTAAATCTTAAATCTGTGAGGGTCAAGGTAAAGGAAGCAGGTCCTCATATGATTCGTATCCAGCGTTCTGGAGAATGCACGGTTAAAGCGGGCGACATAATCAGTGAGGATGGACGTTGTGAAATTCTGAATCCGGACTTGCACATTGCTACCTTATCCGAGAAAGCGTCGCTGAATATGACGATGACTGTAAAACTGGGTAAGGGTTTTGCGTTATCCGAGGTCAATAAGGACATGAATGAGCCTGTTGGGACCATTCCTATTGATTCTGTGTTTTCACCAATCAACAGAGTTGTTTATGTTGTTGGAAATGCCAGGGTCGGTCAGCGAACCGACTACGACAAATTGACAATGGATGTCTGGACTGATGGAAGTGTTCTTCCCGAGGATGCCGTATCTTACGCCGCCAAGATCATGAAGGAGCAACTGTCTAAATTTGTCAATTTTGATGAACATTTAATTCCGGAAACCACGGATGCGCCGACGAGTCCTATTAATCAGCCAATTAACGAAAATCTGCTCAGAAGTGTCGAAGAACTTGAGCTTTCCGTTCGCAGCGCCAATTGTTTAAAAAATGCTGATATTTTTCAAATTTATCAGCTTGTCAGTAAAACTGAGGCTGAAATGCTGAAGACCAAAAACTTTGGTCGCAAATCATTAAACGAAATCAAAGCGGTTCTGGGTGAAATGAAACTATCTCTGGGGATGAAGCTGGAAGGTTTTAATGCTCCTGAGGATGATATACAGCAAGGAGAGTAAACAGGGCTATGAGACATGGAAAAGCCGGATTAAAGTTAGGACGTTCAAGCAGCCATCGCAAGGCGATGTTCAGAAATATGGTTACATCCTTGTTTAAGTATGATCGCATTACGACAACGGATGTTAAAGCAAAAGAACTTAAACGATGGGCCGATGATTTGATTACTCTGGCAAAACGTGGTGATCTTCACGCTCAACGCCAGGCGCTTGCGATCATCACTGAAAAAGAAGTTGCCTATAAGCTGTTTAATGAGGCTGCCGATCGTTATGGTGATATTCATGGCGGTTATACGACCACCGCAAAAATAGGTAACCGACCTGGCGATGCGGCTCCTATTTCCGTTATTGAGCTGGTTGCCAGAGAAAAAAGCCTGCCTCTTCAGCCTCGATCACGTAAGTCCGCTACATCGAACGAAATCAAAAGGAAAGCTGAAAAAACAAAAGAAGTATCTACAGAAAAGCAGGCGCCTGCAGTTCCGGAGACGCAAACTGAAAATGTATGATAACAACTGTGTTCTGCGCTGAGTCGTTCTTTATAAAATCTTTCTGACGCCCATATTTAAGGGTTCCAAGCATCTTTAGCTCGGAACCCTTTTTTATTGTTATACTGCACGCGGGCATAAACTGCACTTTTCAATTCACCGTAAAGATGCAAAGAAGACAATAATTTCGTTGAATATTTTCTTTGCGTCCTTTGCGCCTTTGCGGTGAATAAATGGTTTTGCAGTAAGTTTTGTTTTTTTTAGCCTTATTGGTTAGAATTTTATAGTGCCCTTGGAAAGGATTACTCAAGGTGACGACTTCAAAATTGATGGACATGACAGATGCCATATCCCGATGGGTGGTGGATGGATGTTCTGTTGCAATCGGCACGAATCTGGAAACCGCCATTCCTTTTGCGGCGGGGCATGAGATCATGCGTCAGGGGAAGAGAGGACTGACCCTGATTGGACCTATATCCGATATCCTTTTTGATCAGATTATTGGCGCCGGATGCGTCCAGCGGGTTCAGGCTGCCTGGGTTGGCAACGTGATTACCGGCGTTGGATATAATTTTCGTCGGGCCGTGGAACAGCGCAGGATCGATGTCGAGGATCATTCAAATTTGACCATTTCGATGGCTCTTCAGGCCGGGGCGATGGGCGTGTCTTTCTTGCCATCCCGAACCGCCTTGGGTAGCGACTTGTTTGCGACAAACCCGGGATTGAAGTTTGTTATATGCCCGTTTACCGGTCAAAAACACACAGCAATCGCCGCTATTGTTCCTGATGTAGCTATTGTTCATGTTCAAAGATCGGATGCATTCGGCAATGCCCATGCTTGGGGCAATATGGGGATTACCCGCGAGGCCTGCCTCTCAAGCCGGAATGTGATTCTGACCGCAGAAGAAATAGTGTCCGCCGAAATGATCACTCGTGATCCCAATCGTATTCTTACACCTGGATTCAAGGTCAGCGCCGTAGTCCATGCTCCATGGGGAGCCCATCCCTCTCCGATGCCTGGATATTATAACCGGGACCATGCTGTTTTTTTGGACTACCAGACTCAAAGCCGAACCCCGGAGCTTTTTGCGTCATGGATGAAGAAATGGGTTCGCTCCATTTCTTCGATTCATCAGTATGCTGAAACACTGGGGGATGCGTATTTGTCGCGTCTTTCGATAACCCATCATGACTATTCGGAGCCTGTTGATTATGGATACTGATTCGGTCTATACCCGATCTGAGCTGATGGTTGCCGCTGCGTCCCGTCAAATAGCCGATGGGGAGGTTGTATTTGTAGGCATGCGGCTTCCGCTTCTGGGTTTTCTGCTGGCAAAAAGTCTTAGGGCTCCGAATGCCGTTGGAGTTTATGAGCTGGGAATCATCCGCGACACTGTAGCCTCGGAACCTATACTGACGATGGGTGACCTGCCGAATCTGTACAGGTCTCAGTGGTTGGCGGATACTCGGGATACTATGTCGCTGCTGCAGCAGGGGCTTGTGGATGTCAGTTTTATTGGCGGTGCGCAAGTGGATCGATTTGGAAACTTGAACACCACTTTGACAGGCAGTTCCGCTAACATTACAACCAGGCTTCCGGGCAGCGGGGGGGCCTGTGACTTGGCATGTCTGGCGCACCGCCATATCATCATCATGGCCCATGAGAGGCGTCGGTTTATACCTAAGGTGGATTATATAACCTCCCCTGGATATGGAGATGGCAAGGGCTGGCGCGAGTCGGTCGGCTTGGTTCGTGGCGGGCCGTCTGCTGTCATCACTACGATGGGAATATTTGCTTTTGATCCTGAAACTTGCGAAATGGTGCTTACTTCGCTTCATCCCGGAGTTACGGCGGAAATGGTCCAGGAACAAACTGACTGGCCAGTGCGCATTTCACCTGAACTGTCTCAAACGCCCTCACCTACCAGCCAGGAGCTTTCCACCCTGCGCCGATTCGATCCGAATGGATACTGGACAGGCAAATAGAAATCCTATGATTTCTGACGCTAAAACCCGGCAATATCGCTGGATCATTTTCTGGGTTCTGGCTTTTGGCTACATACTGGTGTATTTTCACCGGCTATGCCCGGCTGTTGTCGCCGTCGATATGATGAGAGATCTTCAGACCGGGGGAGGCTTGACCGGTTTTTTATCCGCCGCCTATTTTTATTCCTATGCAGTCATGCAGCTTCCGGCTGGGCTGCTTTCCGATTCCTGGGGTCCTCGCAACACGATCACGGTTTTTTTCCTTGTTGCCTTTGTTGGTTCCGTCATGTTGGGGTTTGCCTCATCTGCTACGATGGCTATTGCAGGACGTTTGCTGGTCGGAGTCGGGGTTGCCATGCTCTTTGTGCCGACCATGAAGATACTGTCTGAATGGTTCACGCCCGTCGAGTTCGCTCCCATGACCGGGATTCTGATGGCCATGGGCGGCATTGGTTCCCTGTCGGCTGCAACGCCGCTGGTTTTGCTCTCCGATGCGATCGGGTGGCGGATGTCTTTTGTCGCTGTGGGGGTACTCACCTTGGTTTTGTCACTGATGGTATGGATATTTGTCCGGGACTGCCCCGAGGACATGGGCTGGGTGTCCCTTAACGCCTCTGTAAAAGCTTCATCCCCTGCCATTAGCCTTATGGCAGGCTTTCGCATTGTCGTTTCTTGTCCACATTTCTGGCCCTTGGCCATCTGGTTTTTTTTCGACTGCGCTGTGTTTTTTACTTTTGCCGGACTGTGGGGCGGGCCATATTTCATGCACATTTACCATTTGTCCAAATCCCAGTCCGGCTACATCCTTTCGATGCTGGCTGTCGGCATCGTCATCGGCGGCCCACTCCTCAGTTTTCTATCCAACCGGGTATTTCACGCCCGAAAACCCGTTATTCTCATCTCAACGTTAATTTTACTGACGATTACTGCAACGCTGTCATTTGCAACTGGTCGCATCCCCTTGTTCGGCTTGTACCTGATATGCCTTGGTCTGGGAATGTTTTCCAGCTCCATCGTGGTCATTGGATTTACTGCGACCAAAGAGCTGTTTCCAGTACAAATTGCCGGAACCGCCACTGGTCTGGTCAACCTGTTTCCTTTTGCGGGTGGAGCCATATTCCAGCCATTTGCCGGTTTTTTGCTGGAGAGGTCTGGCAGTGTTGAAGGTGCTTTTACACTGGCTGGATATCAGCAGGTGTTCAATTATCTGCTGATCAGTGCTGCTATCGCGATGCTTGCCTGCTGTTTTATCAAGGAAACTTTCCCCAGCGCTTCAGTCAGATCATCTGTCCCCTGATTTTTTTGTATCTGAGATATGAGGTGAAAATGACCATGACCGTTTTAGATATTTAATCCTGCTTTCGGTCAAATTATACTTGACAAAGAAAAAAATCGCTGCAATATAGCTTATAAATTACCTTTGACAAATGAATTTCATTTATTAACTTAAGATCAGGCAAACAGTAAGGAGGCAAGCATGACAGGAAAAAAATCGACAACCATTATGGCCCTATGTTTACTCAGTCTGTTTTTGATGGTCAGTTTCGCTGCGGCCGCGGGCCCCCCGCCCACGGATCAATGGAAGCCAGCTTTTGATCCTTCCACGGCCAAGTATAAAGCAACGTTTTCAAATGTTTCGCATCCGGCGATTCGTGGGGTATATTTCGGGTTTGCCTTGCGGGATGAATTGTGGAAACGCACCAATGGCCAGATATTCATTGATTACAAACCCTTTTCGATGCTGGGCGGAGAAGTTGAGGTATTAAATCAGCTCCAGATGGGCGCCCTCCAGGGAATGGGTGTCAGTTCTGTGGCTTCCACCAATCTGGGGCCCCGGTTCGGCGTGGTGAATCTGCCATTCCTGATCGACTCCTTTGACAAGCTCGATAAATTCGTCGCGAATGAAAAGCTCTTTGGCCATTTCATGAATGCCATGGATCATCAGGGCATCATGGGTTTGGATATTACCGGATACGGCAATTACGGTTGGGCGACGATGACTCCGGCCAAGAATATTGATGATGCCAAGAAACTCAAAATTCGGATTGCTGAAGCTGCTGTTAATCAGCTTCTTTACAAGTCCTGGGGATTTAACCCTGTGGTCATGCCCTGGCCGGATGTCTCCATTGCACTGAAACAGGGGGTAATTAATGGTCTGGATCACACTCCCATGGTGTGCAACATCACCAAAAAATTTGAGGATGCCAAGTTCTTTACTCAATTGAATTATGCTCAGGGCCTGTTTATCTGGGTCGTGAACAAGGCGTGGTTTAACACCCTTCCCGCCGATCTGCAGAAAATTTTTAAGGAAACTGCAAAAGAAATCGCCGCAAAGATCCGTCAGGAAACCCGTCAGCAGGAAGCAGACGAGATTGAAAAAGCCAAGGCCGCCGGCATTCAGTTTTTCAAACTCTCAGACGCTGAAATGGCGATTCTGGATAAGCAAGGAGACGTTGCCCATCAACAGTATGCAGCGGAAATCAATAAACTGTATGATGGCGATAAATACCGACCGGCAAATTATCTGAAAGAAGTGCAGGATTTCGTGGGATATCAGCCCTGATTAAAACTGTCTGAAGGTATTAAAGCTGAAGACTGAAGGAAAAAACGGTGATGAATTGTCTGGTTGATCGCCGTTTCGACCACTGCATTTCTTGCAGGTATGAGATTTCCACCTTTGTCAAAGGTGGAAATTAAAAGGATAAATTCATGTTTAAACAGATAATAAAAACTGTGGATAAATGTCTGACATTATTTGAGGACTGGACCCTGTTTCTGACGGTAATGGCGGCTCTATTAGCCTTATTCGCCAACGTGATTTTGCGGTATGGCTTCGATTACAGCCTGGCCTGGTCTGAAGAACTCGTCAAACTTGTGATTATCTATACGACTTTTATTGGTTGCAGCGCCTCAATCAGAAACCGATCCATTATCAAGGTGGACGTGCTGCTGCAACTTGTTCCCAAAACCCGGTTTCCCCTGATTGTTTTCAGTCATCTGGCGATCGCCGCGTTTTCGCTGATAATGTTGTTCTTCGGATGGAAGATGGCTGTTCAGCAGGCAACTACCGGTCAGGCGACCATTATCATGCAGATTCCGATGGTTTATCTTTACGCCTTGATGCCGCTGATGGGCGGCTTGATGCTGATACGGACCCTTCAGGCGCTATATCAGGATATTGCCGCAGAAATGGTTCCAAAATCAAAGACTTGAAATCAATAGAAAACTGAACGTTTTGTCATTGGCTTTCTGATTTTACCGACTGACTGAAATGGAGATATCTGGTTTATGGAATGGAGCTATATAATTCCGCTGTTGATTTTACTGGGTACCATGGCCGCATTTATTCCGGTGTTCATGTGCCTGTTCTATACCTCTTTGCTCTGCGTTCTGGCGTTTACCGATTACCCCATCATCCTTCTGGTTCAGAGTATTTTCAAAAGCATGGACAATTTCGCCTTGGTCGTGGTGTTGTTTTTTGTTCTCTGCGGCAATATCATGACCACCGGCACCATCGTAGAAAAACTGATCAAATTCACCAATGTGCTGGTGAGCTGGCTGCCCGGCGGATTGGGGATGGCCGGCGTCATTGCTTGCGCCATATTCGGTGCGATTTCCGGCTCAACCGTTGCAACGGTTGTGGCTCTTGGCGGGTTTATGATCCCGGCGCTGCTATCCAATGGATATCCGGAAAACTATAGTGTAGGGCTTATGACGACCGCCGGAAACCTGGGAGTTATCATTCCGCCCAGCATCGGCATGATTCTCTTCAGCATGATCAGCAACTGCTCGCTGCAGGGGCTGTTTTTAACCGGGTTTGTTCCTGGTATCATGATTACGCTGGTTACCTGCATCTATACATATTTTGTATTCTGGAAAGATAAGACGATTGTCCGGATGCCGGTTCCAAAGTTTGATGATATCTGGGTAACATTCAAGGATTGTTTCTGGGCGCTGATGCTCCCCGTGGTGATTTTTGTCGGCATTTACACTGGGATATTCACAGCAAACGAGGCTGCGGTCATTTCATGCGTCTATGCGTTTATTGTGGAGCTTTTTATCCATAAATCCATGAAATTCGAGCAGGTGAAAAAAGTGGTCGTGGGTTCCGCCATCACATCTGCTTCTCTTTTGATCATAGTAGGCGGCGCCACCTGTTTTGGCAGGTATCTGACTCTTGAATCCATTCCGGCAAAAATCACAGAAGCGGTTACAGCGGGCATTCATTCGCCTATGGTCTTTCTTCTGGTGATCAATCTGGTTCTTCTTGTGGTTGGCATGCTTATGGACATTATCTCAGCCACGCTTATTATCGGTCCTATATGTATTCCGCTGCTGATTGCTTTTGGAATTGATCCCATCCACTTCGGGCTTATCATGACTGTCAACCTAGCCATCGGGTACTGCACACCGCCGGTAGGGGTCAGTCTCTATATTGCGGGAGCCATCGCCAAACGCGATATTGTGTTTGTCACAAAGTCGGCGATGCCATTTCTGATAATTCAGATTGCCATCCTGTTCCTGATTACTTATTTTCCGGAACTTGTCATGTGGCTGCCCAGGCTCTTCGGATTTGAAACTGGTGTGGCGACTGTTGGCGGCGGTAACTGATTACATTTTCTGTATCATTCTTAAATTTCAACGAACGATCTTGTGCCCGCTAATCACAACTATAATCGAAAGGATTCCCCCCTTTGAAAAAGGGGGGCCAGGGGGGATTTAGGAGCTATCCACCTGGAA
>JBAXVB010000010.1:0-35088 GCA_037129415.1 Deltaproteobacteria bacterium
CTCACTGATCGCCAGCGAGCGCTTGTAGAGAGGCTCTGCCTGATCGTATTGACCTATAGCGTCGTACAGACCAGCGAGATTATTCAGACTTGCTGCTACATCTGGATGATCCGGGCCAAAGGACTTCTCACTGATCGCCAGCGAGCGCTTGTAGAGAGGCTCTGCCTGATCGTATTGACCTTGATTGCAGTACATCATCGCGAGATTATTCAGACCTGTGGCAACATAGGGATGATCCGGACCAAGGGACTTCTCCCAGATTGCCAAAGAGCGCTTCAAGAGAGGCTCTGCCTGATTGTATTGACCTTGATTACGGTACAAACCAGCGAGATTATTCAGGCTTGTGGCCACATCTGGATGATCCGGACCAAGGAATTTCTCCCAGATCGCCAGCGAGCGCTTCAAGAGAGGCTCTGCCTGATCGTATTGAAATATAGTTCTGTACAGCTCCCCGAGAGTATTCAGACATTCGGCAACATCGGGATGATCCGGTCCCACCGATTGCTCTGCTAAACGCAACGCTTTTTTTGCAACCACTATGGCACTGTCATTTTGGCCTTGTTGATAGAGTAACATAGCCTCGTCATTTAGCTTCTCTAATTCGGTGCTTTGAGCGCGGGCAGTCAAGACTGTTCCAAACGCGAAGAAAGGCACCAACGATGATGTCAAGTTAATACTCATGATCTTTTCCCTTCATCTTTTGCAATTACCTCTAATGAATCCTGGAATTCCGCAAATAAAAAAAATGATGTCCTGCCCTGAATACGGAGATATGATTCCGCCAGCTTCGTACCTTATGATAATGCAACAGTGCCTGTCAAATGAATTGACGCATTTTGATTCATCATGGTCAACCTGCTTTCCCATGTCAGATTTATTGGCTTTGGGTCCCAGTATATAAGGCGGGGTGGCAATCTATTCCATCTTACAGACACCTGTATGAAAATTATTTGCTGAAATGGTGGATGCCAGTGCAAACAGAAAGATATTTTCGATTCAAAGCAACGATTTGAGTTTTATCATCATGGAAGCTTGAAATCAAGAAGGCAGAAGGACGGAGGAACCTAAGATTGTAAGGCAACTCAAGACATATAATCTACCATAGTTCACTTAAAAAATTTAACATGGATATACAGGATGGACAGGATAATGGAAAATACAGGATAGGAAGCTATTCTTTTTTATTTTCTTTATCCTGTATATCCTGTCTATCCATGTAAATAAAAAAACATCACGATCTGGGAGATTTTTTCATGTGAGTTGCCTAACTGGATTTATAAAAAAACAACTTGACAAATGTAAATTTTGAATTATACTATGAAAAATTCACCTTCAGAATTCGTAATTGAACTCCAACTGGCAGTATACTGAAATCGACTTGTTTTTCCCTCCTGAAGGTTTAATTGAGCGCGTTTTTTTGCATTGTTGCGCCCAAGACAACCAACCAACTCTCTGATTTATTTATATTTATTTTTATATAGCACCTTTTCGTATAGCTATCCTCAAATTCGGGCCAGCATTGCGTTGAAACAAGGAGGTGATGATACAAAAAAAAGCTCAACCCCGTACAAGCGGCAGACAGGCAGGGAAAATACCAATATTTCGATTGGTTACCCCAAATATATATAAAATCGACTAATTCCATTGCATGCATATTGACAATTATCTATATATATATATCAGCATGTTATTCAATATACGGATGGACTAATGTCGTAGTCCAGTATAACACATATGACCAGTAAGTAATTGAAATTATTCACATTAAAAAGGGAGTGTCATATGTTGAAAATCCAAACTGACGAAATTAGTCTCACGTTCAGCTCGACCCAGCTTCTAATGACGAAGGGAGAGATGCCTGAAGACATTATCCCCGGCTACATTTCCAGGGGGTTGAATCTGGTTGCTGGCCCACCCAAATCGATGAAAACGACATTTTCGTTTCAGGCTGCGGAACACCTGTGTAAACAGGGGCAGCAAGTGCTCATCGTCAGTCCCGATGAAGGCATTTTGGGATTACGTCAAAAATATATAAACATGAAAATCGACGACTGCTGCAATACTTTTTTTTTGGATACGAACAATTATCCCATTTTGAGCATTGAAATTTTAGAAAACATTATCGAAAAAAATCAAAATATACGCGTGATAGTGATCGATACCCTGCACTCTGCTTTTCCTGGCAAGTTTAAGGGTAACTATGCGAATCAAATTGAAAATATGAAGGAATTGTCAAGTTTCTGTGGAAAATGGAACGTATCCATTATAGCAATTCTTCACACAACAAAGGGAACAAATAAAAAGGCAGATAAGCCTGATTTTTCAAGTGTTTATGGTACACATGCGATGACTGGAAGCGTTGTAAATACGCTAATCATGGCAAAAGATAATGACAGGGACAGGATTTTAGTTCATCGTCAGGGAAGGTTTTGCGCGGACATGTCGCACAGTCTGCGATACAATGCAGAAACCAGCCGTCTTGAATGTGACGAGCCCGATATAGCCGATCTCCTGGATGGCAATCTGAAGAAAGTTTACACGGCACTGCAAAATAACGCGGGACCGGTGCAACTATCAGATATAGCTAACTTTGTTGATATGCAGGTAAATTATGTCAGCTCAATATTGATAAAAATGACGGAGAGGCGGTTGGTGCGCAAAGTTTCTAGGGGTGTGTACGAACTAATACATTCCCAAAAACCGACAGCACCGCTTTCCGAATTCTTAGCAAAGCAAACCCAAGCAGCAGCCATTGATGAAAACGAAATTGCGGGTGAAAATGGTGAAAATAACCCGAATCAGCCCGTTGGAGGTGAAGAGGGTAAAATTATTGGTGAAACCTTATCTGACGGTGATTTTTGTGAAATGTATGAAAATGCAGATATATCTTATGAAAAAACAAATTCGTATGAATTCAGTGAATTCCAACAATTTGGTGAAATTGTCAATTTGTCAGTAGTATCTGAAAAAACCGTGTTTGAACAAGTCGCAGTCGACTGGTGCTATGACGGCGAATGATAGATATGATTGCTGTGAATATTATGAAAACAATGATTAACCTTTTTCACAATTTTCACAGCGTTTTGACAAACTTAACCTGAAAACAAATTGAAACAGGCGGCTGTGAACATCGTTTTCGCAAGCCGCCTGATTCTCTTCACATAATTCACATAAAACTGTGTATTCAGCAAAATCCTGAAATTGCATCCCCAAAAGTTTGTCAGTCTGATAACCGAATCCCATCTAAACAAGTTATGACCCACCGGTAGCGTCGCAGCAATCATCGCCGTGACGCTACCGGAACCGCCCCACCCGAGGTGCATGATCATTCCTGAGCACAAACAAACACCTGAAAACATACAATGCAGAAACAACGAATATAACAAGAATACATAAAAGAATAATGCAAAAACATTAGTAATACATGGTGTAAGAGTACGCGTATAAATTCTTGGAAAATAACTTTATTTTCTCATGCTGAATATACATATGATTTTTGAAAAGGCATGACCATTCAAAAAAGGAGGCCATTACAATAACTGCATATTTGATCTATTTTTTTCTGCATCATCCAGTGCATACAAATACATAAAAGCAAAAAAAGCCACAGACGTCTGTGGGTGATAATTCATTTTCAATAAAGGAGGTCAATATATGACCAATCAAAACAACGAACAAATTCTAAGTCCCAGTGTATTATCAATAACAATAAACGAAATGTATGATAATATCATATCATACGGGAATAAGAGCATTAAATATACTTTTTATAAATGGTTAAATATTGGTGAAAAGTATATAATATTAAAACAGTTATTAGACATTCAACATATTTTTTGGGAAAAATGGTGCGTTGAACATTTCTTAGGAATGAGAATGAGCCGCATTCAAGAATCTATGAAGATGTTCAATTTCGCAAAACAAAATCAAAAAGAGGAAGTCGAATATCTTTCTGAATTAGGGTTCGATAATTCACTCGAAGTAATGAGGGCTCTCGATAAAGTTACAGATATTAACCGCAGAAAAACGATAATGGAGCTGAACGAAAAAGCCAGTTGCTCGTTTATGATTGATGACAGGTATAAAAAAGTTGAAATGGCGAAATGGCTGATTAATCTGTCAAAAATAGCAGTGGTGATTGATCCAAGCACGATCAATATCGAAATCATTCATAGTGCAATCATCGCCAATGGTTCAATTTCTGATCATTCAGTACAAAAAATAGTCGAACTTGCATCAAAACCTGATGAATTAAACCTTTATTGCAAGCAATTGATCATCAACGGCGGAGATGACAATTCAAAAGAAGAAGGGTCAAAAAAATACAGTTTGAATGTTACAAATGCTATTTTTCATGACTCAATCAACGATCATAAAGAACAATCCATTCCAATAACTGATTATTCAATCAATGAATTATATAAAACGTATAGTTCTTTTACAGACCTACTGTCAATAACACCACAAAAGGCGGCTGATAATGCAGCATAATTTATATCTGTCAGGAATGTCATTAAAGGCTGCAATACATTATCGTAAATTGTTTCCGGATGCTGAGTTAAATGCCTTGCTGTCATACGGAACCAGATCAAGCGATTATTTTCAAATGATAAATTCAGAACATAATATTTTTAATTCCATTATTGCAGACTCGGGAGCATTCACAAAATATTTCAGCAAGTCTGCATCGTCGGATAAGATAAGTTTGCCAGGCTATATTGAATTTTTAAAGCAAACCTATCAACAATTTGATTACTGCATGAATTATGATAGAGAATTTCTCATGAATGGATTCGATACAAACACGCCAATGATGGAGCTGATCGAATCGAACGGATTTCAGGTTGTTCCTGTTCTCCACGATTATATTGGAGAAGAACGACATGAACTCGATTATTATATTGATAAAAAATATCCCATTATCGCACTGGGATTTTCTGAACACAAAAAGAAAAACAAGATTAAAAATATTAAAGTTGTTGTGAAAAAAGCATTGGCAGCCGGTATGAAAATCCATCTTCTCGGATTAACATCATTAAAGGTTTTTAACGAAATTCCAGCTCATTATTCAGATTCCTCGAGCTGGAGTCAATATACAAAATACGGCTTGACGTTATGGCTCAAAAAGGAACAGGATAAAATAACTGAGGAAAAGTTCAGTTATAAGGACAGCTTGAAAGGTCAAAGCAAAAATCATGAAAAATATTTAATTGATACTCATCCATTAAAAGACGAGTTTTTGAAGTATGTTAAGGATGAATTAGACATCACCTCCAATAATTTATTCGGCCAGGAGAGATCACACTACAGGGACCTGGTCAATATCCATTATTTTGTAAATATGCAAAATGAGGTTCGCCTGCTTCATCAAAATGTAATAACCCGTCCTGAATGGGCACCATATTTCAGCACAAACACTAATATAGCTGAAATAACGAAGGGAGATTTTGACAAAAATTTCCTAAATGATGTTAAGACTTTATTGGACTTGTAACGGGATATTTATGGACGTGTATTCCATGAATCAGTGAGCAAAAAAATATACATATAATGAAAATATAAACCACAAAATTAAAAGCCAATATGCACCCTAATGCACATTGGCTTTTTTTGTTTAATAATTTTGTTTAATAATGGAATCGAATGAAACATTAGTAAAATAGAAAATAGTATAGCTGAAAATACAAACTGTTACTGGAATTGATAGTGGTGGTGGTGGTGCTGAAGAAGCGACATCCAGTGAACATTAAAGGAGGTGACAATAATAACTGAATAAAAAGTATAAGTATTACCTATCGGTAGTTGTGAAGCCGGGATGCTGTTGTATATGCACCCGGCTTTTTTTGTTTAATACACTTACGAAGGATAAAGAAAATGACTTCAAATACAAGTTTTAACATCAATCAGAATTGCAACGACCAAAACGAACCCATCAAAATATATTATAATCATGAAGTATTGGAAAACCCTGCTATTGACATGCAATATCTGTGTGAATTGAAATCAGACATGACCATTTTGGACAACGAATTGGACAACGGCTATCGGGTATTTGGAGAACTTCAAGATGCGTATATTTATGGGGATTGTTATAATAGTATAAATCAAGAAAAAATATTATCAAAAATTTCAGGTATTCAAACTCAATTTGACATCACAGCTTCAATTTGCGAAGCAGCTGAAAACAATATAATTAGAGTTCAATTAGTTAAGGAAGAAAATGATTTCAACCAGGGCCCTGAATATCCAAATGCTGGTTTGATTGTGAGTGTACTGTTTGATGGTATGGACGATTTGGAATATCAGGAAAAACTGGCAATTGCCAAGAGACGATTCGAAAACTATGAGGGAATTCGACAGCTTCGTATCGATAAATTAAATAATTTGATTTCCTGGGAGGAAATGGAAAACAAAATAAACAACATATTACATATTGGTTATAATTTATAACAACAAGATTAGCAAACATCCGGTCGCACCACTAATGCTGCCGGATGTTTCTGTTTTCATAACAATCAAAAGGCGAACCTATTATGGATTCTCAAATAAATAACATAAACCAACCATCTGAATTTTTAAAATTCCTCTGGGGAAATAATTTCCATCCAGGATATATCAACATCTTAGGCATTCTTAAGATTGAATCAAACGGGCAAAAAAATGAACTGATAGAGTCAAAATTTATTTCAACAAATCAGATTAATGATGTGGATTCAGCAGTACAGGAATATAATAACACATTAAATGTATATTTTGGATTGGGTACACGGTGTAATATACTGCCTGGCAAACAAAGGGGAACAGCGGGAGAAGTCTCTGCCTTACCGGGTTTCTGGATGGACTTCGATTCTTCTGATGGGAATCATAATGAAAAAAATATTCCTAATAGGGATGAGTTACAGACATTTATGTTTTCATTACCATGGAAGCCCAGTCTGATACTCGACAGCGGCGGAGGCTTTCATGTTTATTGGCTGTTTGACCAAGCATACATTATAAAGAATGAAACAGACCGTATGACAATATCTGCGTTATCAAAAAGATTCCAGGAATCTATATTTGCTAAAGGCACACAATATGGCTGGAAATTTGATAAAACTGCCAATATTTCAGGGGCGTTGAGATTACCTGGAACTACCAACAAAAAATATAATCCAGTCCGAACCGTGTTGGTTGAATACTCAGACCCGAATTGCTTTTACCCCTATCAATCTCTCAGTATGCCATATAATAAACCAGTTCAAGTTATTAATGTTTTAAATGATAATAATCATTTTGGTTCAGTTATTGATGGATCAAGGAATACAAAATTAACAAGTATCGCAGGTAGTTTGAGGTATCATGGGATGGACGAAAAACAATTAAATGATAACTTACAGCAAATAAATCAAAACCAATACCATCCACCTCTTCCCGAAAAAGAAGTGGCAAGTATTGCCAGAAGTGTCGCTAAATATACACCTGGCGTTTATCATCAAACAAACATATCTCAAACAAATATAACTCAGCAAAATAATAATTACGAACTCTCAGATATTGGAAATGCCACTTTATTCGTTGATAATTTTCTAAGTTGCATTAGATATTGTCACGTTTTTCAGAAGTGGCTTATTTACGATGGAACACGCTGGAAAGTCGATACCAACCAAACAATCGATACTCTTGCAAAACAATTAATCACAGAAATATATTCACAAAACAACTCGATCACAGATTTAAATCAACAGAAACAAGAGAAACATTATCTTCGATCTCAATCATACAATTCACTTATTTCAATGCTAAAGATTGCCAAAACAGATGAACGAATCAAAATCAGCGCCAATGAATTGGACAAGGACCTGATGTTGCTAAACTGCCTGAATGGGACCGTTGATCTCAGAACAGGAAAATTAATTGATCACGATAAGATTAATTTCATAACCAAGACAACGAATATAATTTACGATCCAAATGCTACTTGCCCAGTTTTTACCAACTTTATGAATGAAATAATGCTTGAAAATCAAACTTTAATAAACTATTTGAAACGGTTTGTCGGTTATTCCTTGACTGGTCTAACCAATGAAGAATGCCTGATTATCTTAATCGGTGAAGGCTGCAATGGTAAAACCAAATTCAGGGAAGTTATCAGGGCACTAATGGGTGATTATGCGGGGCAATGCGATTTCAACACCCTTAATGCAATTAATAATGACAACAGGATCAGAAATGATCTTGCGAAACTCATTGGCTCCAGATGTGCAATGGTAGCCGAAACTGAAAAGAAAGTTGAATTGGCTTGGAGTCTAATAAAAAGTCTCACAGGTGGTGACTGGGTGCAGGCGAGACATTTATACAAAGACTATATCGAATTTAAACCGACATTCAAGTTCTACCTGGCAACTAATCACATGCCTGCAATAGACTTGAAAGACAAGGGCGCAGTTCGACGAGTTCATGTAATAAATTTTAAGGCATATTTTCCAGAAAATATTATAGATAGATACTTGGAGAACAAATTAAGAGAGGAATTGCCTGGAATATTGAACTGGGCAATACAGGGCTGCTTGGAGTGGCAGGAGATGAAGAGTCTTAATCCACCTGCAGAAGTGTTATTGAATGAAAATATCTCATATCATTATCTGGATAAATTAGCTGAGTTTTTTGATGATTGCCTGGAACTCTCAGCCAACGGAAGAATCAGGAAAACGACATTACCGAAGCTGTATATCCAGTGGTGTCAAGAGCATAATATCCAGATCATACCCAAGAAAAAGTTATATGCAATATTTGCAGATAAACAGTTTCACATAACTTGGAAAGATGGTATTGAATACTTTACCGGCATGCAGGAAAAAGAAATAAGAGATGTAAATATTTTAGATATTATTTAAAATAATTTATATCTTTTTAATTTTGTTACAAATTATAAGGACGATATTCCAGAATCTGCCGTTATATAATCTCTTGCAACTTCATATTTACTGGATATTCTTCGTATTTTCTGGAAAGGAAACCCAAGTGATGGTATATGATATGAATGCTCATAGGAAATGATAACCCAAGGATGATGGATGATATATATTTGATATTGATGATGGTATCTTCTGCAGAAATGTATCTTGACTGAGACTTTAACGATAACCCAGGGATTGATGATGAATATTTATTGAAACATCAGTAGGTCTAAATCTAAAAGGGGAAAAGTGGATAAATTATATTGTAATTTATATAAAATTTTTTTATATTATTAACAAATATAAAAACCCACTTTTCCCCTTTTTCCCCTTGAACTATCATCTACACCATCGCAGATCGAGAAAGAGTTATCTTCAGATGATGAAGTACCTCTTAAAATAATATATCCATCCATCACCCCTGGGTTCATATAGCTGGAGATGTACCTGATGATTACTTAGTAACGGGAAGACCAGAGAAGCGGTATCTAATCATTACTGGAGTCTAAACTAAACTTAATATATCTTTTAAATTAAAACAAAATATCATCATCATCCATTGGGTTCACTTTTCATCAGATAAAGCAGATGAAACAGATAAACCAGATAAAGTAGATGAAATATATAATATTTCTTTTAAATTAAATTAAATTAAAACTAAACATTATCATCATCTATTGGGTTATATTATAAACTATACTTATGAAGACATCACAGATACACTCGATAGAAGATGCTGCTCTAATTAATATAGTTGATTCATTAGAAACGGCGATATTCTGGAGAAGTTTTATAATAACTACCCTGAAAAGCTAATTCTAAAATATTTGAGTAATTACCCGAAGGTGTTATTACAATCGGGCCTTCTCCATCTAACAACTGAGTATATTGTAGGTATTTATTGAAGATAACCAGAAAAGTAAGAAAATCCAAACGCAGATATTTATGATTCTCTTATTGATAACGGCAGCGTATCTGATTCGATTTCCTTTTTCAGTTTCTTCTTGGTCTGATCAAAACAATTTCTTATCATAATCATTAAATCTGCTGTATGGATGTCTGAACAGTAGATATTTGATAAATAGTTGTTGATAAAGATGAACTTCAATGATATTGCATGGATCATTAACAAACATTTATCAAAGGAGATAACCAATATGGTAAAGCCAAGAACTGCTGATAAAACTAAAAGCAAAGCCCACAAAGCTTCTGAAGCCGACACTGAGCTGGAACCAGTTATCGAGAATCCTGATGTTACGAAAGCATTGATACCTGAAGTATTGTCAGATGAAGATAAAGGACCTAACGAAACTGAAATAATTATACCAATGCTTACAAAAAAGGCCATTGACAAACATGTCGCGGAAATTAATAGATTAGTCGTTAAAGACCTAACAAAAATGGCAATAAAAGTTGGCAACTATATTCTTGAACACTTTTTCAATAATGATTGTCTGGAGGCCGTGTCAAAAAATCCACATAAAGCAGTAAGTTATAGAGACCTCCAGACACATAAAGGACTTAATATACCGTTTAATATGTTAAATCAGATGGTTAGAGTAGCAGCACAAGAAAAAATATTCTTGAATAATACCTTGAATAATATTAAATTGTTAAGCTACTCCCATCGTGTCGAGCTATTACAAGTTGATGAGAGTGAGAAAAAGATTGAATTTGCTATAAGAAGTATTGAAGGACAATTTACTGTCAGAAAATTAAGGAGTGTAATTAAAGGAAAAGTTTCTCACGAACGATCTGCTGAAATCACGCCGTTTAATTCAATATTGACAGATATTCTCACTACCTATTCAGAAGAAGCTCTGAAAGCTTTATCATTTTCAAAAATTCAGAAAATGAAATCGTATGTAGATGTATTTTTAAATCAGGTTGATCTTATGAAGGAACAAATTACCAAGATACAAATAGAGCTTGAACCTATATTTGACGCGAAAAAACAGGAGCATGATCTATCTAAAATACCTGGTCACCGTGGAAGACCCAAGAAAGAAAAATAGACACCCGCTTGATGATTGCTGCCACCCCAGAGATAATATTGTTTCTGGGGTTTGTTTCGATAATCAGAGCATCCGATGCAGTGGAGACATCACCGTTTAATATTTACCCGTGGGTGTTATTTCAATCGGGCCTTCTCAGTCTTATTTCTGATACTCCAGCAAGTCTTTATCGGGTCTGATAAGGACCAGGAAGAATTTTTAAGAATTTCCAAAAGTAGTTAAGTTATTGATATATATTGATAACGGCGATATTCTTGATTTGATTTTTACGATTCTTTTGACTCAGTTTTTTTATTTAAATCGGGTGGTGTATAATGATTGGCTTTTTTAGTTTCCCATCCGAGTGGCAAAAGGATTTCATTAATTTTATTTCTGAATCGTTTGCGCCGTTTAATACGAGTCTCTTTGACGCCATCTATAAATTTCCCCGTCTTGATAAGGACATTTCCATTTTTGAACCACTTTAAACGATGATCGTCTTTGTGATTTAAGATCAAATTGCTGATTTCTTCGGCTAACGGGGCAACGTTCAATGGTTTGCTCCTTGGTCCGACTACCCTGTGTCTCCAGGTGTCACAACAATCAGCTATTTTTTTTTCAATATCTACACGCCAGGTATGAATCGCAGCTTTTGTCGATCCTAAAACAGTACATCCATGCCGTTCAATATCAAAACTTATTATGGGAGGTTCCCAATAAACATCTTCCATTCTGCCTACCAATTTATATCCTTCCATTCCTTCACTACCATTGCCAGAGAATTCATTCCAATAATACGACAGGATATATGCTAATTTCGTAACATCATCTTCTGATACCTTTCCTTCTTCTAACGTATTAAGAAACTCTTTTAATTTTACCATTGAATATACTCCATCCATAAAGTTTTAACGGCGTTATTGGAAAATACCGCGAATGATTACCTTTTGCATCCCTTTTATATAAATTTTTTGTTCATAACATCGTCATTTTTCAGAAAAACTTTAATGATAATTGTATAATTTAAGAACAATATCGATTTGCTTGACAGCTATATACCCCCCCATAGTCTGCCGGTTTACTAATCAGTAAATATTCCTAAATATAAATAACTATCAAAGACCATCAACTGCATGTACCTAAAGATAATCGACACTGAGATTGTTTTTACTCATTTCATCTGTCAATGAATTGACAATTGGGAGTTAGGACATGACCAATATAAAAGGATAGATGTCAATAAATACAAACATCCTATCCCTAAATACCCAAAGACAGTCTTCAAGAACTCAGAATACCCTCTCAGCAACAATTGGCACAACTAATGCATATGGATACCTACAGAAGATATTACATTACTTTATTGGCTTTAATAATTTGAATTACAAAACATAAAGTATGGAATGATATTTATTATCAGTATCAGCCTCAACTATAACAGTAATTTACTCAAAAAATGAAAGGATTGGAAACATGCCAGGTATTTTCGGTCTCATTTGGTTTTATATTTTGTGGAAATTACAAAAACATAAGAACATAAGAACATAAGAACATAAAGGATGTTTCATTGACCGTATATAGAGCTTTTCATGGAAGGACTATCAGCATCGGTCTCAACTATAACAGTGATTTACTCAAAAAATGAAAGGAGTAGGAATATGCCAGGTATTTTCGGACTTATTTGGATTTATGTTTTATGGAAAGTAGTTAATGGTGTAATAATTGGATGTAGTACTCCAACAAGTTTAATAACTCATGAACGAATAGACGAAATGGCTCGAAATAATCAAATAAGAAGGGATAGAAGAAATGACTGAAGATGCAACTGAACAATTACAATTCTTATCAGAACTTAAATTGGCATTGAAAAATTATGGTATTTGAGTTCAATGTCATCGACGTAATGCACAAAATCAACCATTGGAAAAGGGGATGCCAGATGGATTTCATCAACAAGGCTAACCCCTTTTCCATAGATGGACTTTCTTAGGATATTCCCTAAGTCGCAGATGGTAACGAAAAGTGGATAATTTGAACTTCCATGGTCTGGATAATCTTTTGATGTGAGATCATCTATTCACCCTCGTTCGTAATTCTTTTCCAGCCTTGAAGAACGGCAGCTTTTTCGGTTTAATCTTCACCTTCTCCCCTGTTTTCGGATTCCTGCCGGTATATGGCTTATATTCCTTGACGTAAAAGCTGCACAATCCCCGCAGCTCCACCCGATCACCCCGAGCAAGGGTCTCAGCCATAATATCAAAAACAAGTTCAATCACGCCTGCTGCTTCTGCCTTGGATAAGTCCGTTTGATTTTTCAGTGCAGTTATCAACTCAAGTTTGTTCATGTCTTTCTCCGATGTGTGTTTATCCCGCCCTCTTTTTATCTTTTCATCCGGATAATGTCAATCAATAATATTTCGTTATTATCAATTATTACATATAGATATTATAGATAATCCAACTCGGAAGTACAGTAAGATTATTCCAATAATCCTACAGTGCTTTTGAGCTCGCCTCGTCCACTTAAAATGTATGAAAACATCTCCCCAGGTGTTTCCATGCTTTTTGAGTTGGTATTTTTTTTAAACAAACAAAATAGCCAGGGTTGCTCCCCTGACTACTTGTTGTAATCAGGGGGAGACTTACGCTGCTTGTTCGGTTTTAGCCGGTTGAAGCATCTGGGCGAATTTTTCAATAATCTGTTGCACCGTCAACTGTTGTTCGATCTCTTTTGGCTTCTGGGGTTCTTTAGCACTGTTTGCGTTTGAGAGTGCAGCCTTCGTATTTTCTACGATCTGCTTACTCGATTCACGCACGATTTCGTCAATGGTGGGGCCAAATGCGGCGGATACACCACCGGATACGGCTCCCATACCAGCGCAGGTTACTATAGCTGCCTTGGATAGGAGAAGGGCACCAGTCCATGAGCTTGTTGCGAAGAGCAGGGATGCTCCCGCGCCTAAACATGCTCCTTCGAGACTTGCTTTAGCAATTTTTAACCAATCCATGATAATTTCCTTTCGTTTGGGTTTATTAATGACAATGGTTTGTTATAAATATCTCTATTCAAACTTGAAAAGTAACTTAAGGAAATCATGAGAAAAAGGATAAAAAAGCAGTGAAATAGTTTCCATTTCGAATAATCAATAGAGATATTATATAATATATCAGTCTTTTAGGATTATTACCTTCAGCAAACATAAGAATTTGCTGATGAAAATAATTCACCGAAGATAAGATTGATAAGTAACCTAAAAACCACTTGTGAGTCCCCTCTCATAAGTGGTTTTTTCGTTTCTAAACTATCTCAGTACAGAAAGGGGGGTGGATATTGAAATGGTACAAACTCGACCCGGAAGGTTTCAATCCAAAGGTTTTTGGGCTTCATAGGATTGATGAAATACAATGTACTAAAGGATATGGCGTGGGCGAAATCAGGTTATTTACCCGGAAAGGCTGGGAAACCTTCGCTGAACTGCTTGACTATAATCCTATTACAATGAAACGAATCAGATTATCCCAATGGTGGATATTTGCGGCTAAGGGGGTGTTTGAATCTGGACACCATAATTAATTTATAGTTATCAAAAACTAAAAAGGAGATTACCCGAATGGCTTATACACCGGAACTGAGTGACACTGGCTCTGCCACACTTCGCAGAATTGCCTGGTCACTCGGAAAACCCATGACGCAGACGATAAATGCGATCTTTGAGTACCTGCCAAAATTCTTTGACAAAAACGAAGTTTGCCGGTGCTGCAAAGACCCAACCCGATGCAATACATGTAAATTTGAAACAATCGAAAGAAAGGTAAGTAATTGAAAACGAGCTACTATTTCTCAAATCGAATACAAGACCAAGGTTTAAATCTGGTCGGAATATCCAATACCTACCCTCACAAAATAATCTGGTTACAGGAAATTCGCATTTACAAACCACTATGTCCGGGATGGAAATTGGTACACCAGTACAAAGACGGCATGATTACGCTGGATGAATATGCGTACCTGTACCATGAAGAAATCCTGAGTCAGCTTGATCCATCAAAAGTTTATGCAGACCTGGGCGAGGATGCCATATTGCTCTGTTGGGAAAAGCCCGGCGTGTTCTGTCATCGACGAATTGTGGCGAAATGGCTGCACGATAATCTTCACATCAAAGTAAGTGAGCTATGAATTTTAACAAGGAGGCGCAATGATTCATATAGATCGAGTATTTGGTGTTCAATATGTTTCGGATATTAAAACACTTGCCAATCAACTGTTTCACTATACCTGGACTAGCTGCACCGGTTATCAACTAAATGAATACTTATTCCTGAACGACTCATTTTCTCCTGATGGCGCACAAGAATTCGCCGTGTTCAGGATAACTGATCTTGATTACATCCAAATTGAATCCATCACCGTATGGACTTCCAATGAAGAGCATCTCGAAGGCGTATTATCGCAATCAATGCAATCCGGAATGAACCTGGGAACTTATAAATTGAAGCTTGAGGATGTCTTGGAGCATTGCTGTAACCTATGTCGATGAAAAGAGAAGAAGGAGGCGGAAATGATCCATACAGATCGAGTATTTGGCGTAATGGTAATTCCGGATATTAAGACCCTCACAAGAAAAATGTATCACTGGCGATACAACAGTTGCGATGGGTATCAGCAGGGTAAGCACCTGTTCCTGAATGATTCATTTTCACCGGCAGGAATTCAAGAATTTGCAGTATTCCGGGTATCTGATGGCAAGTTCATTCAGATTGGAACAATGACCATACCAGATCGAAGTATTACTGAAAACCATTTGAAAAACTTACTGGTCGAAGCAAAGAAATCAAAAACAGACCTGAAAACGTATGCTCTGCAAATCGAAGACGCAGCAGAACACCGGTGTCATCTTTGTAAATAAAAAGAAAAAGGAGGTGAGATTTATGAAAAAAGGCAAAATAATCCCGATGGCGAGTGTTACCTGTATTTTAGATCAATTTGAAGCTAAGGCGCTACAATTACTTAAAATTGATGCCACAATCAAATGCGATAATTACGAGAGCGTGGGTCGGCTTATTCTGGTCAAGAATATCCGTAAAGCGATTGACGCAACTATCATTCCTATTACCAATAAACCCAATAGAAAAAGGAGCAAATCAATATGATTCAGGACTATCTTAAAGCTGGTTATCCGGCCTTTGTTGTACTTACACAGGAACCATTACGAGCGGAGATCAATCTTATCTCAGAAGGCTGGCGGTTCAGCGTCTGGGATTGTCTGACTGGAATCAGAGAAGCCGTTTCCAACAAGCTGATTGAAGAGATCCGAGACCCAGTAGAAGCAATTAAATGGCTGAATCAAAACCCGGACATGGTGATGATTGCCCATAATATGCACCTTTTCATGGAAATTCCTGAAGTAATTCAGGCTATCCAGAACGGTGTACATACATGGAAGGGCGTTGGCTCGGCACTTGTGATTATCTGTCCGACAATTCAGTTGAGACCAGAAGTTGAAAAGCTGTTCACGATTATTGATCTTCCATTACCGGATGATGATAACTTATTCAATTTACAAACAGAACTCTGCAAGAGTGTCAACGTCAATCCTAATCGACGTGCAGCAAAAGCAGCTAAAGGTTTAACTGAATTTGAAGCAGAAACTGCATTTGCCCTGTCACTCATAAAGAAGGGCTATTGCTCGACACGTATAATTGCAGACGCGAAATCTCAAATGATTAAGCGATCTGGACTGATGGAATTTTGGGAACCAGCGAGCATTCAAGACGTGGGTGGATTGATTCAACTCAAAAAGTTCATTGCTAATCGAGCCAAGGCTTATGAAGCAGGCAATGAAAACCTCCCTCGACCTAAAGGTGTGCTACTGGTTGGAATACCTGGAACTGGAAAAAGTTTATCATGTAAGGCCGCAGCTTCCATCATGGGCTGGCCGTTGATTAAACTGGATATAGGAAGTTTGAAGGGATCACTGGTTGGAGAATCAGAACGTAAAATCAGACAGGCAACAGCGGTAATAGATGCGTTCGGGGAAGCTATTTTATGGATTGATGAGATCGAGAAGGGCTTTTCTGGCGCTAAATCAAGCGGAGAAACAGACGCCGGAACCACTGCCAATATGTTCGCACATTTCTTGACCTGGCGCGCAGAATCAAAATCTTCCATCATTGTGATGGCTACTGCAAATAGCATCCAGAATCTCCCCCCGGAGTTCTTAAGAGCAGGAAGATTCGACGCAACTTTCTTCTGTGATTTACCAACATTATCCGAACGAACTGAAATCATTAAGATTATGAACAGAAGGCATAATACAGAGATACCCATCACCTTTTCTCAGAAACTCGACGGCTGGAGCGGCGCAGAGATTGAACAACTGGCAAAGGACAGCCTGTTTGACGGTATGGACGAAGCGTTCAAATCAATTGTGCCATTATCAAAAACGATGAAGGAAGAAATTCAAGCACTGAAGGAATGGAGCAAGACCCGCGCGAGATTGGCTAATGCTCCGGAGGAAGAGCCGAAATCACAGCGCAAAATTCATCCAGTGAAAAAGGAGAAAGAAGATTGAGCCATATTGCAAAAATAGAACTGGAAATCAATGACTTAGAGTCACTGAAAAGCGCCTGTAAAATACTGGGCTTTGACTTCATGGAGAACCAGAAAACATATCGCTGGTATGGGACATGGCTGGGAAATACCCCATTACCGGAGGGTATGACCATCGAAGATATGGGTAAGTGTACCCATGCGATTCATGTACCAGGAGCAGTATTTGAAGTCGGAGTCATTCAAAATGGCTCTAAATATAACCTTCTCTGGGATTCATGGGTCGGAGGCGGGCTTCAGAAACACATTGGCAAGAATGCCTGCAAATTAAAGCAGACCTATACATTGGAGCAAGTACGCAAAGGCGCCCGATTGAAAGGGTATTTAATCCATGAGACCAAAACTAAGACTGGAGCGCGAATTGTATTAACCCGGAGTCGGTGAATTTACCATTAAAAGGAATTATTTCAAATGATTGATAATGGTAATGGAACAGTAACAGATGAGACTACTGGTCTGATGTGGCAACAGGTAACACCGGAAAAAGTCATGATATGGGATCAAGCGACAGCATATTGTAGAGAACTGCAACTGAGTGGTTATGCAGACTGGAGATTACCAACGATCCATGAGCTGAACAAGATTGTGGATTACAACAGGTTTGAGCCGGCGATTGATAACCGGTATTTTATCAATACTGCCGCGTCGTGGTATTGGTCATCCAATACCTATGTGAACTTTACATCCAGAGCGTGGGGTGTGTATTTTGGTAACGGCAGTGTCAACTACGGTTCTAAAAACCACGCTGGTTATGTCCGTGCAGTTCGTGGGACAGCCTGGAATCAATCTGCAAAAGCTGCCAGAATACATGACCTTCTTGCGAAATGGAAAAATAGAGTATGGAGACTATAAATTAAAAGGACTTTATAACATGATTGATAATGGTAATGGCACTGTAACAGATGAAGCCACAGGCCTGATGTGGCAAAAGGTTACATCAGAAAAAATCATGAACTGGAATCAAGCGATAGTTTATTGTAAAAATCTGAAAATAGGCAATTATAAGAAGGGCTGGAGATTACCAACCATAACGGAATTGCGCTCTCTGGTTGACTTCAGTCTATATAATCCGGCGATTGATATGGATTGTTTTCCCGACACGGTTCTGGCCTTTCATTGGTCATCTTCGACAGAAGAGAGCCCTACGAAGTACGCATGGGGAGTTGCCTTCAGCTACGGCCAAAGCTACATCATCAACACGAATCGCCTTCACTATGTCAGAGCAGTTCGTGTGAGTGAATTACCCAGAACAAAATACTCAAAAAGGAGATAGGCTATGAACCTACCTGATGAAATATTCATCGTCGTAGTTGGATATGATGGAGTACATGAAGAATCAATGATTCCAGTAGCATTAGAAACATACCTGGATAAGCGATGCAGTATAGATGCTGCGATTGAAACAATCAATCGCTTTGACAATCATTTCGCTGAGGTCAAAATCGGAAGGCTGGTTTTCGATCTGGACGAACCCTTCATCGACCTGTCAGATGTAATTATTCCGGAAGAGGAAAAGACCCAATTCCAGATGACTTGATCCATAATGGAGACACCAATGCTATACGAATTCGTCAAAAAAACAGATGAGATAATTGAAACAGAAAAGATGAAGTTTGAGAAATTCATTCATGCAATGGCGATGGTTGCAAAAAGTCCAGATCAGGAATTCAAAATCCTGATTGATAAAACAATTGAAATCTCTCAAGCAACATCCCGATAAAAGCCCACCTGTAGTAATCCCGCCGTTACAAATCATAATAATCAGAAAGGAAATTGCAGATGAAACAGATCATCATTGACGTGTTGGACGATGGTGAAATTAAAATCGAAACCCGAGGATTCACCGGTAAGACCTGTATGGAGGAGACAGAGTTTATCAAAAACATTCTCGGAAATGAAATCACCAGACAGCTCACACCTGCTTATTACACGCAGGGTACGGAAGCCGTAAAAAAGTATCTGCCTCTTTGCGGATGAAAGGACCTGATCATGGATTTCCAAACTTTAAGAAACATTAAAGCTGAGGATATACTTATCGATTCAGTATGTTCCTGTGGTGTAGTTATTATCTACATAATGGACAAAAATGTTCCTTACATCGAAGAAAGTTTAGTGATTAAGATCAAAATTGAAAGAATTATTGATGCTTGGAAGCGGAAGGATACTAAATTTATCAACGAGCCTTCAAACGACCTGATATTCACAAAAAATATCATTATGAAAAACCTGGAGAAAATCATCATGAAGATGAAGACGTATTTTCATGAATTCGGTATTGGAGAACATACATGAAATATGAATTTATTGTGACGCAGACTATCACAATCGAAACTGATGAAACGGATTTCGATAAATTCTACAGAGCAGTTGTGTTAGAAGCAAAAAGTCAAAATCCAAGATTTAAAATCATACTTGATAAAACAACTGATATAGAAATACTCGAAAGCGAAGACTAATCATATTAAATAGGAGATTATAATGAAAGAATACAAAGAGTTATTTCAAAAGGCATGTTTGCTACAATTCAGTGTCAAGAGTTGGCAGTGTAGTAAAGTCATAGACCAACGTGTGATGCAGATGAAGATGGGCAGTGAGAGTGAATGGCTCCGGGGAAGAAAGTATTTAATCAATCCTGAGCTTTTGGGACAGATTAACACTGCAAGCCATCAGGCCAGAAATGTTATTCAGCGTCATGCCCTCCCATTTCCGATTACTTCAATCTACCTGATTCCCAAGGAATCGCTCAAGCTGGTTGATGAACGGCTGGAGCAGTATAAAACGAGATTCTGGCATACTGTTGACGAATTTGTGCCACAGTATATGCCGGCCAGGGAAGAAGCCCGAATTGAATTGGGCGAGCTTTACAATGACGACGATTATCCGGAAAATATCACCAAACGATTCAATTTCGAGTGGCGTTATCTTGCACTTGGCATACCAGGTAAGACATCCGTTCTCACTCCTGAAATTTACGAGCGTGAAAAGGAAAAGTTTCAGACCTTGATGGATGAAACGCGCGAGCTGGCCCTGGCAGCATTACGGGAAGAATTTGGTGATGTTATCGGACACTTGGTCAACAGATTGAGCGAAAATGGTGGGAAACCCAAGATATTCAAGGGCAACATGTTCAACAAATTGCATGAATTTCTTGATGAATTTGGCACTCGAAATCTTTTCCAGGATGATCTTCTGATGGCCCTTGCTGAACAGGCCAAAACCATCATCAGCGGAACGAGCGCATATAACCTCCAGTACAATCAATCACTGAGGGATAAGATTCAGCAGGACATGCTGGAACTGAAGGCATCCATTAATGAGTCAATTGTCGATGTACCACGCAGGAAACTGAGACTGGCTGCATAAACCATAAGAAGGAGCAAATCAATGAACGTAATCGTATTATCCGGAAACCTCGGAGATGACCCTGAATCCCGTTATTCACAGGAAGGGATGCACATTGCGACGTTTTCCATGGCGTTTAAATCAGGTAAATCTAAAACTGGCTGGATCAAGACAACGTGTTTTGAAAAACTTGCAGACATCGCAGTCAAGCATCTGCACAAAGGCGCTAAGATTGCCGTTACTGGTCAGATTGATCAGGATAAATGGACAACTGACAACAATGAGACCAAGACTGCTATCAAACTTATCGGAAAAACCATCGACTTCATTAAAACTGATGGTAGAGGTTTCGACGGTGCAAGTAACAATGGCGCGAAAGACGATATTCCATTTTAAGAAGAAGGAGGATGTTGCTAATGGCAGAAGAAGCACTGAAAATCCAGGAAAGAAACGGCCACCAATGCCTTGATCCCCGATTTATCAAAAATCTCAAGGGTAAAGACTTTGTCCTTTATCATGGCTTGCTTGATCTGGCGCATCAAATTGGCCTGAAAAGTATCCAGGTTGAGGCTGTTCAGTATCCGACCAAGGATAATGGAAACGAGGGAATCTGCAAGGCGACCGTCATATCAGTTGATGGACGCACCTTTACTGAAATAGGTGATGCAAGCCCCAAAAATGTAAACTCGCAGATTTCAGTACATGTCCTTCGGATGGCGGCTACCCGTGCTAAGGGTAGAGCTTTGCGAGATTTTGCAAATATTGGAATGACTTGCATGGAGGAGCTGGGTAATCCTGAAGACATAATCCCAGGCGACACTTCCAACGTCATTCCTATGCAGAAACAAAAACCGAAAAGGAGTAGTGATGAAAACATTAAATCCGAGACGCCTCCGAAAGATCAAAATCCAGATACGCAGAAGGCCCCGATGGAAAAGCCAACGGATAAAAAACCTTCCGGAGCCATCATCAGTAACGCTCAAAAAAACGCAATCATGAGCCTCTGTAGCAACAAGAGCATCAGTACGCTGGAGCTCAGCAAAAAGATCGAAGACGCATACAAATCCACGCTGGATAATCTGACAACCTCAGAAGCGTCATCGCTCATCAGAAGCCTTCAACAGGCAGCTTAAGTAACTCTTGGGGTGAGAAGTAACATTTGACACCAGATGTGTTTCTCACCCCGACACTTTAAATATAAGGAAATAATACTATGAATATTAGAGAGTTAAGATCAAAACCACACATTTCAGTATCAAGTGTCAACGCATATTTGGAATGTGGGCTCCAATATAAATTTAAGCGCATTGACCGAATTCCAATTGAGAGCGTTTCCGATAACCTCGTCTATGGATCGGTCATTCATAAATGTCTGGCTGATTTCAACCAGGAGAAGATGACTGGAAACACGCTTACTCTGGAAGACATTCAGAGCCTCTTTTATAAATATTGGCAGGAAGATGCTCAGGATAATAAATTTATCAGTTATTCAAAGGGGAAGGATTACGACACACTCAGAAGTGATGGTAAAAACCTTCTGGAAGCCTTCTACTCTGAGCTTCCGCAGGAGGGATTCACGATATTGTCCATCGAAGAACCGTTCGAATTCTATATCGACGGGATTGATGTTCCAATGATTGGTGTCATGGACCTGGTGGAAGAAGACACTGAGAGCGGATCTGTCATCATTACTGAATACAAAACGGCCAGCAAAGCCTACAGCATCGACCAGATCGACAAGCTGTTTCAGTTGACCGTGTATCACATGGCAGCAAGGAAAAATGGATTCGGTGACAGGGAAATTGCACTGAAAGTCGATGCACTGATCAAAACTAAGAAGCCACGATTTGAATCAGTCTATACATACCGCACCGACGCACATGAAAGAAGAGCATCTAAAAGAATACTTGAAGCGTGGAATGGCATCCAGAAAAACGTATTCATACCGAACGATTCAAGCTGGCTGTGTAACCGCTGCGAATACCGGACTTATTGTGATAACTGGGCCAACTAATAAAGGAGGTCCAGCTATGCAATTGAATGCAAACCAACTGGCAGCATCCAAATTTAAAAACGGAATCGCCAGTGTAGTGGCAGTTCCTGGGAGCGGAAAGACCCTGACGATGACGAAAAGAATAGCATATCTCATTCAGCATTATGGAATTGCGCCTGAGAGTATCCTGGGACTGACCTTCACCAGAAACGCTGCTCAGGCAATGCGGGATAAGTTAAAACATATTCTAAATGACATTGCCGCAAAAGTAACTTTATCAACCATACATAGTTTCTGCTACACGATTTTGAAAAACGAGGGGAAGGTTTTCGAGCTACTTCATGGAGTTGAACAGATCAGATTTATTCGCTCGATCATGAAGAAGCATAAGATCAGAACACTTTCACCGGGAACTATCCTGCGTGAAATAAGCCTGGCGAAGAATAACATTATATCCGAGTATGAGTTCCGAGAAATATATCTCGATGATCCCACAATGGAGATAATCGGCCTGATATACCAGGCTTACGAAACGGAGAAAACAAAGAGCTTCTTAATGGATTTCAATGACCTGATCATTGAAGTCTGCGAGCTGTTAAGAAACAATCCGGAGATTCAAGAGAAGTACCAGCAGACATATCGTCATATCCTGGTTGATGAATTTCAGGATACCAATCCAGCACAGGCGGAGATTTTAAATCTGCTGGTTAGTAGAGCAAAAGACTCATCTTTCTATGTGACAGGCGATGACTGGCAAGCCATATTCAACTTTATTGGCGCATCAGTTGGGAATTTGCTGAATTTCCAGAGAACTTTTCCGGGGAGTAAGCAATTTATACTGGACATGAATTATCGCTCTACTCCTCAGATATTAACCGCCTGTTTCAATCTGATTCAGCATAATATCAGAAAAATCGACAAATCACTGCTTACGGAAAATCCAGATGGACAAGAAGTCCTTGTCATTGATGCCTCAAACGAAGATGACGAAGCCATCAGGATTACACAGGAAATTCAAGGGCTTGTATCTGATAAATACGAATACCATGACGTGGCGATACTATACCGAGCCAACAGTCAGAGCCGAGTTATCGAAGATGTACTCTCGCAAAACGAGATACCATATCATATCGAAAATGGCATGACCTTTTACCAGAGACGGGAAGTAAAAATCCTGTTGGATTATTTAAGACTGATCCATGATCCGCAATCTGTTGAAGGAGATGATGCACTGAAAAATGTTATAAATGCTCCAAATCGCTACATCGGCAAGAAGTTCATTGCAGAACTGGAGGAATATGCACAACATGAAAATCACAATCATCTATATGATGCGTTAAAAAGGAAGCCGGTCGTTGTTCCTTATCTGAAGCATAATATCCATGAGTTCATCAAATTGATTGACTCTCTTATGCAAAAGATAGAAACTGCGAAACCGGCTGAAATGCTTATGATGTTGCGGGAAACACTGGATTATGACCGATGGATCTCAGAAGATGACATTCCCAGTCCGGATGATAACCTGATCGCCAACCTGAACGAACTTCAGATTGCAGCATCGAAATATAAGGACATTCCGACATTTCTCAATTATACTGATTCATTCAGAGATCAAACGAGGAATGATAAAGCTGGTGTGTCGCTGATGACGATCCATAAATCGAAGGGATTGGAGTTCCCGGTCGTATTCTGTATAGGATTTGTGGATGGGGTGATGCCAAACATATGTGGCGACATTGAAGAAGAGCGAAGAATCGCATTCGTTGGAATATCCAGGGCGATGAAACTGCTTTACCTGTCTCATGCAGCAATTCGTATGGGCAGACCAGTCAAACAATCACCGTTTTTGGATGAGATATTGGGGCTTAAATAATAACACTCTTGCAAACATATCGCTATCCTGGCGCTGGAAAATATTCCAGTGCCGGGGCGATAGATTAATTTATTTTTTTGATTTCTAATTATATTACTCGATTATCAAGTTTCTTTGTAACATGTTGATATTGTTGTATTTAAAAAAACAAAGATTTTTTAAAATATCCTATTAAATCAAGTACTTACGTTTTTTCGATGCAAAATACTTGATAATCAAGTATTACTCAAGTTTTCTTCTGATGTGCCGATAACTTATTTAATAATAACATTGATTTCCTATGCACCAATAGATTATAAATTTGCATTTATTTTTGCTAACAATATGCGGGACGATAAAAAATAACGGTTGACACCCTACAGGCATCAAAAGGAAAAGACTACATGATAAAGGCATTGGTAAGTGCTTTCGGTTTTATTATTTTGATGCTTGCTTCAGTTGCTTTTGCAACAATAGTTCCGGATACAGGTGTGACGAAATGCTATAACGACACCGTCGAGAGCGCTTGTCCTTCACCTGGTCAGGCATTTTATGGTCAAGATGCCCAATATACAATCAATCCAATGTCATACACCAAACTGGATGGCAGTGGCAATGCACTGCCTGATTCTGCTGCGTCCTGGGTTATGGTAAAGGATAATGTTACAGGGTTGATCTGGGAGATGAAAACAGTTGACGGTACAATCCATGACAAGAATAAAACCTTTACCTGGTTCGACAGTAATCCAGCTACAAATGGTGGCAATGCAGGCACGCCAGGTACCGGTACGGATACAGAAGACTTTATTAAATCTCTGAATGATGCGCATTATGGTGGTTACAGTGATTGGAGACTTCCCACCATCAAAGAACTGACATCTATCAATAATTGCAGCTTTTCTTTTCCAGTACCTACAATAGATACAGGATATTTTCCAAATACGGTTTCGCGCCTTTATTGGTCTTCTACTACCAACGTGAGCAGTACGGATGACGCGTGGGGCGTACTCTTCGGCTTCGACAACGGCTGGTACTACGTCGACGGCTATAAGCGCTACAGTAACTACGTTCGCGCTGTTCGTGGGGGACAAACTCAATCCGCCTATGTGGATAATGGTGATGGTACAGTAACAGATACATCCACAGGCCTGACGTGGCAGAAAACTGGTTCTTCCGGCAAGACCTGGGAGCAGGCGCTGGCCTATTGTGAAAGCCTGAATCTTGGTAGTTATACGGACTGGCGGCTGCCTACCACCAAGGAATTACACAGCCTGACGAACTATCTCCGGTTTAATCCGGCGATCAATACAACCTACTTTCCAGATACGGTTTCGTCCTTTTATTGGTCTTCTACTACCGGCGCGGACATTACGGACGTTGCGTGGGGCGTGTACTTCGACTACGGCTACATCCTCTACGCCAATAAGGTCAACAGTTACTACGTCCGCGCTGTTCGGGGAGGACAGCCTGGGTCATTGTGTAATTTGGTTATTTCCCCATCCAAACAAGCTGTTTCAAAAGATGCAGGCTCCACAACATTCAGCGTATCCAACACTGGAACTGGAAAAATGCCTTGGAACGCAGCAGTGGCATCAGGCAACAGTTGGCTTAAGATTACATCTGGAGCAAGCGGAACAGATATTGGAATGATCAATTGCAGTTATCCCACCAACACCACGGCATCAGCCCGAGCTGAAACGATTCAGGTGACAGCAACTGGTGCAACTGGCAGTCCAAAAGATGTAACAGTAACACAAACAGGAACCAGCAGTAGCATTTTATCTAAAGTTCCAGATACTGGTCAGACGAGATGCTATAACGACACTGCTGAGATCACGTGTACTTCATCTGGCCAACTATTTTATGGTCAGGACGCCCAATATACCATCAATCCGATGTCGTACACCAAACTGGATGTCAATGGCAACCCGCTGTCGAGTTCGGCGACAGCCTGGAGCATGGTGAAGGACAATGTTACCGGCTTGGTCTGGGAGATGAAAACAAACATGGATGGGCTCCCAGATTACAGCAACCTCCATGATGCAGACAACACTTATACCTGGTATGACAGCAACAATAGCTTTATTAAAGCCCTGAATAATCCACCTTGTTATGGTGGTTACTGCGACTGGCGGATGCCAACTATCAAGGAGCTGGCCTATATTGTTAATTATAGCGTTCCCTATCCAGGACCTACGATAGATACCGGATATTTTCCGAATACGGCCGAGTCGTGGAATTATTGGTCGAGTACTACCCAAGCAGACAATACCAACATCGCGTGGTACATGAATTTCGGCTACGGCCGCAACAGCATCGACTATAAGATCAAATATAAATATGTACGGGCCGTTCGGGAAAAAGAACAACCTCCGACCTATGCGGATAACGGCGATGGTACAGTTACTGATACATTAACAGGCCTGATATGGCAGCAAAAAAGTAGTTCTTCTACCTATTCATGGGAGCAGGCTCTGGTCTATTGCGAAGGTCTGAATCTGGCTGGTTATACAGACTGGCGAATTCCTACCATCAAGGAATTAACTAGCCTGGTGGACTACAGCCGGCGTGCTCCGGCTATTGATACAACTTTCTTTCCAGATACTAAGGCCACGCAGTTGTATTGGTCGAGTACTACCTACTTCAACTATACCTACGGCGCGTGGTATGTGAATTTCAACACCGGCAACAGTATCCACTGCAATAAGGACAACGATAACTATGTGCGGGCCGTTCGAGGACAGGTGTGTACGTCAATTTTAGATGGAAATTACTCGCTCTTTATACCCGTTCTTTCCTATCTTGATCCGTCATTGGGACAACAGTTGTGTTGGGCATACTTTGTTTATGAGTACAATCCGATGTATCCGACATTGCTGATTTTTAAATGGACCGATAGCGGTGTGCCTATAGATTCGTGCGCAGCATTAACACTATCAGAGTATTTGAGAATCCATATTCCTGATGTCTTGCTTCCAGATGGAATCACTCATGGACACATGGATTTGGAATACAGTCCGGCTTTTTCTACTGCTCAAGATGCCTACTTTATTGTTACAGCACCCTGGTTCTAACGGATTTTGTGGTTCTGCCAGTGAGTGCAATGTTTGTTATGAGATAATCTATGAATTTTCAGGCTCCGAAATGACTGAAATGTCCTCGAAAGATTTTCCTGAACAGCTTCCGAGATCATTTTTCAATTCATAAGCACCTAAAATCTGAATGTTAACTTCTATGCTAAAGTTAACATTCGACAAAATCAATTAAGCATAATCATATCATATAGTTAATGCTGTTTTTCCCGATATTGGATTTTTGGTTGCATTTTTTAACGTTATGTTTTAGTGTTCGCAGCATTAAAAATTAACATTAGGAGCGGGGGGGGAGAATATGCCAAATCCAAATCATCCAGTAAAAGACAGCCAAACCAAAGTCGATCCCATAAAATCAATCAAAGACATCAAGTCGATCAAAAAGCTGCTAAAAAACAATCTTAGAGATTATGCTCTATTTATCATTGGAGTGAATACAAATTTGCGAGCATCTGACTTGGTGAATATCACAGTCCAACAAGTTCAAAATTTGAAGCCGGGGGATGACGTGGTGCTGACTGAACAGAAAACCGGGAAGGAAAGAAGAATTACCCTGAATGCCGTTTGTGTCGCCGCAATAGAAAATCTTCTGGAGTCACAAATAACCGAAGATGATGATCCAGTCTTCAAATCCAGAAAAGGCGGAAAGCTCTGTGTCCAATCAGTTCATCGGCTGGTGAAGGGATGGTGCCGGCAGATCAATTTGACTGGGAATTACGGATCACATAGTCTCCGGAAAACCTGGGGATACCATCAGAGAGTTACATTTGGTGCGGATTTACCAACGCTTATGACATGCTTTAATCACAGTACCCAACGGCAAACATTGAAATACCTGTGTGTCCAGCCGGGAGAGGTGAAGGCGATATATAAGAACGAGATTTGATATGAGGCTTCGCCAGATGCGCCAGGACGGGCGATAATCGGCTGTTGCTTATGGAAGCATGGGTACGTGTCAAATCATCCATCTGTTTTTTTGTCTCAATATTTTAAACTGGGTTATTGTCAAATTAATTTTTTTATACTAATATTTTCTTGTAATTCCAAATAAGATTCCATGTTTTATCATCTCAATTTAGTATTCACTTTGACTTTCGCCTACCATTACGAGGAGGCAATTTATGTTTGAAAGATATACATCCAGTATGAAATCACATCTGATGTGTTGGTTTTTTGTACTCATTTCATCGCTTTTGTTATCTGGCTGTTCCCTACATACGCACGCCGACAAATTTAACGGAGTTGCCGGCATTCGTGGCGAACCGGTTGAATACCAACAGACAAACACCTGGGCACTTCATGCTCTTTTGATATTCCCATTGGCAGGAGACGCAAGTATCGAGAATGCCGTGAACGAGTTCAGCTCAGAAGCAAGTAAGCGTGGCGCAACCCGTATCAACATTGAAGAAACATCCAGCTTCACATATTGGTTTATTTTCCCGCCGTTCTCCTTTTTCATCCATCCGGTCAACGCGACGATCAGTGGCAACGTCGAAGGCACCACTGGGAAGGTAAAGAAATGAACTGAATGGAGTTGAACCTGACCATAGAGGAAAACAATAAACAGAAAACCTGTAGATGAGCCTCTTTCATTTTCTCCTGACGATTAACCTTAACCGTGTTTAGGAAGACCTCATTGAAAAATGGGAAAAATTATCCGGTAGATTGGAAAGATAAGGAAATTAAAGGCGAAATAAAGACTCTTGCTGATCGTATCAATGGATATAAGGCAGGGGAATCTGACTATCCAACAGAAAATCTCATCCATGACACATTTAATTATAATTTTGGTCATACTGAGCTTCAAAACAGAAAAACCACCAGGATTTCATTTCTGGTTGCACTTATAGCAATAGTGACATTCGCTGTTGCATCGGAAACAGCTTGGCTTGGTTATGTAATATACAAATCTGGAGAGAACGCTGAAAAAACTCAGAAAGCCAACATTGACATCCTGTTATTAATAGACAAACGTCTCGAAGACATTGCCAATAATATTGCGGAGATCGGAGATTCGCTTTTACAAGACGATACCGAGCCTGACCCACTAAATACTGAGCGGACAAGCACTTTGCTCAATAAGACTTGATGTCTTTACAAATGTTCTGAATAATTTATCCCAAGGAAAATCGGCATCCTTCATTTCTCAGTTAACACTTTTTTTAATGTCTGTGCCAAGCCCCGCTTGCTGCATTTTCCAAACGACCTGCTTAATCACAGCACCCAACGGCAGACATAGAAGTGTTTATCTGTTCAGCCGGGAGAGGTGAAGGCGATTTATCATAACGAGATTTGATCCCCCCCCAGATGTGTCAAAAATACAAAATTGCATGGGATTTTTGTTGCAATTATATCTTCAAAAATATAAAGAGAATACGGCAGCAGTTGGCCTATCAACATTACGACGAATGGCTCTGCAAAATGTGGAGTCCTGAGTATGTTGCCAGACACAGCTACTGCCACTCCCCTCCCTTCCGCCGCTATCAAAAAAACTTGAACATCAAGTGTAACAATCTCCAAAAAATAACACCCAGATGCGCCATGACAGACGATTACACCCAATTGTATGGTAAGAAGGGTGAGAAAGAAGGAAGCGGGGATTCAATGACCGGTGATACAGAGCTAAACGGCTGACCATATTCCCTTTCGGTGTTTTATTTTGGCCTATTATCCCCACTATAGATATACACAAAGAAGAACGCCGAGACGAGTATAAGTCAGGCATTACACCCTGAACCATGCCATTGTCATTTATTTTTGTCAATGATGATATGGGCAGGCTAGTGCTGACGCATGAAATAATGGACTGAAATCTATTATTTCAATGTATTAGCTGATTTTGTGTATGAATTACTTGCGACAAAGTTTTTTCTGAACACCTTGCAAACTGCCAGTTTAACTGCCTTTGAAAAGTCGTGCGTCAGCACTGTGGGCAGGCGATGAGATTCGTTGACGGGAGAAGGTTGATCAAGATACCGTGTTTGGACTTGTCGGAAATAAAAAACCTGCTACTGGTTATGGTTTCAATCTAAAAAAAGTGCGCCTTAGCCCATGTTAAGCGTGCCGACCTTTCGTTTTTTTCGGACAGGCATAGCGCAACAATTCAATATCTGAACCACATAAGCATGTCAACGGATTTCCCATATATGCCATCAGAGGACTCCTGATCCCCGGCACAGTCTGAAAACTGTGGCATTAAGATATAATATACTGTAGAAGTATCAGTATCCGTTTCTTTTGCCGAGCGAGAGCAGGATGAGATAATTCCCGCCCTTCTATTCATTTTCAAGTTCGGCAGTACGTTGCTTGATGAAATCCGTTACTTCGGTCAGCATTTTTTTATCTGCTTTACTGCAAGCCGTTTTAAAGCGCCTGTGTAAGCTTTCAGGGAGATCAATGCTCAATCGACGTATCGGCTCCTGATTAACCACATTTGTGGGAACCATCTTAACTGTATTTGTGGTAACCATCTTACCCACATTTGTGGTAACGTGTGTTTGTGTGTCTTGTCCTGTCCCGCCGCGCTCGAACGCTAAAATGACTTCATTTGTTAGTGGTTTTGGTTTTGGGGCTTTTGCGAATGTTTTGCTCATTGAAAACGTCCAGAAGTTCACGGGTTAGGGTTTGTATCTCTTTTGCGGCAGGGCTTCGTCCTGACCATTCGAATATTGTCTTACCCATTGTTAAGGCTTCAGCATAGGCAATGCGTTGTTCGATTTCTGTTCGAAATGTGGGGATGCCAGCATCGGCTGCCATACTGCGTGTATCTCTGCCCAATACTGTTGCCCTAATTTTACGGGAAACCACAAACCCACATTTGAGGGTTGGTTTAAGTTCCTGAGCTTCCTTTAACTGCCGGACGGTCAGATTTGCCGACCAAATAGAAGCACCACCAGGTTCTATCGGTATGACCACCAGATCAGAAGCCACGATGCAGGATCGAGAAATTGTTTCAGCCTGTGGCGGCCCATCAATGATCGTAAAATCAAAATCATCGGAAAGCTTGATAGCATCGCGAGCCATGTTCTCACGAGCCATACTAACAACCTGAAAGCCGGTTTCATCGCGTAGGCTTGCCCATGTTGAGGCAGTGCCTTGCTTGTCTGCGTCAATCAATAATACCTTTTTGCCTGAAAGATTGAGACAGGCGGCGATATTGATTGAAAGCGTCGACTTACCGACACCACCTTTTTGGTTGAGGAATGAGATAATGTGAGGCATAAACCCACTTTGTGTTGATTTGTGGTCATGTATAAATGTGGGTTACCACATTACCACAATCTGTTGCAACAATTAAATTAAATGGAGCCGCAAAGCTGAATATATGATGCAGCAGCCATGACGAAGTGCTGGAAGGTGGGAGTGTTCAAAGTGAAAGAATCGCCCAGTATTTTAACGTGCTTCCGTTACACATTGGAAGAATGTTTTGCTGAAGCAAGCACCAAAGTTATTTGAAATTGACAATAGACCGATAAGGGCATCATACCCTAAACGCCTTAACACAGAAAGCAGGTGATCGACATGCTGGAACCCATTCATTCTTCTTGCAGACTTGATCTGGCCACCGAGCAAAGCATAATCCAAGAAATACGCCAGGCAGTAAAAAAAGCCATAATTCAGACCAGGGAAATCAATGTAGGCTTTAATAATCTGGATTTTGTTGTGGATGATTTTGTCGATTTTGATCTTCCTGATGAGGAATATTCTGAGATGCAAGATGCTTGCGATATGCTGGCTTTTCAGGAATTCAACAGAATAATGACCCTCCTAAAAGAAGCCTTTGGTGTGGAGGATGCGGAATAATTGGAAGATAATACTACTTGATACTGATCTGCTTGACTAGCTTCGGCAGCAACAAATATCAAAAAGTCGTTTTCGAACAAATAAACCATTGAACAATAGTAACATATAAGATACTATGCCGCCATGAGTTATAAGGTTGAAGAATACATCCGCGAAGATGGAACAAGCCCTTATGAAGAGTGGTTCATGGGTCTGGACACCATCGCAGCGACAAAAATTACCATCGTAAAACTCAAAATGGAGCAGGGCAATCTTTCCAACGTAAAATGGTTCAGAGGAATTGGTGAGTATCGGATAGATTGGGGGCCGGGCTATCGAGTCTACTTTGGCAAAGATGGTGACAAACTGATAATTTTTCTCGGTGGTGGTACTAAAAAGGGACAACAAAAGGATATCGACAAGGCAGAATCAATTTGGAAAGAATACAAAGAACGAAAAGCCAAACAGTCGAAAAAGAAATAATTTTAAGGGAGAAACAGGAGGTGCAAATGGCACTTACAAGAGACTTTAAAGAAACAATAAAGAAACGGGTTGAATGTGACCCTGATTTTGCCAAGTCACTACTTCATGAAGCGATTGACTTATTATTGGACGGCGATTCAGCAACCGCCAAACTGATTCTACGTGACCTCATAAATGCAACCGTGGGATTCGAGCGATTAGCTGAAGAAGTTCAGAAACCGAGTAAAAGCCTTCACCGTATGCTTTCCACTTCCGGTAATCCTACCATGGAAAATCTTTCGGTTATCTTTGCTACAATTAAAAAAACACTACACGTCAGGATTGATACCACAGTTACTGCCGTTTAAAATAACTACGTTCTGCCGCAATCCTCATTTATACATAAGGATTTGCGGGAGTAGCGGAACCGTTTCTGCGCAAATCCGGAACCGTATATGCGTAAATCGGATACCGTTTCAGCGCAAAAAACCCGTGGTTTGGCTACCGTTTCATCGCAAATTGGTTACCGTATATGCGTAAAAAAAATGAGGGTATGAATTAACAATCTGGTCACCCAGAGGTCTGCCGTTCGGATCAATCCCGCGATTGTTGCGAACTAGCGGCTGAGCAATAGGGAAGGGAACAGGTTCCAACCCTTCTGATTTGACTGTGGTGCGTTTTTACCGCTCCTATGCCATTATACCTGCCTCTTGGTATTTCATGCCTCTCGGCGTGGTTTTCCGGCGATTGCTGTTTTGTGCTTGCTTCGTTTCCTCTGGGAAAAGTGAAATTGTTCGCAAATATGCAAGCGCGGTTTTATCAAGGCGGCGGCGGTGTTGCTCCCATCCCTTTAAGGTGGCAAGCGGTATATCATAGGCAATGGAAAAATCTCTTTGCGACATTTCCAGCCCCTCGCGGATTGCTTTCACGTCTGGCACAAAAACCACATGCTCGACTGTTCCAGAAGTTGGCTTGCCCTTGGCATGTGCAAGAGCGCTTTCCAGTCCGGCTATAATACCCTTTGCAAGGTCGCTTATTTCTTTTTCCATGATTGTTGCGCCTTGCGGCGCTCCTTGTTTGTTGATTTCAATTCAGCCGCAAACTTGCTTAATAAGATTTTTTCCTTCGGTGTTAAGTCATCTTGTGTGCCTTTGGCATAAATCCAAAGGAGATAAATCGGCGCGGATTCGTCGTAATAATAATAAATAATCCGCGCCCCTCCACGTTTTCCCATGCCCGCCCGTGACCATCTCACCTTGCGAAGTCCGCCTGTGCAGGGGATTTCATCTCCTGCCATTCTGTTTGATGCGATAAAATCCACAAATTCTGTTCGTTCTTCTTCCGTCCAAATATCGGCGGCACGTTTCAAAAATGGGTCTGTCTCAACAACAGTATGCGGAATATCGTACATGGTCATTACCATACGTCACTGACACCCTTATGTCAATTTTCTTTTTCCTATTGCCCGTTTTTGATTTTTTATCGAGTTATTTGTTTAAGAAGAATAAATATGATTCAATCCCAAACCTATTGCCCTTGTTTTTCCGTTTATGAAAATGCAGTTGGATTTTATGTTTTCTCCACCCCCCAAATCAATACGCTGGCAGCAACACAAGTACCAGTAAGGAGTTGCGGGGGGTAGCGGAACCGTTTCTGCGCAAATCCGGAACCGTATATGCGTAAACAGGATACCGTTTCATCGCAAGAAAATGAATTATTACATGACAAATGGTTGCCAAATTACACTCCAATCGTTCTTCTGACAGAAGCACGTAGATGATTTAATCCCAAACCTATTGCCCTTGTTTTATCGCTTATGAAAATGCAGTCGGATTTCATGATTTATCCCCCCCTAAACTCTACAGGTGTTTTTTTATAGGAGTGTATAGGGTACTACAGGGGGCGGGCCGCAACACAAGCACCAGTAAGGGTTTGCAGGGGGGTGGCGGTAGCGTATATGCGTAAAAGCGGTAGCGTATATGCGTAAAAGCGGTAGCGTATATGCGTAAAAGCGGTAGCGTA
>JBAXVB010000100.1:0-12153 GCA_037129415.1 Deltaproteobacteria bacterium
CGGTCGTGAGGCTTGGCCACAAAACAGTTGTCACAATCATTTGTGTACGAATTTTTAAAATTGTCATAAAGATTTTCCTAAAAATCAGAGATGTCATAGAGACTTGCAGAAAAAGTTTTTGGCAAGGCAGCAGAGAGGGAATAGTACTTTTCGTACATCCCCGACCGATAACGCAGCCAAAAGCTTTTTCTGGAAGTCGATACCGAAAATACTCTTTTTCGGTGGTTATAGCGAAGATGTCACACCCGTTCCCATCCCGAACACGGAAGTTAAGCTCTTCAGCGCCGATGGTACTGCCAGGGAAGCTTGGTGGGAGAGTAGGACGCCGCCGAAAATCTTATATAAAGCCTGTCATCGAAAGATGACAGGCTTTTTTTGTTGAGTCCAAAATCTTTTTTTCTTGTTGTATGCCTTGAGTCCCATCAAAACGCCTATAGGCTTCTTTCCTAACTGCTCATTTTGACTCCTCATTCTAACCGACACGCAATACCTTGATATTTTCGGGGGTGTATGGCATAATGAGACGATTATCACACCATAACCTGAAGGAATGGATGAAAATGGAAGATCGCTATAAACCAGATATTATTGAATCCAAATGGCGGAAGTCGTGGGAAGATGCAAAAATTTATAAGGTTTCGGAAGATACAGAGAAAGAAAAATATTATCTTCTTGAAATGTTTCCATATCCGTCCGGAAAGATACATATCGGGCATGTTCGAAATTATACTATCGGCGATGTCGTAGCCAGATATAAACACATGAAGGGGTTTAATGTCCTTCACCCCATGGGGTGGGACGCATTTGGCATGCCTGCGGAAAATGCGGCTATCGCTAATAAGACTCATCCTGCAAGATGGACTTATGATAATATTGACGCCATGCGCCTGCAACTCAAGCAGATGGGGTTTTCCTATGACTGGGATCGTGAAATCGCCACATGCAGACCCGAATATTACCGCTGGGAACAATGGCTCTTTCTAAAGATGTATGAAAAAGGAATGGCATACCGGAAAGAATCCTATGTGAACTGGTGCGAGCCATGCCAAACGGTTTTGGCCAATGAACAGGTTGAGTCCGGGATGTGTTGGCGATGTGGAAAGCCGGTGCGACAGAAAAAACTGGCTCAATGGTTTTTCAGAATTACGGATTACGCTGATGATCTTCTGGTTCATTGCGATCTGCTTCCGGGATGGCCGGATAAGGTGGTCGCCATGCAGAAGAATTGGATCGGAAAGAGTATTGGCGCCGAGATTCGCTTTGCTGTTGAGAATTCATCAGAGCAGATTGTGGTATTTACCACTCGGCAGGATACGATATTTGGTGCTACGTTTATGTGTCTGGCGCCCGAGCATCCGATGGTTCAGAAATTGTCGAAAGGCACAATCCAGGAGCAGCCTGTCAATGCTTTTGTCGAGCGGATATCCATGCAGGACAGATCCAGTAAAGGAGTTGAAACTTACGAAAAAGAAGGCGTTTTTACTGGCGCATGGTGTATCAATCCGCTCAGCGGCGCAAGAATGCCTGTTTATACTGCCAATTTTGCATTGATGGGATATGGCACCGGGGCCGTCATGTCGGTTCCGGCCCATGATCAGCGGGACTTTGATTTTGCCAGAAAGTATGGTCTGAACATCATCGTGGTAGTAAATCCGGATCAGAGTCTGGACCCTGCGACGATGATCGAAGCATACCCAGGTGATGGCGTGATGATCAACTCAGGCGATTTTGATGGCCTGAAAAACACTCTGGCGATTGAGTCAATTGCGGATTATCTGGAAACCCATAACCTGGGAAAGCGCACCATCAGCTTTCGGCTTCGCGACTGGGGTATATCACGACAGCGCTATTGGGGAGCGCCCATTCCGATGATTCATTGCGATGACTGCGGCATTGTTCCGGTTTCCGAATCCGATCTTCCTATTGTTTTGCCAGAGGATGCTGATCTTCTCGAAGGAGGGCGGTCTCCACTGCCAACTCTTGATTATTTTGCCAGAACACCCTGCCCGAAGTGCGCCAGTCCTTCCGCCAGAAGAGAAACCGACACAATGGATACATTTGTGGAATCTTCGTGGTATTTTCAGCGATACTGCAGTCCGGACTATCATGAAGGGATGTTCGATCCCAAGGCGGTTGACTACTGGATGCCTGTTGACCAGTACATCGGCGGCGTGGAACACGCCATCCTGCATCTTCTATATTCCAGGTACTATACACGCGTTCTTCGGGATATTGGACTGATCACCTACAAAGAGCCATTTACCCGACTGCTCACCCAGGGAATGGTCTGCAAGGAAACTGTGCATTGTCCTACTCATGGTTATTTGTTCCCGGATGAATCCACTGCTGAAGGCAAAGATCGGCGGTGTAAACGCTGCGATCAGACAGTTGTCATCGGCAGGGTAGAGAAAATGTCCAAATCCAAGAAGAATGTTGTCGATCCCAATATACTGCTGGAAAAATACGGTGCAGATACGACCCGGCTGTTTTGTCTGTTTGCCTCTCCGCCCGAGAGAAGTCTGGAGTGGAACGAGCAGGGCGTTGAGGGCTGTTACCGGTTTTTAAACAGGGTTTGGCGGCTTTGTGCAGTGTGGATGCCATATATCCAGCCGGTGATAGCCTTTGACGGGTCCATGGATGATCTGGAACTGGAGCTTCGGGATCTGTACAAAAAAATTCACCACACGATATACAAAGTCACTAATGACATTGAGGATCGGTTTCATTTTAATACAGCCATCAGTGCGGTTATGGAATTGGTCAACATGCTGTACGGATTTTCGGTAGATGAAAGATCGCCTGCAAAAACAAGCCTGTATCGGCTCGCCATTGAATCGGTTGTCTTGTTGCTTTCTCCGGTTACGCCGCATATCGCCGAAGAAATCTGGTCTGAACTTGGAAAGCCCAGCATATTTAAGTCATCTTGGCCAATGCATCGTCCTGAAGCGCTGATAAAGGATATGCTGCTTGTTGTGGTTCAAATTAACGGAAAACTGAGAAGTAAATTCAGCGTTGCGGCGGATGCCGACGATGCTGTGATTGAACAGATGGCTTTATCCGACGAGCGGGTTCAAAAAATGATCGACGGAAAGCCCATCAGAAAAGTTGTCGTTGTTCAGAAAAAGCTGGTGAATATTGTAATATGATAGCATTACCTTCTAAAAATAAATATATCATTCTGTTTCTGATTGGATTGCTGCCTGTTTTGTGGAACTGCTCATATCGATTTTCTGGTACCGGATCATTGCCATCCGATATAACGCGGATATATGTTTCTGTGATCGAAAACAAAACATCAGACTCTGGAATTGAGAAATATATCACTGATGACTTGATAAATGAATTTATCTTGAGAAAAAAAGACGTGCTGAGCAGGCAGGAAGATGCGGAAGGGATATTATCTGGAAGCATCGAGTATATTCGAGATACTCCCATTGCACATAGCTCCCAAAGTAAATCCACACAGCGTCGGGTTGTTCTTGGAATTGTCCTGAAACTGGTGGATCAAAAAGGGAAAAAAATATGGGCTGTGAATGGAATCAATGCCAATGAAGCCTACAAGGTTACGGAAGACAAAACACTGACAGAGCAGAATAAAAAAGCAGCGATCCAGGTTCTTTCAAAGCGGCTGGCGGAAAAAATATACAACCGGCTGACGGATGATTTCTAACAACAACGCAAAAGACCAGAAACGCACCTATCTGCATTCCTGGTCTTTTACGCGAGGATTAGTAAGCCCGAACGCCATTAAAACTGACAGAAAAGACAGAATTACTCTGTATTTCCTATTGAATTCAAAAGCTTGGACATTCTGGATATCTTTCGTGCCGCGGTATTGGGATGGAGGCAGCCTTTCTTGGCAGCTTTGTCAATAATCGATTTTGCGTTATTCAGATCAGCCGTCATATCCTTTCCTGACGGGTGAGCCACTGCAGCACGAATATCTTTTATGACGGATTTTACCCTCGTTTTGGTGGACTTGTTTCTCATCCTGCGATCCTCATTCTGTCGTGCACGTTTTAAAGCGGATTTGTGATTTGCCAAAGAATTCTCCTTTTTTATCAGCTATCAGAATATTATCTTCTTAAATCCTTACAACTTACAGAATATTCAGCGGGTTGTCAAGCAATAATATCATGAAACGAAAGCTAACTGCTTGCGCTTAGTGGTTGTCTTGAGCGCTTGGCTTTCCAAATCTCATGTTGGTTAAATAGATGCCTGTGCTGACCAGAATGGCGCCGATCAACAAAGACAGGGTCAATGGCTCGTTCAGCAGAAAAAAAGCCAGAACGACTGCGGACAGCGGTACGACATTGATGAACAGTCCAGCTTTTGTCGGCCCGATTTTTTTTATCCCCTCATAATACCAGACAAATCCCAGAACCGTTCCAAAAAATCCCAGATAGAAAAGTCCCAGCCAAGTGATGCCTGAATATGCCGGAAGAAAAGTCCATAAGCCTTCCAGCGTCGCCGGAATAATTAATGCCGCAGTTCCTGCGAGGGATGAATAACAGATTGAGACCAGCGGGGAAATTTTACCCAAGACAGATTTTCCGATCAGCGAAAAAGAAACCCAGCTTAGCACACATCCGAAAATGTTCAGCTCTCCCCATCCAAGATGTCCCTGAAAGAGGTGAAGGGGGTTGCCCCTGGATATAACGGTCATCGCGCCAATTACGGACAATAGAATTCCGATGATCTTGATGGGTGTCAGTTCTTCCTTGAAAAGGATGGATGAGAGAAGTGAGATCATCACCGGATTTAGCGCGATAATCAGCGCCGCGCGTCCGGCATCAATGGACTGAAGCCCCTTGAAAAAGAAAACATTGTAGGCAAAAACTCCGGTCAGTCCCAGAAGAAAGATCGGTAAAACCAGAGAACTCTCAATCTTTGGTAATTTCCCCTCAACTTTCCAGGTAATCAGAACCAAAAATGCGGAGGCGATGGCAAACCGCAGAAACGCGGCGGAAAAGGGCTGCACATCTTGGGCAACGATTTTTCCGGCAATAAATGTTCCGCCCCAGAACACTGCTGTCAATATGAGTTTGATGTAGGTCAGCATAAACTATAAAAAGTCCCGGTACTCTTTCAACCACAAAATCAATGACTGTAGCGATGCAGCCACCGCGTCCCGTGGTTTAGCTATAAAATATTTTTAAACCACGAAACACACGAAAGACACGAAACAAGTGAGGTCGCCCGGCCGGTCGCCCCTACCGCCTTTATTGATCATGAGGGTTTACCGCACTGTTATACGCCCGAATGGCTTCTTCGGTTAATAGGTCTTCCTGTCCGGTATAGCGGGGAGAATGATGAAAAATGGTAAATTGTCGGACTTTCGCCATGGCCGCAAGGGTTCCTGCCTGCCATGCGGTCAAGTGATATTTGTCTTCGGCAATTTGTCTGTGGGCTTCCAGGAAAGTAGCCTCGATAAATAGATGGTCTGATCTTCTGGCCAAATCCACCATTTTTTCGATGTTGGTGTTGCTGAAAATCGCATCAGTGATATATGTGACTTTCTGTCCCGGAGTAATTGTGGCGATTTCCATGCTGAGATACCCAAGTTCATAAGAGATGTGGCGATTCGGGTGTTTTGCATCAAACAACTGAAAGATGGATGATGGATCGCTGCCGGCAAACAGCGCCTGTTTGAAATCCGTGATCCATGGGCCGACTTCAAGTCCCAGGGATTCAAGGTGATCTTTTTTGATGTTGACATGAAATTTTTCTTGAATGGAAAATGCCAGGCAGGGAATATCATGATCCAGGATGACTGTGGAAACGATCCATCCGGGCGTTTCGACCAGAACTGCGTTAAACGGTTCAACCACAGGTGTTTCCGGCATAAATCGATTCTGGCAGGAAAACCTACAGCGGATGAGGCTGTCCGGGTGGATTTCGGTAATATTCAGCGAAAAGGAATTGTCATAGCGATTCACAAGGTTCCAGGAATAACCGGCCAGCTTGCCCGCTACATTGTTGATAAATCCTCGTGGCCCATAAAGCGAAAGGGTCTTGTTTCGGCCCAGAAACAGTCGAATCAGCCTGTCAAATCCGGAAAAATGGTCCATGTGGGTATGGGTAACAAAAACATGGCTGATTTTAAGGATGTCTTTGGAGGAAAGGGAATCAATCTCGCCAAGATCAAATAAAATTGCATATTTTTCAAAGATAAAATCAATGTAAATACCCGGATCATCAAACGGCCCATTGATCAGACGGGGATGAAGCGAAGGGCGCATGGTTATGGCAGGAATTTGGACACCTGTTTGTTGATGCAGCCATAAATATCTTCATCCGAGCCAAAAACATCCACGACATCCCTGTGGTTGATCAGTTGTTCAATGACGAATGCGGTTAGATACAGGCTGACCACATGGGGCTGTGCTGCAACATGCCTGAAGGGGGAACACTGAAAGTCAATGTCAAAATCATCCGCATGAATGATTTTCTCTATACTCTTGCCAATTTGCTGTTCAAGGCTTGTTTTGTTCGTGGTTTCGATCAGTTTTTTCTCGATCAATTTCATGGCGATTGCATTGGAAAGTGGTTCTATACAGTCGTTGAGTCCGCTGATGGCTTTTCGCCGCCCATGCTCTTTTGAGGACTCAATTTTGGACAGGATGTTGGATTCTCGAGTGCTGGGCCGAAATACTTTAGCCATGGGACGCCGCCTTTTTTATAAATGGTTGACTGATATGGGACGATGATACATTTTGATGACTTCTGTTAAACAGTATTTGTATGATGTGGTATCAGGCGTTTTGATAAATCATTGTGTTTTTGACTGATACGAGTTTATCATCAATCCGCATAATAGATTCGCTTATATGTGATTGCAAGGAAAATATGGCATCTTCAACAAGAATTTGTGGGGTGCGATTTCCTTTCCAGAAATTCCAGCGCAACCGGTATATCATTTCCTGTATCTCCGATGCCATCGGCAGAGGTGAATCAACGTTGAACTGAACTGCCGCAATGCCTGCGCAGGATGATTTGTCTCCGGATTTTAGCACCATCCGACGGGTGTTTCTTCCGACAATTCCGGATGAAACGATGTGAATGTTTTTCGATAGAAATAACGGTTCGGGGTTTGCGGTTCCATAAGGTTTCAAAGATTCGATCTCATCAATGAGGTTCGGGGTGATGTCCCGGATATCCAGAATGCCGTCAACGACCATTTCCGGGACGAGCAGTTCCCTGGATATCTGGCTGTCGGCCATCTGGATAAACCGGCTTTGAAATTCCGGAATCCTGTCTGTTGATATTTCCAGTCCAGCGGCTGCTGCGTGGCCTCCGAAACCGATCAGGCAGTCTGAGCATGCCTTAAGCCCCTGGTACAGATTAAATCCAGGGATGCTCCTTGACGAACCTTTGCCGTTTCCGTTTTGAGTAGAAATCAGGACGACGGGACGGAAAAACTGGTTAACCAGCCTGGATGCAACAATTCCCAGAATACCGGCAGGCCAGGCCGCATCCGCCATTACCAGCGCGCCTGCATTGAGGTATTCGGGTTCATTCTTGAGCCGTAGGTGGATATCATCCAGGACGATCTGCTCGACAGATCGCCTTTCACAATTCAGCGAATTCAGCGTTTCAGCCAGATTCAGCGATTTTTGGCTATCGCGCTCCAGCAGCAGGTGAGCCGCTGTCTTTGCATGAGCCATTCTTCCCGCGGCATTCAACCTGGGGGCCAGTTTAAAAACGATATCTTCGGAATTCATAAAAGGGCGGTGAATCCCGCTGATTTTTATCAGGGATTGAATGCCGGGGCGCGATCCCGAATTGATGAGATTGATTCCGCCATTGACAAGTATCCGGTTATCGCCGGTCAGGGGAACCATGTCTGCAACGGTGCCCAGCGCCACAAGGTCGCAGGCGTTTTTTAAATTGGGTTCATTACGGGATGTCCAGAACCCCCGTTCCCGAAGATATTTGCGCAAGCTGATAACCAGAAAAAATGCAACGCCGACGCCCGCCAGATTTCGTACACCGGAGGGGCAATCGCTTCTTTTGGGATTGACCACTGCCAGAGCTTCAGGCATGGGATTTGAGATTGAGTGATGATCGGTAATGATAACATCAATTCCGGCCTGGCGCGCCATGCTGACGGCCTCATGGCTGCTTGATCCGCAATCCACCGTAATAATAAGATTGATGTTGTTTGAGATGGCAGGATCGGTGATGTGGTTGGGTTTCAGCCCATATCCTTCGGTTTCACGATGCGGAATGTAGAAGGAGACCTTGGCGCCGACGGTATTCAGAAATTCTGTGACCAGTACCGTTGCTGTGACCCCGTCCACATCATAGTCCCCAAAAATCAGGATGCGTTCCTGTCGCAGAATTGCGTCATATATGCGGCTGACGGCCGTATCCATATCCTTCATGGTGGATGGATCCGAGAGCTGGTGGAAAGACGGAGCCAGAAAACGGTCCGCCAGGGCCGGGGAGTCGATGCCCCGGTTTACCAGAAGGGTTGCGACTACAGAGCTGCATTTGAGATGAGTGCAGAGGCGATTGACCACGTCGGTCTTTGGTTGAAGAACATTCCATTGTTTCATAAAAAGGCATATAGCGGATAATTGGTTTTTCAACAACTCAAAATCACGATAATGAAATTCAGATCGGTTTTTCTTTGCCCGTTTTTTATTCTAATTTTCACAAATTCATGCGGTCCGCAGTATGTATCAGACGTAGTTCGAACCGCTGCTCCTCGACTTCTGTCCCCCACTGGGAACCATGATGTTGTTCAACGAGTACAAATCCTGCCTGTTCATAGAGATGCCTTGCTGCATGGAGACCCTCAAAGGTCCAGAGGTAAATACATGGATATTGTTTAATGCGACAGAAGTCTATGGCGGCGTTAATGAGTTGATTACCCACTCCTTGTCCACGGAGCGCATCGGAAATGATGAACCATCTTAGATGCGCTCCTTCTTGCGCCGCGTGAGCCCCGTCGATTGCGATACTGCCTTCGGCGCGACCGTTGATCGTGACAGTCCATAATCTATCACGTTGATCGTCATAGCGATTAATAAACTCCGCAAGTCCACCTGCTACTTTGGCTTCGAAAAATGCACCAAAACCCCAATGGGCATGGTAATACGCGCCATGTAGTTCAACCACACGGCCGATTGCACCTGGAACATAGCCTTTGCATATTTCAATCTCATTCATACGCGGCATTTTCCTTTGATCAGACTTTAGATTTTCAATTTGGCGCTTACCGTTCAGGTGGTTTGCCGATTATCCACCGTATTTTGGTGTACACCCCTGAAAATACATTGACATGTTTTTGATACTTGGTTACTGATGAACTATGCCGAAGTTTTATAAGGCTGTCAATCAATCAGAAAAATTAAGATGTACTATGTCTATACAGAATCAAAGACGACTCTTTATGTGTTCACCAAGATTATTTTCAATAATTATGAATTGTAAGACTTTGAGTTTTAAATCAAGAAAACAACACAATGAGAAATGGATTGGCATACTAAATGCGAGCTAAATTAGCTGGTCTAATAATACTCTGCCTGGCAATGGCATTTGGAAAAAATCTGCTGGCGAATGAGGTGCCGAAGTATGGACCGATGGGCGCTCCTTATGCTGTTCCGCTGTCACAAGATCATAAATATTTTCAAGATTCAAAAAACATGGCATTTGATTATTGGAATCTTGCTCCATTCTATGTCCCTCAGATTAATGAGCTTTCCTGCTCTGTCGCATCGGTGACCATGGTTCTAAACGGCATTATAAGAGCTGGTCACAGTCTCAAGGCGGAGGATACCAATGTCACACAAACAAAATTGATGGAAAGGATCAATGCCTCAAATTGGAAGGAACGGATGACGCCGGGCGGGTTTAATGGGGAGGCAGGATTAAAGCTCGACCAGTTGGAAACCGTTGTAAAGGAAACTTTGCGTCAATATGAAGTGTCAAATTATGAGATAGATCGTGTTGAAGTAGTCAATGGAGATGCAATTGCATTAGAAAAGTTTCGCCGTGCTTTAGCCGCCAACGAAGGAAATGGCGACGACTATATCCTGATCCACTTTCTTCAAGATATCGTGACCGAGGCGCAATGTGGCCCCTATCCACATATTTCTCCGGTTGGAGCTTACGACAAGACCAATAAGAGGGTTTTGGTAATGGATGTAGATCGGGAATGGTACGAACCATATTGGGTATCTGATGAGAGATTGTTGTTGGCAATGTCAAGGAAAACGGAGAGATTTGGTTTTGGAGGATATCTTTGGATTCGAGTGAAATCCTGCAATAACAAATAGATTCATGGTGAATTTAAACCTGCATGCCAATCCATTATCCATCCTGTAATGGCTTTGATCCCATTGGTGATATTCCATTCAGACTGGTGATGTGAACATAGATATGTCCAAATAACTGAAACGATGGCCAAGGCCGACTATAATGAAATCCGTCTTCAAAACCATACCGTTACCATTAATAGCAACAATTGCAAGCGGCATGATATTTATGGCGCTTCTGGCTGTTCGAATGGGCTGGTTTCAATCAGCCACAGTGCCGGTTAGCGCTCTGAAAGGCAAGATTTCAGAATCCGAATCCTGGATGGGAATCTACCAGAAATCCTTGAAAATCGGGATGTCTCACCGGAAAATCTCACCAATAACAAATGGAATTGCAATTTCTGAAACAACGGTGATGCGGCTGAACACCATGGGAATAGCTCAGGACATTCACCTTTACACGCAAGGAGTTTTGAACACGGATTTTTCCCTGGTGTCATTTCGGGCTGAAATAAAATCCGGACTGTTCCAGCTTGCCGTTAACGGAGAGGTTCAAGGCGCCTCACTTGTTCTGAACGCCAATGGTCGGCCTCTCACTATTTCATTGCAGTCCCCGATCTATCTGTCCGCAGCTCTATGGGATGCTGCTGGCAGAGCAGGTCTTTCCGAAAATCAGTCCCTGACGATTTCGGTGTTCGACCCCTTGACAATGACCCCGCAGCCGGTCAAAATCACAGCTATGGGTTTGGATCGGATTGAAATCATGGGGGCATGGCAGGCGGTCCGCAAGATATCGGTTGAGGTCATGGGAAGCCGTCAAACCGCCTGGATTGATGCTAACGGCGACGTATTACGAGAAGGAGGGCTGATGGGAATCACCCTTAATAAGATATCTGCTGAAGAAGCAAAGAATTCGGGTCTGGCTACCGGAGAGGATCTGACCTTTGCGGTTTCCATCCCGGTTGACCAGGTGATTGCGGATGCTGATAAACTGAGCCGTCTGGTCCTTCGGATCACCGGGGTTGAAATCATCAGCACAGAAAAGCAGTGCTTTGACAGCGGCATATTGACCATTTCCAGGGAATCGCTTTCCGGACTTTATGAAGATTATTTTGCTGAGCCTACTGTGTTTTTGGAGCCTGCAACATTCATTCAGTCCGATCATCCCTTGATTATAAAACAGTTGTGGCAAATAATCTCAGAAAAGGATGCTCCCCTGGTGCGGATTCAAAAAATCTGCGAATGGGTTTATCAGAATATTGAAAAACGTCCGGTGCTTTCGGTGTCCAATGCTCTGGAAACCCTTGAAAATCGCATGGGCGACTGCAATGAACACGCGGTTCTGTTTGCAGCATTTGCAAGAGCTGCTGGGATTCCGGCCCGGATCGAGATCGGGTTGGTGCATCTTCGTGGCCGTTTTTATTATCACGCCTGGAATTCGGTTTTCATGGGCAGGTGGGTAACGGTGGATTCTCTGATGAACCAGATTCCGGCTGATGTCACCCATATCAGCCTCAGCGGAGACCAAAAGATATCCTGGCCTGAAAACCAACTGGAGATACTGGGCTCAATTGGAAAAATCGGCATTTCCATTCTGGAGCAACAATGATCCAACTAATTCATCTTTCCAAAACATATAGCAGCAGCGTCGCTGTCAGCGATGTTCACCTTCATGTGGAGCCTGGTGAGGTATTTGGATTCATCGGGCCAAATGGAGCCGGAAAGACCACTACCATCAAGATGATGGCGGGCATTCTGTCACCCACAAAAGGATCGGTTTTTATTGATGGCGTGGATATGGCGAAGGACCCGGTCCGCGCCAAGCTGAAAATCGGTCTGATCCCGGACCGGCCTTTTTTGTATGAGAAACTGACCGGCATGGAATTTT
>JBAXVB010000101.1:0-12046 GCA_037129415.1 Deltaproteobacteria bacterium
TTTATCCCAAGAGCCGGATGCCAGTGTCCTGCCATCCGGTGAAAAACTCACGCTGGTAACAGGAGCATTATGATGACTACCATTTCTGGAAGAAAATACTGTTGGATACCCCTTTGCCCCGACCATGCCTGTTGCAATAGATTTTTCCGGCGTTGTCTGATTTGGGTCAAAATTTGCCATCGCGTGAAGAGAATACAGGATTAACGCGTTCGGATTGTACACTTTCCCGCTTGATACCTGCTTTGCTTTTTCAAAAAAAACATATCCCAGATTGTGCCGAGCTTCTATCAGTTGATCCTTTGCCTCAGCCGCCTTTTGTTCCGCCAGAATTTGCTGCCGGTTGGCTTCGAGGGCATTTTTATCAGCAGCAATGGATTGTAAATAGCCAAACACCCCCAAAACAGAGACCACAATCACAAACACCCCGATTGCACTCCCGACAACCGCCATCAACGTTTTCCGCTTTCTTTCCGCATCTTCTTTGCTTTTATGGATAAACGCCAGCATTTCCAGCCTCAGCCGAAGCCGGCTTTCATAAGGTGCGATGTACTTCAGCAACCCACTATCCAGAACAGTCCCACGGGTCTGATATTCCTTGAACCGGCTATCCAGTGTTTGGCGAACCTCCATCAGTTCCTGCTCCAGGCCGGTCATCCACTGCCGTATCGTCAGGACCAGGCTATCGTGACGCAGTTCAAACAGACCCTTGTCCGGATCTTCCCGCAAAATCCGCCGTGTCACCAAATCCTGTAAATTGTTCTTAAGCACATCCGGATCAATCCGTTCGCCATACATGGCCGCCATATCTGCAATGTCATCCAGATGCGCAGTGCGTTTGGTACCTTCGGATGTCACCAGGGCTTTTAAAATCTGTCTGGCTGTTTCCGGCTGCGACATGCCGCTAATCTGATTCTCGATAAAATTATTGAGAATATTGCCTACGCCCCCCTGAATCTCGATATCCGCCAGCTCGATTTTCGGCAAATCCGGATTGCGCTGAACCACACGGGAATACAATGCATCCATCACCACCTGAACATACGGCAGCTCAATTCCTTCCTTCCCCTGGGAGAGTGCTGCTGCCACAGCGCCGGCTACCCCTTCTTCCAGACCAACGCCGCAGACCTTGCAGGCATTCTGGATGACCATTTCTGCCTGCATGCCAGACATCTTTCTTACCCATACCCGCTGCAGAAGAATTTCCGGAACCACTTTCTCCAGCTCGATCAGCCGAGCAAAATACTCCTCCCGAATGCCGATGATGATCCGGATATCCAAATCCGAGCGGATGATCTTTTGAAACAGCAGCGCCAGTTCTTTGCGGATTGCCGGGGGCTGATAGATGAACAACTCCTCGAACTGGTCAAAAAACAGAATCACGGTTCTTTTCAGGGCGTGAACCGTCTGCACCAAACCATCGAACAGACCGTCGTTTGAATGAATCCCGGATTTGGTAACAACATCCTCCAGGATGGATGCCAGGGGATCGATGGCTGAGCGAATGGCGAAATAAACCGCCTTTTCGGGCTTGATCTGCGAAAAAAAACCACACTGCACCAGCGAGGTTTTGCCTGCCCCGGAATTCCCAAACACCACGGATACCTTGTTACTGAATACGGTATGGTACAGTTCCCGGATTTCCAGTTCCCGCCCAAAAAAAATATCCCGATCAGCTTCGGTATAGGCATCCAGAAACTTGAAGGGGTTTCGCACCCGAACCGGTGCAGCGAAATTTTCGGCTGGTTGATCAATTAATCCCTCTTCCTGCGGTTCCATCGCTTCGATGGAAGTGTCCGGCTGCCGGAGCAGCTCTTCCAGAAATACATCAAAATTGGCGTTGTCATCCATACCCAGCCCCCCTGTTCAGTTCAGCAATTCGACTATGTGGTCAAACTCTTCATGCAGTTCCTGTGAACATTTGATATTTTCCGTTTTGTTTTTGCGATCACCGCCACCGATCAACAGATTGAATTCCATGCCAATATCATCAAGGATTTCCTGAGGTTGGGATTCGCGATTCTCCACATAAAATTTCCCGCCATGATCAATGCCGATATATACCAGCCGGCCCTTATTATCCTTGCCGTTGTAGTAAAAGACATCCGCAGCATCACCGGACGACTCGTCGTAAATATAGAATGGATAGAGGCTGAGATAATGCTGGCGGTCATACCGGATCATGACAGAATCGGTCTCTTTGATGTTTTCCAGCGCCATGCTCAGGTTTATTCCTTTTCCAACACTGTCACCTTTCAGTTTTTTCCCCTTGTGATGAAACATGGCCTGTTGCCTGGGTTTTTTAGTGACTTCGATGGACTGGATATACCCAAAGCTGACCTGATCAAAAAGCGACAGACGAGTAAGGAGGGCATTCATATCCCGCCGGGAAATCCGGACAGCGCTTTGCTGCTTTTCAGTGGTATCCAGAATCAGTTCCTTATGGGCAATCATGTTGCGCAGTTTGATCAATCTGTCCATGGCGATTTTAAAATCGGTTTCGTTGTTCCGGCCTTCATAATAGAGCTGTTTCATATCCGGTATGACAATTTCCAGATTCTGCTGTTTCTGATATTGAAATCCTTCACGCGCCATTCCATTCCAGATTCCAAATGATGGCCGCTGAATGTTCTTTTTGAAGTCGTTTTTTACGCCGTTGGGAATGTCGATACCAATACCTTCTTTTTGCCGAATGAGTTCCGATAGAGATATGAACCCCAGCAGACGTGCCACAGCCTCGGCCGTGTCCAGGATATACTTCAGGCTTTTTTCCGGCTCTTCCTCAAGAACCATACCGGCGACAATCCGGTACGGAATTGCGATGGGATACGGGTAGTGATGAATGATCTGATTGACCTGCTCAGGTTCCATGTGTAAATTCTCCATTGTCAGGGGTGGGAAGGTTTGGCGTGATAAGACATCTTAGAGTTTGTCATGGTCTTCAGGTTCGATATCCGGTATTTCTGAAAGAGCATCTTCAAACGATTCCGGAGAGCTGCGTTTGGCGCGGTTTCGAAGATAATTTCCGGTCACCATAGCCGAAAGCTTTTCACCGGCAGCGATAAACTGATTCAGGGAGATACCGTCGTATGCCGCCATTTCTATGAGTTTTTTATGTAATGAATTCGGCAAGTGCAAGTTTATGGTATTCATTTCATTTCCCCTATGTCAACTAAAAATTCATTTGGTGTTAGAACAAAAAACCCAAATTTTTCAATCTCGGTAAAATCGGCCCACTTCGCTTTTGTCGTCATTATTGCTGCACTGGGGTGCGGCGATCCCAGAGGGGCGATTTGCCGCTCATCCATCTTATGGCCTCGTCGGGAACGGTGATATTAACAATGGCTGTGGGGGGTGAAGAACTCGCCGCCTTTATATACTGCGGACCATAAGCATTTGTGAAAATTGGAATAAGAAACTCATAAATTTATCCGGTCTCAAGTATAACAGTTTGAATGAGGCACCGCGTAGTGATCGCAAAGCTGAAATCAGCAATAAGCTGGGAATGTATGGACGGTCGAGCTGTTATGTCATGGAGTTCCAGTTTCATTGGAACTCCATGACATATACCTGATTATGGGCGTTTAGCTGGTTTTGGACTTCGGTTTTCGTCGGAGTGACGATGGCCGGGACTTTTTACAGGTTCATCGAATTCAGTTCGATGCCAAAAGATAATCCAAATGAATGTTATCTGAGTTGGTGATTTCGATGGTAATTTGGCCTGTACCGGATGGTGTCCATTCCACAATACTGGTACCGCCCGTATTCCTTTTTTTGCCAATCAGGGTGCCGTATGAATCATAAACAGCCAAATCCAGATGGTTGCTTCCATTACCCTGAAGTTCTATACCGGCTTTTTTGCCAGCACGGGTGATCGTATAATGATAAACATTTGTTATGCCGGAAGCAATTCGATCGACACGCAAAATCGGGCTTTCCAATTTTCCGTGAAAGGCAACCTGCTTTCTGGATATTTCTGTTTTTTGTGGTGCTTCTTCAGTCATAAAACCGGCTATCGTGGGAGCCATTGTAACGATGAAAGCTGCTGCAAGTATGAAGATTCTGTTCATGATACTCCTCCTTTCATTTATACCCGATATTATTTGACCCTTCGTTTCGAAACATCCAATTCGTTGGTCGTTCTGAATGGTATAATGAAGTGAGTCCAAAAATGTTCATTCGATTCTGGTTTATTTCATGATCAGAGACAGATAACGGTGATGAACAATCTCCTAAAATTAATCACTGGTGGAATGAAGAACATCTTTATCGTTCCGTTTTCTGAAAACAAACTCGCCTTGTTCCTCGAGTTCACAATTGCTTTCAAACCGGAACCTTTTTGGTATTTTGGCTTGGGGGGTATTTTCCGCACAGAATTTGATTTGTTGAAAAAGGGTTGATGCGCTCAGGTAGGATGCAGCGGCTTCCTCCAGGCACTTGAAAAGACAGGTGGCAAAGGGGCTGTGATGGGTTCCATCATAAACCGGTTCAAGACCGCCGGCTGTGATCCCCTGTCTGGAGGGTTTCAGGTAGCTCTCGACCAGCGTTTTTGGGGGCGATGAAGGATTGTAAATGATTGAGGCTTTGGTCTTTTCCGATTGTTTCAGCTTAAGCGAATAACAGCTATCCGAAATGACCAGGATATGTCTGGCCCGACTCCCTGAAATCACCCGCTGAAGCCAACTGTTTTCGATCCGACGAACATCGTTGGTACAATCCTGGGGAACCCATGAACCAAATATGTTCTCTTTTTCTCCTTCGCCGTGCCCGGCGAAAAAAATCAGAAGCGAGTCATTTTCAGTTAATACCGTTTCAGCCAGGTTTTTTATGGCAGCCTTTATGTTATCCTGGATTGGCGCCTGCTCTCCGCCACTTACCAGGAGTGTACTGCCGGAATCTTCCTTTTCGAAATCATATTTTTGGGTCAGAATCGCCATGAGCCTTTCCGCATCATTTTTTGGGGATGAAAGCTCTGGCCACTTCTGTGAATCAACGTATGTATTGATGCCGATAATGATGGCGTACTTTCGGCCGGTCTCAAGGGTAATCGGCTGGAGACCCTGCCATTTGTCACATGGATACACGATTTTTTTCACATAATATGTACCAGCGCCACCCAACATGATCAATACCGTCAAAACCAGAGCTGGTAAACCATACGGGATAAATTTGTCTTTCAGCCAGCGGGGTTTTTCAATCACGGGCCGCCAGTGTTTCACCCTGAAATGCCGTTTCAAGAGTTTTTCGATCTTCCCGACAGGAATTCGTGTCCCACCCGTCGGACTATCTACAATCGTGCCTTCGTTCTGTGTGTTTCTCCCATCATACCATGGGTTCGGACATGAATAGCCGGCACGGTCGGGCTTATTGGAATCCGGCGAATTGATGCGGTTTTCCTCGGCTGTCAGAAAATCACCGAGATGATCAAACCGATATCCTGATGTCGGATTGATGCTCAAAATCCACCGCTGTTTTGGCCACTGGACCCACATCAGCGGGAACCCGGCTTTGAAATAACTGTGTTGAGTGTCGGAACGAGCCCAGACCTTGAAACACCGCGACAGGGGTTGTTCCAGTTTCAGACCATCGATCCGGCTCCAGGCACCGGATTTTTGTTTGATACGCGCAGTAAATCGTCTGGCTTTATTCAAATCTGCCAGATAAATTTGATAGTCCTCCCGCACCATCAGCATAAACCGGCCGAAAGGACCATCTTCTGTCAGGAAATAGCCTGTTTTAAGACTGTCATATCCGGTTATGGCTTCGTATATATGAGCCATGAAATCCCGGCCAGACTTCAGAATATCGATGTCTGTTTTGACAGGATCATTTTCATTTTTCGGAGTATTTTCCTTAATCGACTCAAAAATCGCATAAGCTGATTTTTCCACTGGCCCGTCAGATGGGTTGAGACCGGCAAGGATATAACTGCTGTATGTATTGATCCAGTTGACTTTGGCCTCGTCAAGCTGTTTGCCTTCTATCATCCATGTCAGCAATGCCACACCCCAGCAGGCATTCCAGTCCGGGTCTTTGTGAGTATAAATGGTGATGTCGGATAGCCGTTCAATATTATGGGGTTGAAGGCGTTCCCGTGCATTCCATATCAGGGTGGATGGGCAAGTGGTAACATCCGCCTGATTGCCATGATGATCAAAGACATGAGGATGTTGGATGGAGCCGACATCCACATAAAACGCATTCTCTTCAATGCGTTGGGGCACAGAGCCTTCAGAGACAAAGCAGTATTGGATTGTGGCCATGGTTACCGTATCCCGTCATTCCGGCGTTCGCCGAAATGACGGTAAAAACAGTGAGTTACAACTTTAAAACTGTTATCGTTCAATTCGTCAATAAAAGATATTCAGAAGAACGGGTTCCGCTGTTCTTGACTTTAACCGTGTAAGTCCCAGTCCAGGCCGGTGTCCAATCAAATGCACAGTCAGAACTGGAACTTTCATCCGACCTAATCAGATGCCCACCCTGGTCGTAAACAAACAGATCCAGATCTGCTCTATCATCTCCAATAATGCCAATCATGGCTTTTTCATCTCCCCTGAATTTGATCGTATAGGTATCCGTCATACCACCTCGAACTCTATCTTTGTGAGCAATGGGACCGGATGTTGAACCTTTCGTTCCTCCGGTTTTCATTTCATTGTCAATCATTGCAACCATCGCCATATCCTTGCCTTCCACCAGTGTTTTGGCCATTGCCAGCATTTCATCCGGAGTATCGACTTTGCCGGTTTCCTGGTTTTGATCACCCGCGGGTATTCCCTCTACCACCTTTTCCTGTTTTTCATCCTTTGTTGGTGTGGCTTTCAGGATATGGGCCGCAGTCAGCAGCGCCAGTGGATAATTATTTTTTTTGCCATATTCCGCCAACTGATACGCCAGCATAAAATTATTGATGGCCACGACTGCCGGTGTTATTTTGCCTGCATTGCTGGTATCGGAATTGACTGCTTTTGATGATTGATCCGCCCCAAACACGGCCACTGACGCCAGTAAGAAGATGGAGCATACTACGATTGTCAACTGAACGGTTTTTTTCATAAAAATCCTCCTGAAGTAAATGATTTAAAAAGAATACAAATAGTTAATTCCATGATGATGCTACCGGATCACTGAGGCTGATATGGTTTCAATGTCCGGATCATTCCTTGACAGTAAAAACTGCCTGAATCGTGGTCCATTCCTGCATTTTAAATCCATCCTGTGGACTGCCTCGTGTCTTTCCGGCTTTGGTGAGCAAAAGACATTCCAGCGGATTAAGCGGCCCTCGGGTTTCGCGTGTATCCCCCCTTTCATACTGTTGATAGCCTTCCTGGGAAAGCAGATAAATGTCAATTGGTTTCAGACTGGCGATCAGTCTGATGTATTCCTGCTGTGCGATATCCAATTTCAGGGATAATTCATCAATCTGTCTGTCCTTGCCCGGTTGTACCATTCCATATTCCATGCCATGTTCGGTGTTTGGATAGAAGGGAATGATTTCTCCTGCCTGAGTGATATTGATCAAATAAACATAATAAGGCTTTTCGGATTTATTCTTTACCGCAAATGTCAATCTTTGATTTCGTTTGAGATCAACGCTCTCAAATTCCCTGGCTGAAATCGTTCGGAGCAATTTATGGTCCTCACCATTGATTTTTTCTTTGGGGCCTTCGTCGTTAGGCTCGGCTTTTTCCCAAATGGAAATGGACAAATCAATCGGGCGATCTGTTCCCAGTGTGTCACCGGCGGTAAGAAACAGCATGTTCTGTACCATGGCGATTCGTTCAAGATTTTTTTGGAGTATTTCCAAGCCGTTCTTATCGCCCAGATATACTTTCAGGTTTTTTGCGTGCAGTCTTTCCAGTCCTTCATCTGCGGAGAGTACCCAACATTCCGGGGCTTCTTCCGGAAAAGATTTCGGCAGACTGTCCTCCTTGCGTCCGTAGATATATGCACCATTTTCTCCCTTTTTGGGATGCAGTATCTGCAGGATGTACTTAAAATCTTTGGTTGTTGAATCCACAAGCTGATACGCCGGAAGCTTTTGGATGCACTGTGAAACTGCTTCTATCAAAGATCGATCTGCATCCATATCTGCCCGAATAATAACCTTTATCGGTTTTGTTATGGGTTGATATTTTTCCAGGATGACCAGGTCGCCAAGCTTGAATTCTCCCTGGCACTCACCTTTGCTCCAGGATGCACCCGTCTCAACTATTTTTATGGTTGGCCCGGTGTTTGATTGAGTAGAATCATATTTGCGGTACACGGACCCCATGGTACACCCCGTCAGACTGCCGGCGGAAAGATAAACATTTTTCCCATCATGCGTGACGCTTTTAACTGCAAGAATCGCCTTCTTCTCCGGGAAATATCCACCATAAACCGGCATGTTTCCAGCACCTTCAATTTGTGGATGTTGGGGAATCCAGGATGCCTCCATTCTGGTTTTAGTTCGTAAGAATACGTTGTTCCAGGTATCATTAGGTCCCGCTTCTTCCAGCGCCTGAGCCCAAAACAAGGTGAACCTCCCATGGTCTTCATTGTCCTGACGATATTCTACAGCTTTTTCCTCATCCCGGCACGCAGTGATACGAACACCCAGCATCGGTTCTGTAGTCGCTTTTTCCGTTCCAAGAGGATGGGGGCGCGGGTTTGTGGGCATGGGTATGCCCCGGGTCATCATGCTTTCCTTTCCTCTTGTGATAGTCCCGGAGTGACAGGAATCAGACACAAAAACAATCTGATCGGTTTTCTTGGATGCCATCGCCAGCCACTTGTTGATTTCATCATCCAGGATATCAAATTTATCTATGGATTCCGACTCCTTGATTTGTATAGTGGATGCCTTGCCCATTGGTTTTGATGTTCGGGCGGATGATCCTTTAGAAGACGAATCCGTTTCTTTTTTCGACCCGTCGCCGGATCGGGCATTGAAACAGACCCAGGTTGAATCAAGCCCACTGACTTTTTCATCGCCATTTAAATCCGGTGTCTGGGACCCATGTCCTGAATAATGAATATAGGCTATATCACCGGCTGACAGGCGGGAAACCAGATCCTGAAAAGCATTCTGTATTCCAGTGTGGGTAGCCTGTTTATCGATAAGGACAATGATGTGATCGGGTTTGAACTGAAATCGGGTTGTCAGAATGGACTTGATGAGATTGACGTCGTTTTTTGCGCCTTTAAGCGAGTCATAACCACTGCTGCTGTAATCATCGATGCCGATCAAAAGGGCGTATTTTTCGGGTACGGCCCAAAGCATGGCTGGCGCACTCAACATACCGACAACCAGGATGAACAGGAAAGCTGTAAATTTGGTGACCATAAGGTGAGAAAAGAATTGGGAACAGCGTTTCATCGTTCATTACCTCCTTGTTGGTATATCATCATTATCTTGAAATTAATAAAAAGTAGGTTTTTTGAAGATAGCCTCTGTCTTTTGCGATAATAAGCTGATGATGTCAATACGTATTTCCTCAACAATGTACAGCACAGAAAGTTTATATGAAAATGAACTATTTTCTTCCTTCGTTGCATCCGCTCCGGGCATGGCCGTTATTCACCGGACGGCTGTATAACCGGCGCAGTGGTTTGAAGGTTTTCTGATTACAGCTTCAATTCTTACCATTTTCTTCTTTCTGCCCAATTCATTTCTCTTCCTATTTGATATAATGCACCGCAAAGAAAAATGTTCATCTGTTTGTATTAATATTTTTGAGGGAAAAACTTGATTATTCACAGCCAGTTCCCCATCAGGAAAAACGGCGCCCAGTAGTAGGGGTGCGAATACGGGGCGGCCGGGTTTGGGGTAAATGGAGCAGCAGGGGCAGTGGCATCCCTGCCTTCCGGTGTGGTGTACTCCACCGTGGCCCGCTGTGTGGTATCCGATGTTCCCTGGGTCTTGCCTGTGATGAACAGCAGTTGTGCTCGCTGCAAGGCTTCTGCTTTGGTCAGTTTCTCCTGTTCCCGCAGCCGGTAAAAGTTCTGCATAAAAATACCGGTACTGGCATCATCCACCGGCCACAGGGTGGCAATGACACCTTTGGCGCCCTGACGCTGGGCCAGCACTCCGAATCCCTCTACTTCCTTTCCGTCTCCCACACCGGTGTTGCAGGCCGACAGGGTCAACAACTCCACGCCTTTGAATAGGTTTGTCTGCTTTATAATATCACTGAGTGGCAGATGGGTGCCGTCTCCCAGAAGCAGGAAGGACTGGGTATCATTGCCCGGTGTCAGTTTAAAATGGCTGGCAATATGCACCAGCGGGTACGACCTACGCAGCTCCTGTTTCATTGCATCCAGGGTAAATGCTTCATCCAGGCCGATTAGTCCGGGCAATACTCCCTGTGGAGAACTATCTGTTCTCACTATCCCGTCAAGCTCTGCTTTTACAGCCTTCAATTCAGAAAACCCCGGCTGAGGTTTACTGACGCCAAGGCCCAGCCCGTTCCAGGTTGGTTTGGGTTGATCTTTTAGCCCTGAGTGACTGGCAAGGGTAAAGACCACATTCCGATAAGTTTCAACCAGATATTGTTTTCCATCGTAAAGCGCGGATATCGGCAGATACCGCAACGCACCGTCCAAAGACCACATCAGGGTCTTTGCGTTCAGCACGGTCAGATCCGGCACAACCGGGCCAATGATAAGATCATACAGCTCTTTTGCCAGAGGTCGGGGATCCTGCCGGGGATTTTTCAACATTTCGCAAAGCGCAGTGATTTTCAGGTTCAGCTCTTTTTTGGAAATGGCGGATTGATATGCTTTTCGAAAATTCGGTGCAATCAGCATCACGCGGTATTTCTCCTCACCGACCAGGGTATAAAGGACTACCGATCCCTGACCCAACTATAGAAGAACCGCCTGTAGCCCCACAGCTTCCTCAATTTGATCTACTTTATCCTGCCGCTTTTCAGAAAGCTCTGTGGTAATTTGAACGATCACCATTTGGAATGCTTCGCCGGCTTTTTCCAGGTCTTTATCCAGTATGGCCAGCCGGGCTTCCTGATCCGGGGTACGCAGTTTCAGCTCTGCCAGTTGGCCCCGTTCAGCGCCCAGTATGGCCATGGGATCGGCTATCTGACGGTATTTAAGGTCAAGTGAAGCCTCTGTACCGGTATAAGTCGCCCTTCCAGCCATTACATCTTCCTCTTTGGCATCTCGCCGCACATATTCAAAATATTCCTCCTGTTTCAAAAGCTCCATTACCTGCTGGGCTTCTGGAAGTCTGCCCGCGTCGATCAAGAGGTTGGAAAGCCGCTTGTATGTACTGTCCACCGTTTTCTGGAAGGCGTTGAGTGTTTCCTTGTCGATCTTGGCCACGTTTTGCCGCAGGCCCTGAATGGTGTTGACCGCCTGTTTGGCAAAGAAAATGGCAGCTTCTGGCTTTTCCTGTTTTTCCAATAGATGGGAGAAGCCTTCTTGAATGTGTCTGAGAATCTGGGGGTCTCCGGCATTAGCGGCAATGGCAAGGGCGCGCTTGTACAGGGGTTCGGCTTCCGCATACCGGCCCGTGGTTTTATACAGCGCGGCCAGGTTGTACAGGGAAGAGGCGGTATCCGCGTGTTCCGGGCCAAGCACTTTTTCACGGATGGCAAGGGCGCGCTTGTGCAGGGGTTCGGCTTCCGCATACCGGCCCGTGGTTTCATACAGCCCGGCCAGGTTGTTCAGGGAATTGGCGGTATCCGCATGTTCCGGGCCAAGCACTTTTTCACGGATGGCAAGGGCGCGCTTGAGCATGGGTTCGGCTTCCGCATACCGGCCCGTGGTTTTATACAGCACGGCCAGGCTGTTCAGGGAAGTGGCGGTATCCGCATGTTCCGGGCCAAGCACTTTTTCACGGATGGCAAGGGCGCGCTTGAGCATGGGTTCGGCTTCCGCATACCGACCCGTGGTGTAATACAGCCCGGCAAGGTTGTTCAGGGAAGCGGTGGTGGAAGCATGTTCCGGGCCAAGCACTTTTTCATAGATGGTAAGGGCGCGCTTGTACAGGGGTTCGGCTTCCGCATACCGACCCGTGGTGTAATACAGCCCGGCAAGGTTGTTC
>JBAXVB010000102.1:0-12045 GCA_037129415.1 Deltaproteobacteria bacterium
TGGTCAGCAACTGCTCCCGCGTATAGCCGTAGAAACTCAGAGCGGCGACATTGGCGTCAATGATCGCTCCATCTGTGGGATCAATCAGCAGCATCACCGAGGAATTGCCGGCAAATTGATTACGGTACGATTGCTCGCTCTCCCGCAATTCGGTGGTTCGCTCGGCGACCAGTCGCTCCAGTTCTTCGCGCCGGTGACGGATTCCGCTAATTGCAAAAGTGATCGCGGCGGTGAGCACCAGCCCCGTCAGGGCACCCAGCCAACCCAGCCGCACCGGATACAGGTTTATGAATTCCGGCCTCGCATGGGCAGTCACACCAAAGACCTTGCCGAAGGCAAAGACTGCGCGCGTCCCGGAGAGCATCGCGGTCGGGGGGCTGCCGGGATTCCAGGAGATGGCAAGCAACTCGGGTGCAATGTCCTTCCGCAGAAGTGAGATTTGCATTAGCACCGAGTTGTTCTGGGCTGTACTCCTCATCAGGGTACCCATCTGCAGCACGGCCAGGGCAAAGCCACGCAGTAGCCTCGGTTCCCCTCTGCCGAAGACAGGCCTGTAGATCAGCATACCTTTCTGACTGCCCGTTGCCTGCACCAGGGTGATGGGGTCGGTGCCGGTGGTCAGGCCGGTGCGCTCCGCCTCTTCAAGGGCGGCGCTGCGCAGCGGTTCCGAGCCAAGGTCGTAGCCAAGGGCGTGTTCGTTGCCAGCCAAGGGCGCTATGCGGAAGACAGGATAATACTCCGTGCGTCCATAGGCTGAAACCCGCTCCCCTTGCGCGTCCTTCTGCCAGATATCGAACCCTGTCAAACCGGCGGCGCGGGCGGCCTCCTCGAAGCGGAGCTTATCCGCCTCAGGTACAGCCGGGATCCATTCCCAAGCCTGGACAGTCTGGTTCTTGGTCAGAACGCCAGTGAACTGCCGGAACTCTTCGGGAGTGACTTGATCGCTGATTTCGTAGAAGCGTGACAAACCTTCCAGTTTGATATCACGGAGGTCGCGCAGTATTTCGGCAAACACCTCTGTGCGGCCTGCCGCCAGAAGCGCAAAAGCTTTGCTGCGGTTACGGGTCTCGTATTCGTGGAGCATCCAGGCTGCAAACAGGGTCAGGACCAGCCCGACTGCGGCTGTCAGGGCCGGTTCGAGATGCCGCATCCGGCTTGGCAAAGGTCCGGTGATCCGGGATCGTCTGGCCAGGAGCGCCGAACCTGCCAACAGAATCGCCGCAAGCGTTAGCGTCAGCAGCGCCGGTGGCAGCGCGGCGCGGGCAAGCATCCAGTTCCAGTCGCTTGCATCAATGTACATGCCCAGCACGGCAAGGACAGATCCGGTCCCCTTGTAAGCTCCGGCGCAAATGACGAGGTCGTCCGTCCGTTCGATATATGTGGTCTTGGCATCCTGCTGCTTGCTGACCGGATTTTCATATTCGTAATTCACCCAGCCACTGCCTTTGGACTGAGCAACCTGCTGAATCTCCCGGTGAAAATACTTCCCCATGGACCAATCTTTTTTGTCGAGCAGGTTCTGTCCGACCAGTTCCGGGTTGACCGAGTGAGCCAGCATGGTCATGTTTTGGTCGTAGGCGAACGCGTAGAGATCGCCCTTGCAGAGCTCACCCTGCGGATTGTTGAGTTCTTTCAGGAAGTGCTCCCTGCCGTTCTTCCGGTAGGAGTCAACAGCGTTGCGCACCATCGCCAGGGCATCATCCGGGCTGGCGAGGTTGGATATGGCGGTCCTCGGGTCATGGATCGGGGTCAATGCCAAGACCCAGGTTCCCCAGCGGTCGGTATAGGGTCCTTCAGTGGTAGCGTTTTGGGTGACGAAGACGCGGCGGTAACTTTCAGGGGCCTCGTCATAGATCTGCCCGGGCGGGGAATAGTCCCTTGATCCGGCAGGTTCACTGTCTATGAAAAAGAAGAGCGCCCCGTCGGTCTTGCGGCCTATGAGATAGATAAACCGGTATTGCGGGCTGGCCGAACGGACGGCGGCCAACTGTTTCTTGAACCGGAGGTACGCGGGTTTCTCCAGGTCCTCCTCCGTACCGGTCAGCGCCTCGACGTACTCGATGCGCCACAATTTGTGTCCGCTGAAGCAAGTCGGCGCGCATATCGCGGTCGGCCTGCGCCACCGCCCACCAGGCAATCAGCGCCCCGGCGGCAAAAATAGCCAGAAGCAGAGCAGCCGTCAGGTGCGGTTTTTTCATACAGTTAAATCGGGTCGTCTGTTGATCACTCATGTTAAAGCCTCTTTCTTGTTTTAGCACTTTTTTTACGACAGATTAAACTCCTTGAGCCTTATTTTCAATCAGTTTAACATGGACGGCTATTTCGCTGTGATGGGTGAACTTGATGGCATTTCTCGCCAGATTGGTGAGTATCTGGCGCAACCGGCCCGGATCACCCTGCAGTGACGGTATGTCAAGATCAACCGCGCAGAGAAGCTCCAGCTTTTCAGTTGTAAACCGAGAACCCCGCATCTTCAACAATCAGTATGGTTTTTTTTCCATGAACATCCCTTTGGAATCATGAATTCTTCTCTCAGTTACACGAACAATCTGTCTTCCCTCCTCCTGCATTCTGCTTGCAAATGGCATAACAACAAATTAAGCGGCGGGCGGCTTTTTGCCCGTCCGCTTGAATGCCGGGTTGAACCTTTGTTCTGACAGTTTCCTTATTCAGACGTATAAATCTTTACTTCCTCGTCTCCAATTGTTATGAGATTCTTTGATGACAGTTTTTCACTGTACATCTCTAAAAAGCGATTCATCAGTTTCAGTATATTCGGAGTTCTTGTGTCATTCACCGTAAAAAGGATAATTCCTCTGATATTATATTCTGAAAATTTTCTGTAATTCTTAAAATCCGAATCTCTTGTAACAATCCATGCGTCATGTTCCTCTGCAACTTTATAAACTTCTCCATTTTTTATACCGCCTTTTTCAATCTTTTTAAGATGTTTTGCTTCATAGCCTTTTTTTTTGAAAAATTCAGTCAGGGCAAACGGCATGTTTTCGTCAAGAAGAAATTTTACATTCATATCGCATACGCCTCATATTCGCACAGTTTTGCCGCATACTTCAAAGCTGCTTTTATGTCATCGGGAGTAACAGACGGATAATCCTGAATAATTGCTCCTGTGTCTTCGCCTTCGGATATGAGCGAAACTATCAGATAAACAGGGATTCTTGTCCCTTTGATACAAGGTTTGCCATGACATATATCAGGTTCCGATGAAATTCTTTCAAAAAGTTTTGTGTCTCGCATTTATTTTTCCTTTCATTTATAGAATCCTTCTTCCCATGCTGGAGGCTACAAGCTCTGTGGCCAGCCTAGCGCTTATATTCCGGTTGTCCAAAATGGGGTTGACCTCGGCGATATCCAGGGATGCCATGCAGCCGCACTCGGCGATGGTTTCCATAATCAGGTGGACTTCCCGGTAAGTCAGACCACCCGCAACGGGGGTTCCGACGCCGGCGGCGACAGATGGGTCCACACTGTCCAGATCGAAACTGACATGAATATGATCCTTCTGGCTAAGGTTTTGCAAAATATTTTGAATTGTCGCGTGAGCGCCTTTCCTGTCAATGTCACTCATGGTATGAACGGGAATCTGAAGCGTTTTTATAATTTCTTTTTCAAGAGAATCAATTTTTCGAATTCCAATAAGGGCGCAACAGGACGGCTGAACTTTGGGGGCAAACCCCAGAATATGGGTCAGCGGGTTATTCCCCAGTCCCATGGATACCGCCATTGCCATACCATGAATATTTCCGGATGGTGTCGTGTCTTCAGTGTTCATATCTGTGTGGGCATCAATCCATATCACACCCAATGTCCGGCGGGTGCTTCGACAAAACGCAGAAACCCCGGCAAGCGATCCAATGGCTATCGAATGATCCCCGCCGATGCAAAGGGGGAAATGTCCCTGCTGCAGCGAATGTTCCACCTTTTCAGCCAGAAGACAGGATGTTCTGACAATTTCATCCAGATATTTAAGTTTTGGATTGATGATTTTCTGCCGTTCTTTGGAAAGAATGGGAATATCGCCAATATCCTGAACATGGTATCCCAGCACTTCCAGTTCTTCCACCATTCCGGCAATGCGGATGGCGGATGGCCCCATGTCCACTCCCCGACGGTCTGCGCCCAGGTCCATGGGAAAGCCGATCAGGTCGATACATTTTTTTAAAAGTTCCATAGCTATCTCACATGTAAAAAGGGTAAAAAATGCCGAGATGCCAATATCCCGGCATTCCTGAATCTAAAAAGTGTATCCGATAGAAACATGAAATCGTCCTGGGTCCTCGCCAGATTCGCGCTCCAGCTTGAATCCGTAAACCAGACCAACCGGGCCAATGGGCGTCAGATAGCGGAACCCAAGGCCTGCGGAAGTTCTGAAGCCGTTTGGTATGTTACTGGTCTGATACTGCCCGAGGCTTCCAGAATCCGTAAAAAGACATAGCTCAATCTGATTTCCAAGGTCAATTCTGGCTTCAACTGTTCCGGATGCGGATGAAAGGGCTCCAACCGGGTTGTTGTTGGTGTCAAATCTCAACATGTTTTCAGCAAATCCCCTTACATTAGCTGAACCGCCCAGGTAGAAAAGCTGATCATTGGCGATAATCCGATCCGCATTCATGGGCTCAATATATCCCCACCTGGCTGAACATGCAAATGTGAGCCGGTTCAGCGGCGAAACATAATATCTGGTATCTAACCGATATCTCAAGAAATGATCCAGATCGCTGTCAATCCCTCTTGAAGCATCCATATATCCGGCGGCGAAAATGCCTTGACGGGGTCTGACAAAAGAATCCCGCGTGTCATATTGAAGCTTGGGAGTTATCATCATAAGACTTCTGGGGGCAAATCCGTTTGTAGTCAGATAATTCGTCAGATAATACTGAGAGTAGGAATCGGTATTCTCGTAGAGTTCCCGTTGTTCGGCATTGAAGGCTATGCCTGCGCTGATCTTTCTTTCCCATTTGCGGGAAAAAGTCAGTGAAGATCCCAGGATTTTGACTCCAAAGTTCTGGTTGAATTCAGACCGATCCTCTGCATACACTAAGGCATCGGCGGAAACACGACTATTCATAAACCGGGGTTCGGTCAGACCAGTTTCACCCTTATACCCGATTTGACTGATTTCGGTTTCAGCCCAGGCTTTGATGTTTGCTCCCATTAAATTGCGATCTTCCAGGCGGGTATGGGCAAAAACGCCTTTTTCGGTTTCATAGCCAACGCCGGCATCCAGGACGTATGGTTTGGCCTCTTCAACCGCAACGATCAAATCGACCCGGTCCGCCTTTTCTTTGAGACCGCAAGGCTGAAACTGAACGGATCGGATAATCTCCATGTTCCGAATGTTCTTCTGGCTTTTCAGCAATTTTTTCAAGGAAAACGGATCTCCGCTTTTGATCTCCATTTCATTTTTCAGAATACGTTCACGGGTTGTAAAATTGCCGGATACAATCACATCCCCCATCACCATGTATGGGCCCTCATCAATCCGGTATTCGATCAGGGCAATTGACGGGTCATCCTGGAAAGTCACCTGAGTTTGTACCTGAACGTGGGGGTGGCCGGTTTCAGAAATTAGTTCCGTCAATTTGTTTTTGTCATTTTCGAGCATGTCCTCAAAAAATGCGTTTCCAGTTTTCAGGCTGAGCGCTTCAAAGGAGGCTTCCTTAGCCAAAGAATGCAGTCCAGTGATAGTGATCTCAGAGACGATGGTTTGCGTTCCTTCATGGACATTGATTTGAATATCCGCCTGTGTCCGATCCGGACTCAGTGAAATGGCAGGGGTAATTTCAGCGGTTCGAAATCCCTTGCTGAAGTACAACGCAGCAAGGGCCTGCACATCCTCATCCATGGTTTCCTGAACCAGAACGCCGGGTTGGAAAATCCATCCGGGTTGAGAAAGTATCTGTTTTTTAATTTCGGTTGTAGGCAGAGCATTGTTGCCGGCAATCCGGATTTGGTCAATCCGGGTTTTGGGGCCTTCAGTGATGAAGATTCCAAAGACTTTTTCAAGGGCGGCTTCTTTGGATGGACTGTGTACTTCCCGGATATTGACCTGCGGTTCCAGATATCCGGCTTTTTGATACCGGGTCTTGATTTTACGGATACTTCGCGTGATGCTGATGTCATTTATTTTTCCATCATCCCAAAAAACCAGATCGCTTTTCAGTTTGGCGGCTGAAAATGCAGCGTTGCCCTCCCATTCAAACCGATAGTGAGCGCCTTCGGACACTGATATTTCAAGGTCTGCCTGATAGGGCTGCTTCGAGTATGGTTCGATTTTAAAGTCAATGCCAACGTCCAGATATCCGCCGCTTCGGTAAAACGCGGTAAGATTTTGAATGTCTTTTTGAATATCGGCGTGAATCAGGCGGCCTGAAACTCCTGGCAACAAAGCCTTTTTCCAGGTCTCCATCTTTGTTTTAAGTCTCAGTGGCGCAAATGTATGGTTGTTCGCCAAAGTTCCGGTACCGATAAAACGGATATTCTGAAGATGCAGGTAATGGCCCTTATCCATGTTCACCTGAACCACATAATGATTGTCTGATTCATCCAAAAAGGTCTGAACCGTTACAACTGGATTGATAAACCCCTGTTTCTCCAGATATGATTCAAGCCGTGATTTCTGTTCGGACAGGCCAAAAGATATTCTTGCAGGGTCCATGACAGGGCCGATATAGATCGTCATGGCGCTAAGGATATCCCGCTCAAACAGGGGAAAAGCGCCGTGTATCTGAATGTTTTTTATCCGGCTCCCGCGATCTTTGGAAAAGCAGGAAATCTCTTCCGGAGATGAATCGGCAGCGATGGTTTGGGGGGATGGCGATAACAGGCAAAAGATGATTGTCAATGCTAAAGACAGGAACAGCCGAAGGCCATAGCGAGTAGCGAGGGGCGAGGGGCGAGGAACGGGATTTTTCTCGCCACTTACCCCTTGGTACTTGCCAATCAGTCTGTCATCTGTCGTGCGCCCATGTTTTTTATCGGAATTCATGGCGATATTTGACTTCTCCTCCAAAAACACCCCGGCTGTCCTGGAATCCGCTGAAAAGAATGTTTTCGATGAACATGTATTCGGTGATGGTGCGCTGAAATGTAACGCCGCCCTTGGTTTCAACCGCATATTTCAGCGTGATTTGTGGAGAAATGATTTTCCCGAATGTTACCTTCAAGGGATCATCGTTGACATAGCGGCGTTCACCGGTCGAATCCACTTCCAGAATATCCAACCCCGATGCCTTTTTTAAATCGCTGCCGATAGAGGCGGACAGCAGGTCTGCAAGCATTTTTTGTGAAGAGGTTGAACTGTCGGACGTTTTGTTGATTGTGGCGCGTGATGTTTTCCCCGTTATCAGAAGGGATAAAAGATCGTTGTCATCCAGAAAAGGAGATGATGAAAGTTTCAGATTCAATTTGTCCAGCGGCCCCGAAATATCCAGAGAGACGGTCCAGTTCTGAATTGCTGCCTGGCTTTGAATGTCCAGAACAGATTCCATGGTATAAGGATTGCTAAAATCGAGAAACCCTTTTTTGACGGTAAATGTCGTACTCTGGTATTGAAGGCTTCCGGAATCAATTCTGGTTCTGCCCTGGATAATGGGGCGCTGTAGGGTTCCGGTAATGTGCATGTCCGGAGACAGATTCAACTGCGCCAGATTATTGTCCACGATAAACAGGTTGCGGGGCGGAATCCGGATATCCAGAATCGTATTCTGAATAAAAGTTGGGAAAATAATTTCTTGCTGTGTCTGAAAGCCACGTTCCCGGCGGATCATTGATTTGAGCGGATTGAGGTTCACGTTTTTGTAATACAAACCTTCCGGTATGACGATTTCTCCCTGAATCACAGGTGCATGGGCCAAACCCCTAAGGGTCAGATCTGCATTCAGTTTGGCATCGAGCGTATCGGCGATTTTGACCGGGAGCAAAGATGCGGTCATCTGAACATCCATGTCCTTTATCCGGAAAGCATCAAGCTCCGCTTTCCCCTTGAGCGTAAATTGGCCGCTGTCCATTTGGCCTTTGATGTGGTCAATGGTCAGGGTCTTGGGGGTGATATGTATCTGGCCGTTCACATCGTGAATGTCCTGAGCGCTTTTATCAAGGGTCAAGCCGGCATTCCGGATGTCCACAAAAGCCTCGGTATCCGGACTGTGCCATGGACCAGTCATCAGGGCGGAAATGGTCAGATTCCCGCGCAAGTCGGAAAGATCGTCGTTGAAATGCCTTGCCGCTTTCATGGGAATATCGGCATTCAGACGCAGCGATACGGTCTGGCCTGGACGTGCTTCGCCCCCGATATTGAGGGTTCCGTCCTGAAAAAGGGTCAGGCGGTTCTGGGGTATGACAATTGCTTCGTTTTGAATGCCAAGTTGCAGATCTCGGCCTTCGATAATGGTTTGTCCCTTTGCATTCAGCGAAAGCTCGGAAAAGCCGGCATCAGCCTTCAGGGTTTTCAGCGAATTGAAATTGCCGGAAGCTGAAAGTTTCCCGGAAACTGTTCCGCCAATTCCTGCCAGTCCCGCAGATTGAAAAAACGGTGCGAGCTCTATATGAATCAGGTCCAGCTCTGCAGTATAATCCCTGGTTTGAAGCTGCCAGGAAGCATAGCCCTGAACTGGGGATTGTATTTGAAAACGGGCCAGGTCATCGGCTAACTGCAATTTAATGCGGGTATGATCCCAGTTGCTTTCATAAAATCGAAAGGGATTTAGAACGACATCACCCTGAATCTTGGGGTGATCAAGGCTCCCGCTTCCCGAAAGGGTTAAATTAAATTTCCCCTCCCCACCTGGCCTGATGCTGGAAAGGGCATCTAAGTGACCAATGTCTATGTCGGCAGCCTTAAAATCGAAGTGAAATGTCTCATCCATTGCAATCCAGCCGGAGGCTTCCAAAGCCTCACCGGGAGCTACAGTTGCATTGGCTCTGGAAATATTCAGTTTGTTATCCTTGAAATCGGCTGCTAATTCAACAGTTGTAAATTTCTGCTGAAAGGCTTTTGGGCTTGTATCCAACTGCCCGGATTGAAGGGTTGCTGCTCCGGTGATTTGTTCGGGGGTTCCTTCCATTTCGGCGGCGATTGAAATTTTCCCTTTTAAAAAATCAATAAAATCTTCGGCAAACAAGGTGGTTCCTGATCCACTCAAACGAAAGGGCATAGTGGGGTGAAATGATAGGGTGCCTGGTTCAAATATCCGGATATTTCCGGAAAAATCTGCATGAGAGCCGCGGTTTTGCAGAAGTAGCCGTTGGATTTGAAGACTGCCTTCAGAAAGCTGAAATTCTCCGGTCACATTTCCCAGTCGGACAGTTGTGGTTCTCATGTCTTTTGCCTGGATCTGCAGGGTTCCGGACAGCGTATTTTTGGTTCCTTCCAGTTTGCAGTTGCCGTCAATCGCGCCTTGAATGCCTGAAGATCGCATAAAATTATCGAGTTTAACCTGACGAAATCCGGCGGTAAATGCAAAAGGTCTGTCGGAATCCGTGTTCCTGCCCGAGAGAATCGGAATCTGGCCTTTGGCGGTCAATTCGGACCCCTGGTTTTTTAAGGACAGGGTGGAGATGCGAAGGATGCCAGAAGGTTCCAGTTCGGCATTCAGCTCCAGTGCGCCGAGCTGAATGTTCCTAAATCCCAGTCTGGAGCCTTTTAATTTAAGTGAGCAAGCAGGTGATTTCAATGTTCCGGACAGATTGGCCTGAGCCCGAAAGCTTCCTGCTGCCCCCCGAATGCCCAATGGAGACAGGCTGCTTGAGAGGTTGTCGGACTGACAGGTCAGCTCACCGCTGATGTTGTAGTCAGGCGGCAAATCTCCATCCTCCAAGCCTTTCCCAGTTGATGGTAGGAGACAAAACCCTTTTGCTGTTAGGCGGGTTGTCCCTGCCTGGGCAGTCAGATGATGGAGCTGAAGTCCGCCGTTGTCCCACTTGGCTTGTCCATTGATATTCATGTTCACCGGGGCTGCGGTTTGATCCAGTGAAATCTGTCCGGCCTGGATGTTCATCTCGACATCAGCATTCAGAGGCTGATCCAAAGTCCCCTTGCTCTGAATGGATAGCTCTCCAGTGATTATACCGGTTGCTGCTGGATGAAAATCGGAGAGTTTTACGGAATCAAGCCCAATATGCATATTGGCGGATAGAACAGACCGGGTATCTGGAGCTGCGAAAATACCGGATGGAAATGCCTGCCTCAGATCAGTGGCGCCAGTGATGCGGATTGCGCCTTTGTCTGTCGGTTCGAAAATGGAATCCACTGTAATGATTCGATCCGTTAGACTTGCGGTCATATGAAGATGATCCAGTGAATATTCAGCAGCTTTGACTTGCTCGCAGGTCAGGTTCATGGATGCGTTCGGGTTTAACAGGGGGCCGGAAATGTTTCCTGTGATATGAACCAGGCCTGAAATCGTTGTTTCCAGATCAAGGCTTTGCTGAAGTGCCGAAAGTGTGCTGTCCATGTTCACACTCAAGCCAAGCTGAGGATCTTGCCAAATCTGTGAAATACTTCCCGAAATTTCGGCATTCAGGCCAGGGGATAAAAGGCTTAGATGCAGTGGCAGAATTTGTCCGTCTTCGAGACTTCCTTGTAAAGAAATTGGTCCGAATCCGGTATGAAAAATCGGGTTCGAAATCTGGCCGTTTCCGATCTGTATATTGGTTTTACCTGTCAGTTTCAGGAAATCGGCAGACCCGGAGATACTTAGGTCAGCGTCAATATTTTCCAGGCAGACTGACAGCTTTTCGCGTGAATCTTCATAACTGAGTGCGGCATCTGTAAGGGTCACAGCATCCAGGACCAAGGGAAGAAAATGGCTGGTTTGAGCATCTGCCGTTATCGGATCAGAAGAAGGGTTAGAAAAAATGTGGGAAAAATTCAAGGTACCGTCAGGGGCGACAGATACATTGATGTGTGGTTTTTCAATGATTGCAGATTGAATGTGAAGCTCTCCCTGGAGTAAGCGCCACCAGGAAATAGATACGGACAGATGATCACATTCGGCGGCATCTTCCTGAAAAAGGTCAACGATTCGAAGATTCCAGATATCAATCCTGCCTGACATCAAAGAGAATCTGTGGCTTTGAATGGAAACAGATCCGGGAATTTGGCCATTTAGTGCATTCAGGATTTGTGTTCGGGCGTGATCGGTATGAAGATACCAGATGACTCCGATCCCCAGAAGAGTACTCACCCCAAGCATCACGCAAAACCCCGTAATGAGATGTCGTAAAGGTTTTTCCATCGTTTATCTGAAAAAAGTCCCCCTTTGTCGGCCCTCAATTCATCGGGATGCGGAAGCGGTCTGAATGGGGTTCAGAGCGCAGCCAGAAGGCGTTCGTGAATTCGGTCAAAACCGCCATTGGACATGATGAGAACCAGGTCTTCAGGTTTTGCCGCCATAATCAGAAAATTAATGATGGCATCGGTATCCAGGAAAAAATGGGCGTTAATACCGCGATTTTTTAAATCGCTGACCAGCAGCTCGGAGGAAAATCGCTCTTCGACTGGAATTTTGTGGAGAAGCGGCGGGTTTCGGATGCACACCAGGTCTGCGCCATCAAAAGATAGCGGATAGTCGTCTTGAAATACCCTTCTCATGCTGGAATTGGTGCGGGGTTCAAACACGGCAATGATGCGTCCAGTTGAATAAAACGATTTGACTGCGCGCACGGTTTCCCGGACCGCCGTGGGATGATGTGCAAAATCATCCATAACCGTGATGCCGTTTTTGCATCCGCGAATTTCCTGCCGGCGTTTTACACCTTCATAAGTCTTCATGGCTGTGGAAATCTCGGGCAGTGAAATCCCCAGGGTATCCGCCACCGCAATGGCGGAAATCGCGTTCCACAGGTTGTGTTCACCGATCATTCGCGTCTGAAAGCGGCCCCAGAGTTCCCCTTTTTTCAGGATGTCAAAATGGGTCCATGGCGGAGCCGCCGAATGATTTCCCAGTCTCCAGGCAGATCCGGTGTCAGTGCCGTAGGACAATATTCTGCAAGGGCGGTTTTGAATCAGTTCGCGGATTACCG
>JBAXVB010000103.1:0-11885 GCA_037129415.1 Deltaproteobacteria bacterium
TGCCAAATACCTGTCCATGATCTCGCGTGTCCCTTTCAGGGTTGACTCCGACAAAAGCATTCGCGCATAAGCAATAGCATCTGTAAGGTTCAGCCGTCGAATAGTCTGTTGAACCAAGGGCAAGAACTGCGGATCGGCGCTGAGGTTTCGAACCCCAATTCCCAAAAAGAATGGGATATATTCAGGCTCATGCGCCATTTCACCACAGATTGAAATCTCCTTGTTTTGCTGGATCGCGGTGCCAACGATCTTGGCAAGGCTCCTAAGCACAGACGGATGCCAGGGCTGGTAGTATTCGGCAACTTTTTCGTTGGTGCGGTCAACAGCCAGCATGTACTGGACAAAATCGTTAGTGCCGATGGAAAAAAAATCGGCTTCGACGGCCAGCTCGTCCATTATCTCCATCACCGACGGCAGCTCGATCATCATGCCAATCTCAGGCGCTGGATGGTGAGAGAGGCCCTGCCGTTGTAAATCATCCCTGCACTCCTTCACCAGATCGCGGGCTGCCTGGAATTCATCCACAGAGGATATCATTGGAAACATAATGCGAATGCTTTTAACCCCTGCGCCGGCGCGCAATATAGCCTTGATCTGTTGTTCAAAAATATCCGGATTTCTCAGTGAAAACCGGATGGATCGCAGTCCCAGTTCAGGATTGGATTCACCAGCCGCATCTGAGTACGCCAGTATCTTGTCCCCACCGACATCCAGGGTTCGGATGGTAATGGTTTTATCCGGCATCTCTTCAAAAAGGCGTTTATAAATTGGGTATTGTTCCTGTTCCGAAGGAAAATTGTTGCGGATCAGAAACGGGAATTCAGACCGATATAGCCCGATGCCTTCAGCCTTGAGATCCCTAGCAAGGGCCAGCTCACTCAGCAGATTGATATTGGCCAGCAGATGAATGCGTTGACCGTCCCGTGTTTCGGTTGTGGGCATCATGGCATCCGCAAGCAAAGATGTTGCAGCTTTTGCCTGATTCCGGAGTTCAAACTGATGGATCACTTTCTCGGAAGGATTCACATAAATATTGCCGCCCAGAGATAAACTGGCCGCGTCCATCAGTACGGCGGTTCCTTCCGGAATTGCAAGCAGCTCCGGCCGATCGGCAATGATCATGGGGATATGCATGGATCTGGCAAGGATAGCAACATGCGATGTCACCCCTCCGCTGACCAGAATAATTCCGGCAACTTCCTCGGAAGCCAGTTTAAGAATATCGGATGGATATAGCTCTCTTGCAATGACAATACGTCCTTTGCACTGCAGCGAAGCATCCATGTCCCGAAGCTGAAAATTGGCCAGGATGCGACCGGCCAGATCTTCCATGTCGTTGACTTTTTCACGCAGATACATGTAAGGACTGGAGGAGAAAAGTGTAATATAATGCCTGGCGACCATACGGACAGCCTCGGGTGGAGGCGTCCCTTTTTCGATATGCCGGAGAATCTCCTGAATGAACCGTTCGTCTTTCAGTATCATGAAATGCGCTGTGAATATCAGGGCGGCGCTTTCAGGCAGGCGTTCGGCAACGCGGGACTGAAGCTCCTGGAGCTGATCTGTGGTCAGTTGAATGGCTCGGTAAAAATGCTTCAGTGTGTAACCGGCATCGCAATCAGAGTCTTCAGAAAGAAGCCAGCCATGACTTTTCCCGAAAATTGTGGAAGGCGCACTGGCGTAACCACTGCCGGCGCTTTCGCCGCGAATGAATTTTAATTGCTCAAGGGCATTTGTATTAAGGACTGGGTTCTGGGGATTGTTCATGCTCATCATCAGCCTGGCATTTTCAATAGCGCTGGCCAATTGCGATGCTGCAGCCCTTAAGGCCATCACATCCATTTCATCAAAATAATCGCGTTTCTCATGCTGAACCACCAGAACACCAATATTTTCAATCCCCCTTGAAATCGGAACGGAGAGAAAGCTTTCAAAACGGTCTTCTCCGGTTTCTTCAAAATACTTGAACTGGGGATTTCTGCTGGCGGAACCTTCCCGTATGGGCTGCTGTTTGATTAGGGTACATCCGACCAATCCTTCGCCGAGCTTCATTCTCACGCTATTGACGGCTTCCGGATTGAGGCCGATCGTAGCCTTCAAAACAAGCTCCCGCGTTTGATCGTCAAAAAGATATATGGAACAGACATCCGCCTCAAGATGCCGGGAAACCATGACAGTAGTCCGCTGCAGAAAATTTTCAATGTTGCTGCTACCAGTCAAAAGGGTTGCCAGATCCCCAATATCACAGAGCAAATTCAGGTGGTCCCGCTTCTTGGTCTTTGTCATCATGTCATCCTGCAGGAATGCTCTTTCAACCATGCGTCGGCCATGAACAGCCCGCAGATGGTTTTGGCATCCTGAATGTCGCCCCTTGAAATCATCTTGAGGGCTTCTGTAAATGCAACTTCCCGAACATCCAGCACTTCGTCCGAATCCAGGTTCTGAACCGAAATCGTTAATTCCGTGGCCAGAAAAATCTGAATCCGTTCATCTGAATACCCCGGAACCGGTGTAATTTCTCCGAGCATTCGCCAATCGGCTGCCTGGTAACCAGTTTCTTCGGTCAATTCCCTTTGAGCGCAGGCCAGAGGCAACTCACCGCTGTCCAGGGTTCCTGCCGGAATCTCCCAGATGGTTCCCCCAACAGCATGGCGGTATTGCTGAAGCATAATCACGGTATGATCCCGGGTCAATGGGACAATGGCGGCTGCCCCTGGGTGACGGATTACATCAATATTCATCAGAACATTATTGGGAAGTCTGACGTTCTCCTGAAAAACATTAAAAACTCTGCCCTTGTGAATAAGGGTTTGGCGATTGGTTGCGCCTGAAGATACAAACATGGTCATTTCAAGTTCCTGTGATTTGTGGGGAGAATATCAGAGTAGGGGCGGGTCATCAGTAATGATACCGTCAGCGCCCATACTCACCAGCTTGTGCATGTCTTCAACAAGATTGACGGTATAGGGAAAGATAAGGATGCCCTGGGCATGCGCCTCTTCTATGTGTCGTTGTTCCAGGGATTTGTAATGGGGGTGCCAGGAAAAAACGCTAAACTTTTTACAAATATCCAATGTATTTTGAGGGACTTTACGATCTGTGATAAAGGCGATTTCGGGATGAACCGGTAGCCCAACGATATTTTCCAGAAATCCTGCGTGAAAACTCGATATCAGCGTACTATTCAGCAAATCGTGCTGAATGATCAGGTTAACCACTTGCCGTTCAATTGCATCTTCGGGAAAGCCTGATTCCCATGCGCTTGACTTGATCTCGACATTTATAAGGATTTTCCCCCCTGCCAGAATCAGCACTTCCTTTAATGTGGGCAAGGATTCTCCGGTGAAGCGCGAATCAAACCAACTGCCGGCGTCAAGCAGTTTAAGCTCCAGAAGATTCATATCATGAACTGGCCCGAAGCCGTTTGTGGTTCGATTCAGGGTGTCATCATGAATCACCACCACCTTGCGATCCCTGCTGAGGGTGACATCCAGCTCAATCATGTCGGCACCTGCAGCAATGGCTGCGGCAAAAGAAGATAGCGTGTTTTCCGGATATTTGGCCCGGTAGCCCCGGTGCCCGATGACGACCGGCGGTATGATATCATGAAGGTTTCGGATCATGGTTTGCGGTAGCCCTGCTAAAATTGGTCATAAATCCCGTTTTCGTTGTTCGTAATGGTCTTTAGGCCGATCTTGAAGATAAGCGGCGGTCTTCTTTTTATCTGCTGCGTCAAACCATTCGTATCCCAATTCCCTGCAATTATCGCAGGCTCGGGTGGGAATATGAACCGCCAGAATTCGCCTTCCTCCGTCTGTAGAAGAATCAATTTGTAAAACACCGCTGCAATCGGAACATATCCTTAAAGTCTCAGCCTGTTTTTCAGTGATATTGTCTGTATCGTAGTAAATACTCCGGGTGCGTTCCGCAAATCGTTGGGTGTCCTGAACGAACGATTTTATTTTATCCCGCTGATGCCAGTTCGAAAGAATCTGATCGCCAGTTCTTTGAATCCATCTGCTGATTTCCGGTTTTTGCTTGAGGCGCTCCGGATCATAATTGGGCTCCTTGATTTTGCTGTAATCAATCCCGGCCATTGCCAAAATAATCCCCAGGTTGATATAGGGCAGGGCGCCTTCAATGGAATACCCGCCCTCCAGCACTGCAATGTTCGGTGATAACAGCTCGGTCAGAGCGGCATACCCTTGCGCGGAAAAATTCATGTTGGTGATGGGATCTGAAAAATGGTTGTCTTGCCCTGCGGAATTAATGATGATGTCCGGCTTGAAATCTTCGAGTATGGGAAGCACCACATTTCGTATTGCATACAAAAACCCTTCCTCAGAGGTTTCGGGAGGCAGGGGATAATTGATTGTGGTTCCAATGGCTGTTGGCCCACCCATTTCGTTGGGAAAGCCGGTTCCGGGGTAAAGGGTTCTGCCGTCCTGATGGAGTGAAATAAAAAGCGTATCCGGATCATGCCAGTAAATGTCCTGAGTACCGTCCCCATGATGACAGTCGGTATCGACAATGGCTACCCGCTGAATCGGGTAAGCTGTTCGAATGTACTCGATCATGATGGCTTCGATGTTCACATTGCAAAACCCCCTGGCTCCATGAACAACCCGCATGGCATGGTGGCCAGGCGGTCTGACCAGCGCAAAACCCCGATCAACCTGTTTGTCCATTACAGCCCTGCCAATGGTTTTGGCACCGCCGGCGCTGATAAAATGAGATTCTGTCATGATGTCGGCCACATCTGGAACGCAGAAATGTACCCGCTGGACATCCTGGACCGTAACCAGTTCCGGTTTGAATTCCCGTATTCCGTCAATATCCAGAACACCCTCCTCAAAAACCTGGTCCTGGGTGTAAAGAAGACGTTCCTCCCGTTCCGGATGCGTCGGGCTTATGGCCCAGTCAAAGGCTGGGAAAAAAACAAGACCTGTTTTGTATCTGGCTTTCAGCATAAATTACTCCATTGAGAGGATTCCGGCAATGGTGTCATACTCGTCAATCAGCCCGGGTTTGATCTGCATCTTGACCCGAATATTTTTTCCAACGGTATAGAAGCCCTTGACCATATTGAATTGCTGATTTTCAACAACTTCCATTTCCATCTCTTCAGGACTTGCGCCCTGTCTGGCGGCTTTTTGCTTAAGAAGTTCTCCTGCAGTCAGCACTGCATCGGCATTTGAAAAATCCTGGGTTACCGCAGTAGTGAACCCCTCTTCGGGCGACATGGCGATTCCCTGCTGAGTATCGGCAAACAGACTGACCTCGCAGGTGGTGCGCGCAAGGGCGGCGCCAATGGCATTGGCCACATCCCATCTGGGGACAACGCCAACCCTGAAACTGGAAATTTCCTCAAAACGCTGAGCAAAATACGGGGCTGGACCTCCCAGGATCAGAATTTTTTGAGGGTTGACCTGATATCCTTCCTGGAGTTCATGGATGGTGTAAACCGGTTTCTGGTTGATGCGATCAATCAACACACGCGCCTCCTTCAGGATGGTTCGGCAGGTGTGATCAAACACCTGGTCAGCGGCCTTTTCTATGGAGCAGTCAAGATCATGGGCGATTGACTGAAATCCCTGCACCGACTTCTCCCTGTCCCCGCTTTTGAGCTTTCCCATAACGCACAGGGCATCTGTGGGTGTGGGTACAGAACCGCCATAAGCCATTGCAGGGCCGATGCGCTCCGGGCCAATCTGAATCCTGCCTTCCTGAATGGATACGTTACTGTCTCCTCCAACTGGTATGGAATGGCTTTCCAGGGAGCGGATCAGGGTCTTGTAAGGGCCAAGGCATATTCCCAGGGGATTTAAAACCGGGACATGTTTGACTAAAATGGCCATGTCTGTGGTGGTTCCCCCGATATCCATGACTAAGCTTTCTTCATCATCAAATGCAAATGCCAGAGAGCCCATGACGCTGGCCGCCGGTCCGGAGAGGATGGTCTGAGCCGGAAAATCCATGGATGCGGCAAAATTCATGGTGCCGCCGTCCGCCTTCATGATATGGATGGGAATTGTCAGCCCTTTTTTCTCAAGAGACTGATGAACTGCTTCGAAAAACTGCTTGTGGATGGGATATACCGCTGCATTGAGGTAGGTTGTGGCGATCCGTCTGGGAAAGTTGAGATTACCTGAAATCTGATGGCCCATGAACACTTTCTCAAAATAAGGTTGAATCCGTTCGTGAATGAGCATCTCATGCCGAGGATTTCGTGTTGAGAATTTACCCACTACGCCCATATACCGGATACCCTCTGCCGCAAAATTGCGGGCAAACTCCTCAATTTCGCAGGTATTGACGGGTTCGATTTCCCGGCCCCTGTGATCGATGGAACCACAAACCGCAACATAGTGCGCGTGGGTTCGGTAAAACTCCGGATCAATGCCCGGACCGCTGGAGACAATCATGCCGACATTGGATATTTTGGCCTGGGCAATGGCATTGGTGGTAAGAGTTGTGCTTAATACAATCCTGCGGATATTCCCGGGAGGAATGCCTTCGGTAATGCTGTCCAGTCCTGACAATACGGTTTTGAACAGCGCTTTTGTGTCGGTAAGAACCTTGATTGCCCTGACAATTCCCTCATCGCCGAGAAGAACTACATCCGTATAGGTACCGCCTACATCCAGTCCGATTATCATTGTATCTTCCTGATAGGGTTCATCAGCCTTATTGCGAAAAGAAAAATGCTTGAAAACCATCATTTTTTTGCATCTGAATACTGCATCATGTAATCCAAAACAGGGAGTAATGTCAACAAGAGCAATAAGATTCTATTTCAATCATCGCCTTGAAATTCCACTGTGTCTCCGTCATTTTTCAAAGACGAAGACACAGATGCTGAATTTATGACGGAAAAAGGTTTTCTTTCGGATAAAAGTGGTGGTTTTTCTTGCAAAAACAATTTATAATGAGACCGATAATTAGATGTATGCTTAAGCTTGACTCAGCCTCAACAGAAGAAAGGATTGGCATGTATTGCCGCCAAAGAACCTTGATCAGAACCATAAGTTGTTCCGGTGTGGGCGTCCATTCGGGCAGAGAAGTCAACCTGAAGATAAAGCCTGCACCGATAAATCATGGCATTAAATTTGTCCGAACAGATCTGCAAGACTCCCCCTGCATATCCGCGCGGTTCAACATGGTTGTAGATACCAGTCTTGCAACCGTTATTGGTGTCGAGGGCTTCATTGTGTCCACCATTGAACACCTGATGGCCAGCTTTGCAGGACTCTCTGTGGATAACGCCCTGGTTGAAATTGATGCTCATGAAATGCCCATCATGGACGGCAGCGCGGCGCCCTTTACCCGATTGATTCAGGCCGCAGGCATCGTTGAGCAGGATGGTCCCAAATGCGTTTTTGTAATCAGAAAACCCATTACCCTTGAAAGAGACGGCAAATCCGTTTCCATTTTCCCCCACCCTTCTTATAAAATTACCTGTTCCATTGAATATGACCATCCGTTGATTCAAAGCCAGACATTTTCGATGGAGGTAACAGATCATCTTTTTGAACAAGAGATATGCAGCGCGCGAACATTTGGCTTTCTTCATGAAATTGAATACCTAAAGAGATTCGGACTGGCAAAGGGAGGATCTCTGGATAACGCTGTTGTGGTGGACAAAGACTGCATACTAAACAAGGGCGGCTTGAGGTTTCAGGATGAATTTGTTCGGCATAAACTCCTGGACTGCATTGGCGATTTTTCGCTATTGGGGCTTTCCATCGTTGGCCATATTGTCACCCATAAGTCTGGCCATGCTTTTCATCGTGATTTTATAGAAAAATTCTTTTCAGAAAAATCATCCTGGGAAACTTACGTCATTCCGAACAACTGCGATAAGAATGGGTTCAATGGCGACTGCTGCTAAGAAAAAGCATACACGACGAAACAGCCTGACGACATTGACTGCCGCCGTTATCATGAGTTTGATTTTTCTGGTTCAGATCCCATGTGCAGCACAGGATGCAACCCTTTCAAACATTATTGTAACAAACACCAGCAAAGACCTTCTGGTTTATTTAAATGTTGAGGGCGCCTTTCGCGAACAAACAGTCAATGCCATCATGAGCGGTGTGCCTGCCTCGTTTTCGTTTTTTGTTATGCTCTATCAAAAACGTTCGATGTGGTTTGACAAGGCCATCGCCAATATTGAAATCGTCAACTCCATTAAATATAACAACCTGAAAAAAGTATTCATTGTTGAACGTTCATGGGAAAATGGTAAAATCCGGACAGCCCAGTCCCTGCAGGAAGCGCAGAAATTGATGTCTGATGTTGATGGGTTGAAGATAATCCTTCTGAATAAACTGGAAAAGGGCAAGCAATATCAGGTTAAGGCCAAGGCGCAACTCAGCAAGCTCACCCTTCCGTTTTACCTTCACTATGTGCTATTCTTCGTTTCCCTGTGGGATTTTGAAACCGACTGGTACACCATTGATTTCATTTATTGATGCCGGCTTTTATGATTTCACTTGAAATAAACCATGAAAGTCGATAATTGTGGCAAAGTGATTCAAATCGTATTTTGTCCCTCATACACCAATACGCTTTTGTGACCCTGAGTTACAATCAAGGCGAATCGAGTGACATCTTCCCGCTTGTGCGACGGGAAAAAAGATGTCCTTGCACCATAACCATGCTTTTCGAGAGGCGTCCATGGATGTCGTTTTGCTTTCCCGAATCCAGTTTGGTCTGACCACTGCATTTCATATCATTTTTCCCACCCTGACCATTGGCCTTGCGCTTTATCTTGTCGTTGTGGAATGGCTTTGGCTCCGCAGTCAAAATGCGATTTACTACCGAATGTATCGTTTCTGGGTCCGAATCTTCGCCATTCATTTTGCTGTCGGGGTCGTCAGCGGCATCACCCTGGAGTTTGAATTCGGGACCAACTTCGCCCGGTTTTCGCAGGCAGTGTCCAATGTTTTTGCACCGCTCATGGCTTATGAAGGCATGACCGCTTTTTTTCTGGAAGCCGGTTTTCTGGGTATCATGCTCTTTGGCTGGAAAAAGGTGTCTCCGGCAGTTCATTTCATTTCCACCTGCCTGGTAGCTGTAGGCGCATCGCTTTCCGCATTCTGGATCGTGGCCGCCAATGCCTGGATGCAGACTCCGGCTGGCTATGAACTGATTAACGGCCGATTCATGGTAACAAGTTTTGTGGATGCCATATTCAATCCATCATTTCCCACACACCTGGCGCACATGCTTCTGGCATCCTACGAAACAGCAGCCTTTGCCGTGGCCGGGATATGCGCCTGGTTTCTGCTGAAAAAACAAAATGATATTTTTTACAGGCGTTCCCTGTCTCTTGCACTGCTGATGGCTGCCGTGATTGCTCCCCTACAGGCGGTTGTCGGGGATTTCAAAGGTCAAAATGTCGCCCAATATCAACCAGCCAAGCTGGCGGCGATGGAAGCCCATTGGAATACCAACACCAAGGGCGGAGCTGCGTTTGTAGCGTTTGCCTTTCCTGATATGGCTGCCGAAAAAAACCTGTTTGAAGTCACCATCCCCGGCATGTTGAGCTTGCTGACCACTCATTCCATAAATGGAAGGGTTTCCGGGCTGAAGGAATTTCCAAAATCAGACCGTCCCAATGCCGCCATCACCTTCTGGAGTTTTAGGATCATGGTTGGCATCGGATTCTTGTTTGTTGCGGTTATGATTTGGGCTGGCTTTCTGTCTTTACGAAAACGCCTGTTTGACACGCCGATATTTTATAAAACTTTGGTCGCCGTTCAACCCCTTGGCTTTGTCGCTACCGTTATCGGATGGATCACGGCTGAACTTGGACGTCAGCCCTGGACAGTCTATGGCCTGATGCGAACAAAAGACAGCGTGTCTCCCATTGCCGCCGGAAATGTTGTCTGGTCGCTGGCGATGTTCATGATTTTCTTTGCCGTACTGGGCGGAAGCTATTTTTATTTTACCCTGAAAACCCTTCACAGTGGACCGGACCTTACCAGCCCGATACCGCATCTGCAGTTCAGCTCCGGACTTCCGCCGTCAGCAGATGCAAAATCGTTTGACGAAAACAGGGAGGGCGACGCATGAATCTGATTCATATATGGGTATTTCTGGTTGGACTGGTGGTGATTCTCTACGTTCTGCTGGATGGATTCAGTCTGGGTGTCGGCCTGCTTTTTTTCAGTGCTGAAAATGAAACAGAACAGGACGTGTTGATCGGGACCATCGCTCCGGTCTGGGATGCCAATCAGACCTGGATTGTTTTTGGAGGCGGTGCGTTGTTTGCTTCATTTCCAATGATTTACACGGTGCTGTTCAGCGCCCTTTATATCCCGCTGTTCACGTTCTTATTCGGACTGATTTTCCGGGGAGTCGCCTTTGAATTCAGGTCTCACTCCCGTAAAAAACAGATATGGAATCATGCATTTTTCTGGGGAAGCTTCATGGCTGCATTTGCCCAGGGAGTTACTCTGGGAGGATATATTTCAGGTATTCAGGTTCAGGACAATCTGTTCGCCGGCGGTCCCTTTGACTGGCTGACACCTTTTTCGATCATGACAGGAATCGCCCTGGTTACCGGATATGTTCTTCTGGGTTCAACATACATCATTATCAAAACCACGGGTCCGGTTCAGGCGCGCGCATATCGCCAGGCGTTTTTGGCTGCTTGCGGCGTTGCGCTTTTTATCGGAGCGGTACTTATCTGGACACCTTTTCATAATTCGGGAATTATTGATGCCTGGCTGAGCAAGCCACGGGTGTATATTGTTTGGGTTCTTCCGGTCCTTGGTTTGATATCGTTTGTCTTTTTGTTTGTGCATCTGAAAAAACGTAGTGAAATTCAGCCGTTTATATGGAGTCTGATGGTGTTTTTATCCGCTTACATATCCCTTCAGTCCGCCATTTTTCCTTTCGCCATCCTTCCCGGCGTATCGGTTTACGAGGCTGCTTCTCAGAGCGAAACCCTTTCCTTTACTCTCTGGGGGGTGGCGCTGATTCTGCCAGTGGTTTTAGTGTATATCTTTTACAGCTACCGGGTATTTCAGGGCAAAATCATTTACGGCGAAGGATATGAATAATTGTTTTCAATAATTTAGTCAGTTGTTACGATCGGGAGGCGCATGTATGGCATTTAACCGTGTAAAGCAGATCGGTCTGGGAGCGGGGGTTATTCTGTTTTTGGGGGCGATCCTTTTTCAGTTTGAGCAGGTTCCGTTTGATGGCGTCCTTTATGGCGCTGAACCATTGACTTCGGATGTCGCCCCTTTGCGTTATAAAATTCCGTCCCTTCCTCCTCCTTCGAAGGAGCTACCTCCGACTGAAGTGACAGATATCCAACCCATGCCTGAGCAACAGGCTGTTTCAAATGGAAATTCACTGCCTTCTGATCCACCAGTTTTAGCACAACCAACACCCATAGTTGAGGATTCTGTCGATAAGGCGCCACCCCCTCAATCAGGTGCTGGCGATAAACAAAAAGGAGAAAGAAAGTCAGGTCTTGGCGATAAACAAAAAGAAGAAAGAAAGAGCGCCATGTCTGCCCTCAAACCAGGCTCAGACTCAAAAAGCGAGCTGCTTTCTCCGAAAGCTTCTGTTATTTCCGGTTCATCTAAAAAGATTCTTGACATTGAGTCGGATATCAAGTCAACCACCGCAGAAATGATTACAATTGTTTTGACGGGTCTTTTTCCGCCGGAAGCTCAAGTGATTGAAGGAAAGACACCGAAAATTATTTGTGATTTTCCGGATGTTCTGATGGAAAAAACCATAAAAAGGGTAATTGCCATTAATGGCAGATATATTGTGCAGGTTCGAACGGGGATTCATCCGCCGCCAGAACCCAAATCTCGCGTTGTCATAGATCTGGCGCCTAACCGTGATTATGAAGTGGA
>JBAXVB010000104.1:0-11780 GCA_037129415.1 Deltaproteobacteria bacterium
TGGCAGCAGAGGCGAATAATTATTCGCCCCTACTTTGGTGTGTGACCAGGTGGTAACCGCAGGTTATGGGGACAATTGCTATGGGACGTAATGCCATTGATCAAAATTTGTTGGGTGAAATAGAAAAGCTGGGCGCCAAGGATATGGAGCTGTGCATGCAGTGCGGGAATTGTGCTGCAGCTTGTCCCTTGTCAAGTGGCGCCAATACCTTTCCACGAAAGATATACCGTTATCTTCAACTGGGATTAAAAGATAAATTACTCGAATCTCCCGAACCATGGCTCTGTTATTACTGCGGTGACTGTAACACCGACTGTCCTCGTGGTGCTGAGCCGGCAGAAACCATGATGGCCACCAGACGCTGGCTGACAACACAGTTTGACTGGACCGGCCTTGCCCGGTTATTTTATTCATCACCCAAATGGCAGGTAGCCGCTTTTCTCACCGTAACACTGGGGATTATTCTGCTTTTTCTCTTTGGACACGGGCCGGTTATTACCGATCGGGTCGCCCTGAATTCATTTGCCCCCCCCCACTGGGTGCATATCGGTGACCAGATCATGTTCGCCATACTGGGCGCCCTACTCCTTTCAAATGGATTTCTCATGTACCGGGGTATTATGAAGAACACCCAAATACCCATTGTCACCTACCTTACCCAGGCCCCGGTCTTTTTGCTCCACTATTTGACCCATAAACGATGGCGAAAATGCGGAACAGGTCCAAGCTCCAGATGGCTGCGCCATTTTCTATTGTTTTCCGGTTATGTCGTAATGGAAATTTTCATCATCGGTTTTCTCGAAAACTTCCAGACGGACATTGTGCATCCTTTCTGGCATCCCACACGGATTTTCGGATACTATGCAACTGTTGCACTCATGCTGATTTCGGGCAACATGTTATATAGCAGATGGTATGTAAAAGAAGAAAAGCTTCACCGATATTCCGATTTTACAGATGTATTTTTTCTGATTTTATTATTTGTCAGCGCTTTTACCGGGATTCTCATTCATATCTTCCGTCTTTCAGGGTGGCCAATCGCCACCTACACCATCTATACCATCCATGTCGCCATCGTTGTCGGCATGCTTAGTATCATGCTTCCCTTTGGAAAATTATCCCATCTTTTTTACAGGCCTCTTGCGATCTTTTTGACCACATTAAAAGAAAAAGCTGTCAAAGAATCCCAGGTTGTTTTTGAGACAGTGACAAAAGATGTGGGTGACAATTTTATGGGTTGTATGCAGTGCGGTACCTGTTCCGGTGTTTGCCCGTGGAACCGGATTACCTATTACAGCCCTCGACAGATACTCAGAAATATCAGCCTTGAAACCTGTACCCAGGCAACCGTTGATACGACCGCCTGGGATTGCGCCACCTGCGGCGCCTGTGTGGAGCATTGCCCAAGAGGGATTGAAATCATTGATCTTGTAAAATCCATACGCGAGCAGAATGTGGCCGCCAAAAAACTTCCCAAAATTTTTACGGCCCCTGTCGGCAGCCTGAAAAAGAAAGGAAATCCCTGGAACGGCAAGCCGCAGGATCGGCTTGACTGGGCAAAGGATGTTGGTATGCCAGCCTTTAGCCGGGAGAATGAGTACTGCCTTTTCACCTGCTGCACGACCGCTTATGATACCAGCCCTTCAAAAGGTTGCGAAAAGGCCGGCAAGTCACTGGTGAAATTACTCGCACATGCTGACGTCTCCTTTGGGACACTGGGGGACAAGGAAAGCTGCTGTGGTGATCAGGCCGCTTCCATAGGCGAAAAAGAAACATTCTCAGGTCTTGAAAAGAAAAATACGGATATGTTTATTGGTTCAGGGGTTAAAAAGATTTTAACCTTCTCTCCACACTGCATGAATACATTCAAAAATCAGTATGCAGGCTTGAAAAATGCTGTGGATACGGAGCATTATATTGAACTTCTCGACAGGCTGATAGCAAAAGGCCGGATCAAACCGGTGGGTATGGTAGATATGACTGTCACCTATCATGACCCCTGTTATCTGGGACGGCACAATGGCATTTACGATGCGCCCAGAAGAGTGCTGAACAGCATCCCAAAACTCAGGCTGGTTGAAATGGAAAATAACAGGGAAAGAAGCCTGTGCTGCGGCGGTGGCGGCGGTGGCCTCTGGAAAGAGTATCCGCGGGATCATCGGTTTGGTGTCGTGCGTGTGCGTCAGGCGATTAAAACCGGCGCTGATGTCATTGCAACGGCTTGCCCCTATTGTATCCGGATACTGAATGAAGCCATAACTGAGCTGAATGTCGAAAATAAAATACAAGTTCAGGATATTTCTGAACTCGTGTTAACATCGGTTGAATTTTCGAATGATACCAAAAAGAGTCATACCCATATTACAAGCCTTGAGCAGGAGGACTGTCATGTCTGAACGAATCGGATTCTATATCTGCCACTGCGGTATTAATATCGCCTACCGGGTTCGGGTGGCGGAAGTCGCCGCATACGCATCAACCTTTCCCGGGGTGGTGGTGGCGCGGGATTATTTATTTATGTGTTCTGATCCTGGCCAGGAACTTATTGAAAGTGACGTAAAAAAATACGACCTGACCCGGGTGGTGGTGGCTTCCTGTTCGCCAAGGATGCATGAAAAAACGTTCAGGTCCGCCTGCCAGCGGGCAGGGCTCAACCCTTACCATGCTTTTCATATGGTATGTGTCAGAGAGCATGGATCATGGGTAACCGAGAATGAAGATGATGCCACGGAAAAAGCAAGAATTATCGTAAGGGCGGGCCTTAAAAGAGTCTCTTTCCAGAATGCACTGATCCCGAGCCAATTCTCCGTCAATTCAAACAGTCTGATAGTGGGTGGCGGCATCGCCGGAATGCAGGCCGCCATTGATATTGCAAGTGCGGGTTTCAAAGCCTACCTGGTTGAAAAAGCGCCAACTGTGGGCGGTCACATGCTTCAATACGACAAAGCATTTCCCACACTCGACTGTACCGCCTGTATCGGCACACCCAAAATGGTGGCGGTCGGCCAGGATAAAAATATTGAATTAAGAAGCTATTGTGAAGTTGAACATGTCAGCGGGTTTGTGGGTAACTTCAAGGTTACGATCAATAATAAGGCAAGATACATCAAAACCAATTGTACAGGGTGTGGTGACTGTGCAAAGGTCTGCCCGGTTGATTTTCCCAATGAATGGGATGTCAATACGAAAATGCGAAAAGCTGTTTACCTGTCTTTCCCCCAGGCCGTGCCGGTCAGATATGTGATTGACAAAAGGACAACGGCCCCGTGCAGAACCTCCTGCCCTGCCGGAACCAATGTACAGGGATATGTACAGATGGTGAAAATCGGTAATTATCAGCAGGCCCTCAATATCATCATGGAACGTCTGCCTTTGCCCGGAGTCCTGGGACGGGTATGCCCCCATCCCTGTGAAACCGACTGCAGAAGAGCTTTGGTTGACTCTGCCGTTTCTATTCGGGATTTAAAAAGATTTGCCGCCGATCATGCCAGATTAGAGGATGTCCCCCTTCCTGAAGTTGAAGAAATTGATAAAAAAATCGCTGTCATAGGATCAGGTCCCGTTGGACTTACCGTGGCGTATTATCTAAGGCGCAAGGGATTTAAGGTTTGCATATTTGAGTCCATGGAAAAACCGGGTGGTATGCTGAGAACCGGTATCCCTGATTACAGGCTGCCGCCAGCCATACTGGATCAGGAAATCGGTCATATTCTATCCACAGGAGTCACGCTTAAAACCGGCATGGCTTTGGGCCGTGATTTTACCCTGGCAAGCCTTAAAGACCAAGGCTTTGACGCCATATTCCTTGGAATAGGGGCCCATGTTCCCGTCAAAATGAATATTGAAAATGAAGATGCGGACGGAGTAGTGGACGCTGTGCCGTTCCTTCGCAAGGAAAACCTTGAAAAGGCTGGGTCTGCTAAAAAGAGGGTCGTGATCATTGGCGGTGGAAATGTAGCCATGGATGCGGCCAGAGTCGCCGTAAGATCCGGCGCCCAAAGCGTGTCCGTCGTTTACAGAAGAACCGAACAGGAAATGCCTGCCGACCATGAAGAGATTGAAGGCGCCAAGGAAGAAGGTATTAACTTTATCACGCTTGTGGGACCTAAAAAAGTTGTGACGGAAAACGGCAGGGTTGTCGGCATTGAATGTATTAAAAATAAACTTGGCCCTGTTGATGCGGGCGGAAGAAGGCGGCCTGTCCCCATTGAAGGCAGTGAATATGTCATTGCCTGCGACATGATCATTCCCGCTATTGGTCAGAGCGTTGAAACTGAGCCCGTTTTAAAGGAAACACACTTTGATCTGACCGCACGGGGAACCTTCAAGGTTGACCCTTCCACCATGCAGACATCGGAACCCGGAGTTTTTGCCGCAGGGGATGCCGTCACAGGACCAGCCACAGTGGTTGAGGCCATTGCCGGCGGTCACAAGGTTGTCAAAGCCATTGAACGATATTTAAACCAGGAAATGGCCTTATTTGACAAAGAAAGAAAACAGCGGGAAGAGGATACCAAGCCAGACGAAAAGAATTTTGTTCCTGTCCCCGAAGATGCGACCTTGGTGGCCAGAGCCAAGTCGGTATTTATAGAACCTGCCACAAGAAAATCATCTTTTGAAGAAGTGGATATGGGACTTTCAGAAGCTTCCGCCCAAAGCGATGCGGGGAAATGCCTGAACTGTGGCGGTTGCTGCGAGTGCAAACTGTGTGTGGATGCATGTAAAGCCAAAGCCATTGACCACGACATAAAAGATGAACGAGAAATCATTGATGTCGGCTCCATCATCATTGCCACCGGATTTGATCCACTTGACCCAACTCCAATGACCCAATATGGGTATGGTAAATATGCCAATGTGTTTACCAATCTTGAATTTGAAAGATTATCCAACGCCACGGGTCCGACCCTGGGAAAGCTTTTGAAACGTGATCTTAAAGATCGCATGAAGTTTACCGAGCCGCCAAAAAGTGTGGCCATTCTTCATTGTATCGGTAGTCGCGACATCAATTATCATGAATACTGTTCCCGGACCTGCTGCATGTATGCGTTAAAATATGCACATCTTATCAAGGACAAATGTGGTCACAGCACCCAGGTTTACAATTTTTATATTGACATGCGTTGCTTTGGGAAAGGGTATGAAGAATTCTATAAAAAAGTCCAGTCTGAAGGCGTTCGCATGATCAGGGGAAAGGTCGGCTCCATCACTGAAGCGCCAAACGGCATGTTGACGGTTGTGGCCGAAGATACGCTTTCCTGCAGAATGCTTGAAATTGAGGTGGATATGGCCATTCTTTGTACGGCCATGGAGCCAAGATCCAATGCCCAGGATGTCATGCGTAAATTCGGTATTGGCATTGGCGCCGATGGATTTTTTCAGGAAGAACATCCCAAGCTCGCCCCGGTATCCACTCCATCCAGTGGAGTTTTCCTTGCAGGTGCATGCCAGGGCCCAAAGGATATTCCAGATACCGTGGCCCAGGCAAAGGGAGCGGCAGCCGAATGTATGGCCCTGAGTGCAAAAGGAATCGTCGAAGTGCCACCCATGATTTCATATATCGATCCTGATGTATGCGTGGGCTGCCAGGTATGTATCGTGCTCTGCCCCTATTCCGCCATTGAATTTGATTATTTCAACGCTATTTCAGTCGTCAACAGTGCTGTGTGCAAGGGTTGTGGCAGTTGTGCAGGTCATTGTCCCAGCGGTGCGGCAAAAGTTCGCCACTTTACAGACCAACAGATTTTTGCGGAAATTGACGGATTATTACTTAATTAAACAGGAGTCTTGATATGAGCGAGTTTGAACCAAAAATAGTGGGCTTTTTTTGTAACTGGTGTACGTTTACCGCTGCAGATCTGGCGGGTACGTCTCGGTTGTCGTACCCGCACAATATTAAAATTATCCGGATGATGTGCAGTGGAATGGTGGATCCCAAATATGTCATCAAAGCTTTTCTAAACGGCGCAGACGGTGTTTTGATCGGCGGATGCTGGCCAGGAGACTGCCATTATATCAATGGAAATCTCAAGGCCAGACGACGGGTAGCCATGCTGACTGAGATTTTAAAAGAATACGGGATTGACGAGAAACGGTTCTGGCTTCGCTGGATTGCGGCAAGTGAAGGAACCATGCTTAGGGAAGTCGTCAGTGAAATGACCGCCAAACTTAAAGCGCTCGGCCCAAGCCCTCTTAACAGGGAAGCCCCAGGCAAAGAAAAAAAATAGGTTGAAAAAACGGAGAAGATACGAATGGCGAATTTTATAAAAGTGCCCTTTAAAAAAGGCGAACTGAATCAAAAACTGGCGGATATTTTCAAAGGCATGATGGAAAAAGGTGTGGTAAACGCCCTGCTTGCTCCCATGAAGCAACCTAAAAGAGGGGTGATGCTAACGCTTGTTACCGATCCGTTCCATCTGGAAGCCATTGATCCTTTTGCACCGGTGGCGCCTGTGAATGGTGCAAAAGTTGTCTCATCCATCACAGCAAAACCTTCCGGCAGAAAAATGGCGGCGGTTTTAAGATCCTGCGAGATCAGGGCGCTGGTTGAGCTTTGCAAACTTAAACAGGCCAATCTTGAGGATGTACTGCTTATCGGCATTGACTGTCTTGGACGATATGAAAACCTTGACTTTGTCAAGCTACAGGCTGCGGGAGAATCCTCTGAATCTTTTATTGTAAAGGCCCTTGCAGGAAATACGGAGAACAGCGGTTGTGATGTTTCCGGCGCCTGCAAAATATGTGAATTTCCGGTGGCGGACAATGTGGATTTAAGGCTCTGCATCATTGGTACAGGTCCTGATGCCCTTTATATCGAAAGCCTTACGCCTAAAGGAGATCAAGCTCTTGAAACAGTGGGGCTCAAAACCGGGGATACTCCAGGCAACCGGGAAGCAGCGGTTCAACAATTGGTAAAAAAGCGGAAAGAAGCCTGTGATGAGGCATTCGCCGAGTACAGGGCATCCACTCATAGCATTGACGCCCTTGAAGACAAACTTGCCAACTGCATTAACTGCTACAACTGCAGGGTGGCGTGTCCTGTCTGTTATTGCAAGGAGTGCGTGTTTGTGACCGATACCTTCCGCCACAACGGGGATCAGTATATGGGATGGGCGGATACGTTCGGAACACTTAAAATGCCAACAGACACAATTTTTTATCACTTGACCCGTATGAGTCATATGAGTCTGTTCTGTGTCGGATGTGGTCAGTGCACCAGCGCCTGTCCTAACAGTATCGATCTTATGCCCATTTTCAGGACGGCGGCCCAGAAGACCCAACAGAGGTTTAATTATCAGGCAGGTCGATCCCATGACGAAAAACAGCCGTTGACTGTTTTTGAGAATGATGAGTTGGTTGAAGTGACAGGGCAGGTAAAATAGGAGAATATTATGGCAGAAAAAAAGCCCACAGGCACGGTTCTTGTCGCAGGCGCCGGCGTTTCCGGGATAAAAGCCGCCATAGAGCTGGCTGAGATCGGATACAAGGTTTTGCTGACGGATTCGTCACCCCAGATCGGCGGTATTCTGGCCAAGCTGGATAACCAGTTTCCCACGGACCACTGCGGGATGTGCCGGATGTTGCCCATGGTTGGCCGGGAGTATGCTTCCCAATATTGTATGCGCAAAGGCCTGTACCATGAAAATATAGATATCCTGCCGTTTACCGAACTCAAAAGCGTTGAAGGGGATGCCGGTAATTACACCATCGAATTATTAAAAAAGGCCCGATATATTGACACGGACAAGTGTAACGGACTCGGTGAATGCATAAAGGTCTGTCCGGTTGAAGTTGCTGACGAGTTCAACCACGGCCTGACCAGACGAAAAGCTGTTTACAAACCAGTCCCCCACAGCACGCCCCAGATGCTTTTAATCGACATGGACACCTGTACCCGATGCAATGCCTGTGTTGATGTCTGTCCCACCCATGTAATCAATCTTGAGGCGGAAGACGAACTCCTTACAAGACAGGTTCATGCGATTATTCTTGCATCAGGTGTAAAGCTTTATAATTTGAAAGAATTTGAAGACGCCAAATCATGGGCTGTGTCTCCCGATGTGGTTAGTTCCCTTGCTTTTGAGCGCATTATCAGCGGGTCCGGCACATTTGATGGAGAAATCAAACGGCCATCCGATGGCAAATCTGCTAAAAAGATTGCCTGGGTGCAATGTATGGGGTCCAGGAATAGAAGACAGAAAAGAGACTATTGTTCCTCTATCTGCTGCATGTTTGCACTCAAAGAAGCGGTGCTGGCCAAGGAAAAAGGCGGTGACGATGTTGAAACCACTATTTTCTACATGGATATGCGAACCTTTGGTAAAGATTTTTACCGATACTATGAAAAAGCCGTTGATGAGCATGGAGTAAAACTGATTCGCTGCCGTGTTCAGGGGGTTATGCTTAATCCTGATAAAAGTCTTTCCATGCGATATTATGATTCTGAAACCCAGAAATTTTTTGTGTCTGATTATGACATGGTGGTTCTTTCAACCGGACAGATTCCCTATGAAACACATAAAAAACTGGCGGATATGCTTCATCTCGAAGTCAATCCCTTAGGTCTTTTGCCCACTGAGACATATGACAAGGTCAAGCTGGTTAAACCGGGTGTTTTTCTATGCGGGTCCCTCATGGGTCTCACCGATTTAAGCGAGGCCATCAGCAGTGGAATCGCTGCTGCCGGACAAGTCAGCAGATATTTATCAAGTATAGATGTGTCCATACTTGAAGAAGAGGCGATTGCCGAACCCACTGCAAAGGACAGAGATGAGCCGCTCATATCGGTTGTTCTTTGTAAATGCAGTGAAAAAGTAAAAGAGAGCAGTGTTGATTTTAGCGCCCTTGGAACAGGACTCAAAAAGTTGAACAGTGTAGGCGAAGTCAATATCATTGATATGGTCTGCAGTGATGAAGGGAAAAAAACTGTTCTTGAACTCCTGGGCAAATCAAAATGTAACCGCCTCCTGATTGGTGCCTGTCATCCTTTCATGTATCGTAAATCCTTAAAAAATCTTGCAAAAAAAGCGGGATTCGCCGCCTCTTTGTTTGAGATTATTGATCTTTCATCCATTGTTCATAAGGGATTTTTTGAATCTGAAAAAAAAGACCACACCCGTGAGGCATATAGTGAAATCAGATCCATCATAGAAAACCTTAAGCTGAAACCCGCCCTCCATGTTGAAATACTTCCCATAAACCCGGTCGCCCTTGTTGTGGGCGGTGGGATCGCAGGCATGCATGCCGCTTTCTGTCTTGCCCAAAGAGGGGTAGAGGTTCACCTGGTTGAAAAGACGGACAAACTGGGGGGATATGCCGGAACAAGAATCGAACATACAATTGATGGGCTTACGCCTGTGTACATGGCAAAAGACCTGACCATTAAAATTCTTGAACATAAAAACATCACTCTTCATAAAAATTCTGAAGTGGTCGGCTCACAAGGATCATTAGGCGCCTTTGAAACAAAGATCAGGGATTTATCCAAAGAAGAAAACTTTTATTTGCGACATGGTGCCGCCATCATTGCAACAGGTGGGCATGAGGGTGAAACAACTGAATATGAATACGGTAATTCAGATCAGATTCTTACCCAGGCTGAACTTAAAGACGGACTTGCTACGGGAGAAATTGATGTCAGTGATGCTGAAACGATTGTCATGATCCAGTGTGTGGGTTCCAGGGAAAAACAGGGAAGGGAATACTGTAGCCGTATCTGTTGTGTCGGAGCCATCGCCAATGCATTGACCATCAAGGAAAAAAATCCGGAAGCCAGGATTTTTATTCTGTACCGGGATGTGATGACATACGGGTTTACCGAACAATATTATACAAAGGCGCGGTTGGCCGGCATTGTTTTTGTGAGCTACAGCCTTGATAACAAACCCAAGGTTGAACTTACCGACGGGAAACCGGTGATAAAGTTTATAGAACCTGTCCTGAATTCCGAAATTCAACTGTCACCTGATTATCTCATTCTCTCCACCGGCGTTGATCCTGAAGCTTCCAATCGAGATGTCGGCAAGGCTTTTGGCCTCCCTGTAAATGAGGATGGCTTCTTTGTCGAAGCGGATTCAAAATGGCGCCCAGTTGAATTCCTGAAGGTGGGTCTATATGTTGCCGGTGTCGCCCATTCCCCCATGACCCTGAAAGATGCGATCCTTCAGGCTGAAGCCGCAGCACAGAAAACCTATGCCTATTTGTCTGGACGAAAAATCCACACGGCCCATACGATTTCAAGGGTGCATGACGCCATTTGTGTGAGGTGTCAACGATGCGTTGATATCTGCCCCTATGGCGCCCGTTCATACGATGAGGTTCTTGACAGAATAATAGTGGATGGGGCCACATGTCAGGCATGCGGAATGTGTGGAGTCGCCTGTCAGAATAACGCTGCAGAGATCATGGGTTTCAGTGACAAACAGATCATGGCGGTCATTGATGCCAAATTGTCCAAAGCCCCGATGTTTGCAACTGCAGAATAGGAGACATGGATTATGGATTTCAGTACATCGGATAAAGATTTGTGGAAACAGATATACAACACCAAGGATCTGTTACATTGTTTTAACTGCAGTACCTGTCTATCGGGCTGCCCCGCATCCCATGGCGATCCACCGCTTCTGGTGAGAAATCTTGCTCGCATGGTGGTATTTGGATTGGAGGAAGAGCTCCTGAATGATGATACCCCATGGGCCTGTGTGTCCTGTTCCAGGTGCGAAGAAATGTGCCCCATGGATGTAAAGCCATTTGAAATGATCCTTGCCATACGAAGGTGGCAAACTTCCAATGACGAGACTCGCGTTCCCACAGCCATTGTCGAGATATACAAAAGAGGATACACCCAGTCGGTCGGTACCAACACAGAGTTGAGAACATCCCTGGGCCTGCCCGAGCTTCAAACCATAACAAAGATGCCTGAAATGCTGAAACTTTATCAGGAAATGCTTATGAAAACACCTGTGGTCAGCGAAAACGACTATATGTTTAATGAGGAATAAAAGAAATGGAATTATGTCTTTTCTTAGGTTGTAATACCCCGGCCATAAGACCGGATGTTGAGAGGGCCATCAGGGCGACCATGCCGGAGCTGGGTGTTGACATAGCCGATGCGGAGGGATATGTATGCTGCCCGGCTTTTGGTTCATTTCCTTCCACAGATGATGATTCCTATCTTGCATCTTCAGGGTGGAATCTTTCCATTGCAGAAGCCAAAGGTCTGGACATCATGGTTCAATGCGGCTCGTGCTATAGTTCCCTGCGGATGGGACGCGATCACCTTGCCCATGATGAAGTAAAACTCGCAAGGGTGAATGAACTGATAGAGCTGACCGGCCGAAAACTCGAATGCAAGACAAGGGTCCGTCATATATCTGAAATCCTCTATAACGAAGTGGGAGCCGAAAAGATTTCCAAGACTATAAAAAAAAGTCTTAACGGTCTTCATGGCGTGATACAATATCCCTGCCATACCCTTTTCCCCAGTGAAATTGTTGGGTTTGAAGAATCGCCGAGAGAGCCCAAAGCTTTGCGACTGCTGACCGAAGCATTAGGGGCAACGGTTGACCACTACAGCCGAGAACTTCAGTGCTGCGGCGGAGCCGGAGGTTTTTCAAAAAGCTCCCCTGCCGAAGCCACCGAATTTGCAAAAACCAAACTGGACGCTATTATTGAGGAAACAAAAGCCGACTTCATTGTTGTATCCTGTATCACCTGTCTTATGTATCTGGATAATATTCAGAAAAAGCTCAACGAGGCGGAAGGCGCTGATAAATACAAAA
>JBAXVB010000105.1:0-11636 GCA_037129415.1 Deltaproteobacteria bacterium
AATCCACCCAGACCCTATCACCCTATTATTAAAAGTGTTAAGGCTTAGGCTTTTAACAAGGAAAGCTCTTTTAGCTTTTTACTTAAGAGTAACTGCCCTTAACTCTGTTATTCGATGGATGCCTTCGGCGCAAAAAAGAAGATAGAAAGATGTAAATGATATAATCAGCGTGCCACAAGAACGCCCGGCATCAGTGCTGGGTGCAAGAGAAAAGAAACGCTAACTGGAGATGTACAATGGCAAAGACCAAAGACAATAGCACAAAAGAAGAACCAATCGAGAAACAACTCTGGAAAGCGGCAGATAAGCTCAGAAAAAATATCGATGCTGCCGAATACAAGCACATTGTTCTTGGCCTGATATTTCTGAAATACATCTCCGATGCTTTTGAAGAACTGTATTCGCAATTGAAAAGCGGCAAAGGTGATTATGCCGGAGCCGACCCGGAAGACAAGGACGAATACAAAGCCGAAAATGTATTCTTCGTGCCAGAAACCGCACGCTGGTCTTATTTGCAGGCCAAAGCCAAACGAACCACCATCGGGAAAGATGTCGCTAACGCGATGGACGCTATCGAAAAAGACAATTCATCTCTCAAAGATGTTCTGCCAAAGGTTTTTGCCCGTGGGAACCTTGATCCTATCAGCCTTGGCGGACTAATTGACTTGGTAAGTAATATTGCCCTCGGCGATGCCAAAGCCCGTAACGCCGACGTACTGGGGCATGTATTTGAATACTTCCTTGGAGAATTCGCCCTTGCCGAAGGTAAACAGGGCGGGCAGTTTTATACTCCTCGAAGTATTGTTGAATTATTGGTAAAAATGCTTGAACCCTACAAGGGGCGGGTATATGACCCATGCTGTGGTTCCGGAGGTATGTTTGTACAATCTGAAAAGCTTCTGGCTGAACACCAGGGTAAGGTAAACGACATATCCATTTACGGACAGGAAAGCAACCAGACTACCTGGCGTCTGGCAAAGATGAATATAGCCATTCGGGGCATTGATAGCTCGCAGGTAAAATGGAACAATGAAGGCTCATTCCTCAACGATTCCCACAAAGACCTGAAAGCTGATTTCGTTATTGCAAATCCGCCCTTCAATGACAGCGACTGGTCGGGCGATCTGTTGCGTAAAGATGGCAGATGGAAATTCGGAACGCCGCCAGCGGGAAATGCTAACTATGCCTGGATACAGCACTTTCTTTATCACCTAAGCCCAAGTGGAATTGCAGGTTTTGTTTTAGCCAAAGGTTCGCTAACTTCGAAAAGTTCCGGTGAAGGCGATATCCGCAAATCACTGATTAAAGCGCGACTGGTGGACTGTATTGTCAACCTTCCGGCAAAGCTCTTCTTGAACACCCAGATTCCCGCTTGTCTCTGGTTTTTAAGCCGAAATAAAGCCAACGGCGGATATCGCACTCGCACCGATGAAATCCTGTTTATCGATGCCCGGAACGAAGGCCATCTGATTAACCGTAGAACCAAGGAACTTGCTGCTGAAGATATCCAGAAAATCACCAATACCTATCACGAATGGCGGAGTCTCAAAGGAAAGTATGAGGACATCAAGGGATTCTGTAATTCCGCCAGCATCGAGCGGGTCAGGCAAATGGATTATGTACTCACCCCCGGCAGATTTGTGGGTCTTCCCGATGATGATGATGACTTTGACTTTAATGAGCGGTTTACCGGATTGAAGAAGGAGTTTGAAGCGCAGTTGAAGGAAGAGGAAAAACTGAATTCGCTGATACTGGAGAATTTAAAAAAGGTGAAATTGGCATGAGTGAGAAAATGTCTGAACACGATTTAATAGATTACAAGATGGACATGATTAAAATAGAAAAAGATGAGAATCAGAGCGCCATTGCGGGAGTGCTTTCCAGCCTCGACGACAAGATCGACCTTCTGCACTGCCAGAACAAGACGCTGGAAGCCATGGCGGAGACTCTTTTCCGGCAGTGGATTGTGGAGGAAAAGGATGAGGGGTGGGAGGAAGGGACTATCTCTGATTTATGTGTTACAATCACAAAAGGTACAACCCCAACGACACTTGGACATTCTTTTACGGACTCAGGTATTAATTTTATAAAAGCAGAGTCAATTACAGATACTGGTAATTTCGTATGGAATAAATTTGCAAAAATAAGTCTCGAGACACACGAGTTCTTAGGCCGATCAATTATTCAAACCGGTGATGTTCTTTGTAGTATTGCTGGAACAATTGGACGAGTTGCAATTACTCCGAATGAAATATTGCCAGCAAATACAAACCAAGCAATTGCAATCATTCGCACAAATTCAGAAAAATGTTTTCCTGAATTCATTTACTTATTTTTAAAGTCACCCCAGTTTAGAGAAATAATGGATGGAAAAATTGTTCATTCTGTACAACCCAATTTAAGCCTCGGTGAGATAGGGAATACCCCTATTACTATTCCATCGAAATTAGCACTAAAGAGATTCAAACAAATAATCGATCCCATTTTTACAAAAAAGAACAGAAATAAAAACCAAATTCGCACCCTTGAAGAGCTCCGCGACACTCTATTGCCAAAACTGATGAGCGGTGAAGTGAGAGTAGCCATATGATGTTTATAGGACAGAATATATGGAGAAATTGAAAAAAGTCATAGAACAATATGGTCACTGGTCTGCTCTGACTTTATACACAGATCGTATCGAAGCCTATCTATTCTCTGATTTCAGCCATGCTTTAGAAAACGCAAAAGCTATATTGGAAACTATCAGCAAGGAAATATGCAGCTCAAAAGGCGTAACATTAGAATCATCATCAAGCATTAATTCCGTCCTTAAAAAGGCATTCATCGCCATCGGCTATTCAAGCAATGATTTGGTTACTCAGATTTCATCCGCCTTGGCTACGATTGGTCAGAAAATGGGTGATCTCCGTAATGACATTGGTTCAACATCGCATGGCATGTCCCTGGAAGAACTACAGTCGCGAAACAACAAGGTAGATGGTCTGACACAAGAGTTTTTGATAGATGCTACCGTTATTGTGGCCTGTTTCCTTATTAGAACCTTTGAAAATGAGAATCCACGGGTTACTACCCCCTGTCGAAACAAAAATACACTTTGAAGACCAGGAAGACTTCAATAATTTCTGGGACTACACTTACGGTGAATTTGAAATGGGAGAGTATTCCTATACTGCCAGCGAAATTCTTTACAATGTCGACTATCCAGCTTATATAACAGAACAGAAAGCATTTGCTGATAGTGAAGAAGGTGATGAATGAATAGAATTACAGAATCAGCCATTGAAGAATTTTCAATCAAACTCCTTGAAAAACAGGGCTATAGATACATCTACGGCCCTGATATTGCTCCCGATAGCGAGACACCAGAGCGAGTATCATTTGAAGATGTTCTACTTCTCGAAAAACTGAACAACGCGGTTTCCCGCATCAACCATTCACTACCTGCGGATATACGCAAAGATGCCATCAAGCAGATACTACGGCTGAACTCTCCTGAACTTATTACCAATAACGAAGCATTTCATCGGATGCTCACCGAAGGGATAAACGTCACCTTTCAAAAAAACGGCAACAGCCGGGGTGATTTAGTCTGGCTCATCGACTGGAACGACCCGGACAATAACGATTTTATTGTGTTGAATCAGTTCACTATCATTGAAAACCATGTCAATAAACGACCCGATGTTATTCTGTTTGTTAACGGCTTGCCTCTGGTTGTGATAGAGCTGAAAAATCCTGCCGATGAAAACGCTACAATCCATTCAGCATTCAAGCAGTTGCAGACATATAAACAGGTTATTCCCTCCCTTTTCACCTACAATGCTTTTTTGATTATTTCCGATGGACTGGAAGCAAAATCCGGTTCAATTTCTGCCGGTCTTAGCCGGTTTATGGCTTGGAAAACCTCCGACGGAAAAGTTGAAGCATCTCCGTTAGTCGGGCAATTGGAAACACTGATTCGGGGAATGCTTGATAAAAGAACTCTATTAGACATTATCCGTCATTTCATCGTTTTTGAAAAATCCAAAAAGGAAGATAAAGAAACCGGCATTATCACTATTCAAACCATCAAGAAACTTGCCGCTTATCACCAGTATTATGCGGTCAATCGGGCGGTGGAATCGACCCTGCGCGCTTCTGGTTTTACAAAGACTGAAGATGCCACGCCCGGTATGATGATGCTCCATGAATCATCGGAAAGCTATGGTGTGGCAGGTGTGAAAGCACAACCGATTGGAGATAAAAAAGGTGGTGTTGTCTGGCATACTCAAGGCTCCGGAAAGTCTCTTTCAATGGTTTTTTACACCGGGAAAATTGTTCTCGCCATGGATAATCCAACAATATTATTCATTACCGACCGCAACGACCTGGACGACCAGCTTTTTGATACTTTTGCATCTTCAAAGCAATTGCTCCGGCAAGAACCTGTTCAGGCGAACAATCGTGAACAATTGAAAGATTTGCTCAAGGTCGCTTCCGGTGGGGTGGTTTTCACCACCATTCAAAAATTCCAGCCGGAAGAAGGTAACGTCTATGAAAAACTCTCAGACCGGAAAAACATCATTGTCATAGCCGATGAAGCGCATCGAACACAATATGGCTTTAAGGCTAAGACTATTGATGATAAAGATAATAGCGGTAATGTCATCGGAAGAAAATTGTGTACGGCTTCGCAAAATACATGCGCGATGCACTTCCCAACGCAACCTATCTTGGTTTTACAGGTACCCCAATTGAAAATACTGATGTGAACACTCCCGCAGTGTTCGGCAACTACGTCGATGTGTATGATATAGCCCAATCGGTTCACGACGGCGCAACTGTCCGCATATATTATGAAAGCCGTCTTGCAAAAATCACATTAAGCGATGAAGGGAAAAAACTGGTAAACGACCTGGATGATGATCTTTTACAGGATGAACTTTCAGAAACACAAAAAGCCAAGGCCAAATGGACGCAACTGGAAGCACTTATCGGTAGCGAAGCCCGGATAAAACAAGTAGCTAAGGATATCATCACACATTTTGAACAGCGACAGGAAGTCATGGAAGGCAAGGGAATGATTGTCACCATGTCCCGCCGAATCGCCGCTGATTTATACAAAGCAATTATTGAAATTAAACCCGAATGGCATAGCGATGACTTAAAAAAAGGCGTTATCAAAGTAGTCATGACTTCGGTTTCTTCTGATGGCCCTGAAATAGCCAAACACTATACTACCAAGGAACTGCGTCGCACTTTGGCGGACAGAATGAAGGATCCGGACGATGAGCTGAAATTGGTCATTGTTCGTGATATGTGGCTTACTGGCTTTGATGTGCCTTCTTTGCATACGCTCTATATTGATAAACCGATGAGGGGGCATAACCTGATGCAGGCAATTGCTCGAGTTAATCGTGTTTATAAAGATAAAACCGGCGGTTTGATTGTTGACTACCTCGGCATAGCTTCAGACTTGAAGGAAGCGCTCTCGTTCTACTCCGATGCTGGTGGTAAGGGCGACCCGGCAGTTACACAGGAACAAGCCGCTGCGCTTATGCTGGAAAAATTAGAAGTTGTCTCTCAGATGTTCCATGGATTTGCCTATGAACATTATTTTGAAGCAGATACCGGCAAAAAGCTTTCCCTTATTCTATCGGCCGAAGAGCATATCCTTGGGCTTGAAAATGGCAAGAAGCGGTTCATTTATGAAGTAACCGCCCTTTCTCAAGCATTTTCAATTGCGATCCCGCACGATCAGGCGATGGACGCAAAAGATGAAGTTTCTTTTTTTCAGGCCGTAAAAGCAAGGCTGGCTAAATTTGATATTAGCGGTTCAGGAAAGTCAAATGAAGAAATCGAAACTGCTATAAGACAAGTAATTGACAAAGCACTGGTAACAGAAAAAGTTATAGATGTTTTCGATGCGGCTGGCATCAGGAAACCGGATATTTCCATATTGTCAGAAGACTTTCTTCTTGAAGTCAAAAACATGGAGCATAAGAACATTGCTCTGGAAGTTCTTAAAAAACTTCTCAACGATGAAATCAAGTCCCGTTCAAAAAAGAATCTGGTTCAAAGCAAAACTTTGATGGAAATGCTTCAAAACTCTATCAAAAAGTATCACGCCAAGATTCTCACCGCAGCCGAGGTGATTGAGGAGCTCATCGAGCTTGCGAAAGAAATACATGAAATGGACAAAGCGCCAAAGGAAATGGGTTTGTCTGATTATGAATATGCTTTCTATACCGCTATTGCAAATAACGATAGCGCAATGCAAGTTATGGAACAGGATAAATTGCGTGAACTTGCAGTTGTTTTGTATGCAAAGGTTAAAGAAAACGCTTCAATTGACTGGCCTATCAAGGAAAGCGTCAAAGCAAAGTTGAAAGTCATTGTAAAACGAATCTTGCGACAATACGGCTATCCGCCGATATGCAAATGCTTGCAACGGAAACGGTTTTAAAACAGGCAGAACTTATTGCGGAAGAACTGACGCATGGTAAATAAAGAGAAGTATAGTGGTCCCCAAATTCCGGACAATACATGATGAGTCATACGGGCCATCCTTTGTAAGCGAAGTACAAACACTGAACTCAGCGCCGCCTTCGATGTTTTTTGCCGTGATGCTGCCCATCATGTTGCGTTCGACGATCATTTTCGACATGTACAGGCCGATGCCGCTTCCCTTTCCCTTGGTGGAAAAATAGGGATCGAATATCCTGTCCAGAATATCCGCCGGAATACCGCCGCCGTTATCACGCACCAAGACGCACCCTTGGCCGTTTTGCTCCGCGAGGACAATGTCCACCCTTCCGGGAAGCGTTTGATTGTGCGCCAGGATCGCCTCTTTGGCATTGGAAAGCAGGTTTAGGAGCACCTGGGAATATTCATTGGGAAAACCCATTAGCTTAATATCCTGCGAGGCATCGATATGGATGGAAATATTACTGTGTTGGAAACTTGATTCCACCAAGGCGATCGCTTCCCTGATTTGCTCCAGCACGGAGAAGACGATAATTTCTTTATTCGGACGGAAGAAATTGGCAAAATCGCTGATAGTCGTGGACATTTTCTGAACCATACGGCGACCGTCGGCAACAGCATGTTCCAGGTAAGCAGCGTCGAGCGTGTTGAATTGGTATGCATCCTTGATGTTGTAAAGCAGCAGGCCAAGCGCATTCAACGGTTGACGCCACTGGTGCGCAATATTGCCGATCATCTCGCCCATGGCGGCCAGCCGACTCTGCTGGATCAACAGAAACTCGTGCTGGCGGTTTTTCGCCACCTCCTGCACTACACGTTGCTCCAGGGTTTCGTTATTTTTTCGGACTTCGCTGAACTGCGCCGTCAATGAATGCGCTATCTCCCTGAAATTTTTGATCAAGTGATTTATCTCAATAATACCGCTTTCGGGCCAGGCGATCTCTTTTTCATCCGTTACCAGCCTGCGCGGAAGGTCATGGGTGATCAGACGCAGCTTTTCGAGTGTGGCAATGGAACTGCGGCTCAAAAATTCAGCCAGCGCCAGTGCTCCGATCAAAATCAGGAACAGCAGGGTCAGCTTACCGGTGTAGTTGTCGTAGAGTGCTTTTTGGAAGGGCGCCACCGGCTGCTCCAGAATCAGTTTCCATTCCGCCAGGGCGCCAATGGTGGTTTCAGCGATATAGAACGAATTCTTCCAACGTTCCGAGATAGGTGTATTGGGGGACACAACCGGCACCCACTGACTGATCCCAGCGTTAAGACGATTCAGTGTCCCTTTTCCGCGCACAAAGGGTGTCATCACCGTTTGATCTGTGTGATTGGTCATAATGATATTGCCGTTTTTATCAATCAGAATGTAGAACGAGGCATTTTCGTCCGTAGTTTTGTCGAGGTGCTCAAGTATCTGTTTCAGGCTCAGTATGCCGCCGATGAAGCCGCCATACTCTCCATGAATGACCACCGGAGAAATCATCGCGACAACCGGCTTATGGGTGCCGATTTTGCCCATCATCACCTCCGAGAGCATCGGCTTGAGTGTCTGTTTGAGTACCGGTATGTAGGGACGATCAGCAAAGCTAATGCCGATGTTCTTATGCCCATGTTCATCCAGCAATGGAAAGTAGGCGGTGGTTGTCGCCTCTCTGTCATGCAGTCCAGCCCGCTGAAAATTGACATCCGAATTCACTGTCAGTTCCAGATAGGATTGCATCTGCTCCGGGGGGCTCGAAGCAGCCATCTCAGCCAGATTGAAAATGGCTGATGCTCTGTTCGCCACCCATGTTTCCAGGCTGTGAGTCGTGTGCTGGCTCTCCTGAATCAGCAAGGTGCGAATACGGAGATCGGTTTCGGCAAAATCGGTTCTGCTGCCAATCGCCATCATAATCAGAGCCGGACCCAACACGAAAAGGGCCAACAGGTTGTAGATAATTTCACGGTATGACATCAGCGATGAGCGGGAACGGAGTGTAAAACCGGTGAAGATCAGCCGGGCGACCAAAGCATTGGTGATGCCATTCACCGCTTGTTTGGTCATGACAATAGAGGTATTACTGAATGGAACATTCATGACAACGTGATAGAAAAGGTAGGCCAGTGGCATACCGATGATGAGCCAGTAGAGCGTATCAGCCAGCACAATTCCAATCTTACGGCGGTTCGTCAACCAGCCAACAACCGCCACTTCAGCGGTCATGATGATGATGGCGTAGGGGTGGTTCCAGAGGATATAGGTATAGCTGGCTATGATGACTGTAGCCAGAATACCCCGGCCAAGGCCGAAGAATTGCAGTACCAGCATGGCGAAGATGCTGCCGAAGAGAAAATCAATATTGAGGAAGATCGGGAACCTGAAATAGTTGCCAGCCAGACCGGCGGCGATTAGGGCCACGCACAGCAGGGTGGACCCGATGAGGTTGGCTTCCGAGGATTCAGTCATATTGGCGGCTTTTTCCTCCGCCTGCCGACGCGGATTGTTCGCTTGGTTTGAAAGAGTCTCATTTTCAGCCATTGTCTTGATCCTTTAATTGCTTCTGCACCGGTGTGATGGCATCCAGGCGGTTTTGGATTTTTCCAATGTAATTATTGAAGAACAATAACAGAGCGCTTCCGAGAGCCAGAGAAAGCCCGGCCATAAGGAAAACCAACCTGACCAAACCTTGTCCGTTCCATGGAAATAAAAATGAGTGATGTGGTACTTCGATCGCATTCTCTCAAAAAGAGGTTGAGCCATCTTGCCGGAGCAGTTCTGAGCGCATCTCGCGTTCGGCCTGCACCGCCGCCCACCAGACAAACAGCACCCCTGCTGCGAAAATGGCCAGAAGCAGCGCAGCCGTCAGGTGCGGGTTTTTCATACCGTGAAATCGGGTTGTCTGTTGATCGCTCATGTTAGAGCCTCTTTCTTGTTTTATCACTCTTTTTACGACAGATTAAACTCCATAAGCCTTATTAGCCATAACTCGACTGATCGTGTCTCTAATCACCTTCAGTTGATAAGGCTTTTCCAGAAAAGCATTGGGGAGTTCGGGATGTTCGCCTGCCATAACCTGAGCCTCGTCATATCCGCTGGACAGGATTACCGGTATTTCTGGTGATATTTTGCGCAGAGCGGCCAGTGTATCCCAACGCAGCATGGTTAAATCGGCTATCCACATAAGCCGGGACACTTTTAATCTCAAATACTTACGGGAGCAGCCAACCTACGTTGCCTGGGCAGTGGCAATTCCGGCATTTGAGTGATGAGCCGAAATTCCCGCGCGACAAAGCTATCCAGAACCACCAGGTTGGTGGTCCGCAACAGCAGAAGGAGAGCAGATATGAAAAGGTCCGGCGATTCGATGATATCTCCCGGCAGGGATGCCCAGATAATCTTGGGTTTTTACAAGTTCCTCATTTCGATGATCCTTAATTACACTGCACACAGTATCTTTTCTAATTGCTTTCTTAGCGGATCTACCATCTTTTCAAATTGTTCCTTACTCAGAACGGCAGATAGATAGAGGGATTCAAGTATTTTAATTTGGCCTTTAATCTCGCCTTCCATTTTACCTTCATTCCAGATATGCTCGGAGATGGTGGTAGCTGTATAACTCATGTTTACCTCCTTTTTTATTGTCTCAACAGATGTGTGCGGTATGTTGCTATAGGCATTTACCCATTGTTCAATGAGCAGTTTTTTATCATTATTGATAAGATCGGCCATACTCTCAGCAGCACTGTAAATCTCGTAAACAAGGGTTTCATGATCCGTATTCCTGTCATCCGCCTTCAACGCCAGAAGCTTGCACATCAGCGAATGTTTGTTGATCAGATCAGCGCTTCTTTCAGATTTGATCTTGATGACATCAAAATGACAGAACTGTTGTTTCATCTTACTGCTGAATCCATACCAGAACGTATCAGAAACCGGCTTTCTCCAGATGGCGTCATCAGTATAAATGACAATGCTCCAGACAGGCCTTTTTTTTAGCAGCCAGGCATAGCAGAGGTATTCATATATTCGCATGGAAACATCTTCCCGTTCGCTCTTATGCTCAATCTGGATCACAACTTCATGGAAGGTCTCCTCTATTTCAACTTCCATGACCAGAAACAGGTCATCTTTCAGACTCTCCTTGAGTGCTTCATATTTACTTATGAACTCCTTGTCGCAGAATTTATGTTTTTTAACATTGATATCCGGAAAATAATGTTCAAAAAAATCTTCAGTAAACGAGGCGATAAGCCATTTAAACAGGGAATCGTGTGTTTTGGGATTGTGCATGATCTTCCTTTATTCCTTTTGATTTGATCAATCAGCAAGTCGGGATGAAGCCGTCAAAGGCTATCCTATCACCAAATAATCCACTCTGCAAGGTCGGGTTTGCCAGAACCAGGTGTTTAACGCTGCCTGATGCAGATAATAAAAAAGGGCGTACCTTGGTCCACCATTTTTTAAGAGCTTCCCTCTTTTTTGGTAGTGTTTTCAGGTTTCATTTTGAATCAGCTTATACAATCATTGGTATTCCATTTGCGAACAAAAATTTTCACTTTCCGCAACATTTAAGAATGATACGTTTGGAGCAATGCCAACACTTATGGACCTATGCGTCCATTAGATACATCCTGTTGTCCGAGCTTCTTTGTTGCAAATCACCTTATGTCCCGCTATGGCATAACCGGAAGAGAAAAAAAGAATTCGGTACCCTTTCCCGGTTCCGACAGTAACCATATTCTCCCCTCATGCGCTTCCATGATTTTCTTTACAATAAGCAGGCCCAGCCCAGTGCTGCGTTCATTCTTTGAAGTAGGCTGGACCGATGTTTTCCCGAAGGCATGGAAAAGCTTGTGCTGTTCTTTTCCCGGAATGCCGGGGCCCTGGTCGGCAACCGAGATGATGACTTCGTTGTTCTCATGACGCAGATGCACGGTAATGTTGGTTCCCGGTTGAGAATACTTAATCGCGTTGGAAAGGAGATTGTTGATTACCTGTTCAATTCTATTGGTATCTGCGAAAACCTGTGGCAATTGCTCCTGACAGTTTATGCCTATTGATATATTTTTGGGGGAAGCAAACATCTCGTTGATTTCAACGCTTTGCTTGATCGGAACAGTGATATCAACCATCCGCCTCTCAATGGTGAGATGTCCGGATTCAATCGCGGACACATCAAGCAAATCATTGACTATAC
>JBAXVB010000106.1:0-11319 GCA_037129415.1 Deltaproteobacteria bacterium
AACAAGGTGAAGCCGGGATGTTTGGCGTTATCTCCAATTCACACCAAATTTCTGCTTGACCAACTCCTAAAAAATCAAACGGACTGCTGGCTCTCCTTGATGGTTACACTTTTAACCGTATGCGTGTAAATCATGGTGGTTCTGACATTGATGTGTCTCAGCAGCGCATTGAAAGCCATATTCTGGGTTGACGCAGAGAAACCTTTTTAGTTACTGCCAAGAAAGTCAGGAATGCGTTGACATGATATGTTGATAAGGATTCAGTATCCAGACTTTTGGTAAATATTTGAAAATGTCTAACCCACTGCGTGTAGGTTTTCAACGTCTTTGGGGAATAATGTCGAACCTGTATTTCATTTGCCAGGCGAGAATATTCTTCGCTCCAGGACATCCCTGTTGCCGGTTTTTCAGACTTGGGCGGCTGAAAAGTCGTTTTGGTCGGCTTCTCTGGGGTCTGTAACATTTGAGCAATGTCTGAAGAAGTTTTTGATGCGTTGTTTTGATGGCTTGCAGGCTGTTTATATTCTGCGGTATTCATCCTTGGAGCAATTACTTCCAGAGGTAAAGGGGGGGTTATCGCGATTTGTGTCACGGCATTTAACGAGTTCATAATAAAATGTAATTGCATGAGAAGCCTGCTGTTGTTGCACATCAGTTTGCTTTTTTTCTTGCAATTTCAACAGAAAATAATCCAGGCTTTTTCGTTCAGTTTCTGGAAAACGATATTTTCGGCAAAAATCCAGATAGAAGCGCAACCATTTTCCATAGAATGAATGCAAGCCAGTTGGAACCGACCTGTTTCTCAAAAGCGTCTCAAATTCTGTTTGCAACTGCAACGGGATGCTGTTCATCGATAATATCCAGAAGCTGTTATATTCATTTTTATTGCATGATATACAGAAACAGATAATGTGATAAAAATGTCTTGTCAAGTATTATTTTATAATGTACAAAAGGTCGAAATGAGATTGTGGATTACCTGCGGGCAGAATTGAAAAACAGATATCGCTTGCACATCCTGAGATCGTTTGCATTTTGGAAAGATATACAGAAGCTGTACAATTACTTGTTAGCACTCTCGTTGTAAAGTCATCGTGAATGTAAGCGCGAAGTAATGAAAATACGCGATTAATAGCAAGCATATCTCTGGAAACCAACTAATGAGCGACTTTATAAAAGAGACCAAGGAAGCAGTCACCGTTTACAACGGTGACTGCTTTGCATGTCTTGCCGATGTCGAAGATCAATCTGTAGACCTAATTTTTGCCGATCCTCCGTACAATATCGGAAAGAAGTTTGGCGATTTTATGGATATATGGCCTTCCGATAAGCACTACGCCGAGTGGTGCTACAAATGGCTAGAAAAGTGCATAAAAAAATTAAAATCGAATGGGAGCCTGTACGTTATGACAAGTACGCAGGCAATGCCGTATCTCGATTTATGGTTGCGAGATCGGATTACCGTTTTATCGAGAATTGTCTGGTACTACGACAGTTCAGGAGTTCAGGCAAAAAAATATTTTGGCTCATTGTATGAACCAATTATTTTTTGCGTCAAAGACCAAAAAAACTACACATTTAATGCTTCAGATATAGAAGTTGAGGCTAGAACTGGAGCAACTCGTAAGCTCATTGATTATAGAAAAGAAGTTCCAACACCTTATAAAACAACAAAGGTTCCTGGTAATATATGGTATATGCCTCGCGTAAGGTATCGCATGTCTGAGTATGAGGTGCATCCAAGCCAAAAGCCGGAAGCATTATTAGAGCGAATCATCAGAGCTAGCACCAACCCCGGCGATTTAGTACTTGATCCTTTTTCCGGCACATTTACAACATGTGCAGTAGCTCAACGTCTTGGCCGAAATTCTATAGGTATTGAAATGCAGTCAGAATATTTCAAAATTGCACTTAGAAGGTTGAACATAGCCAATAACTTCAATGGTGAATTATTAAAACCACTTGATAAGACCTTTATCCGAAAAAATGGAAATAGCGTTCGGCAATCTTGCGTATAATAGGAGTGGCTTTTTGATGTCAAAATTTGAAATAACTAATCATTCGTTTACCGCATCAATAAATTCAATACTTGAGCATCATTTTGGCGAGTACGCTAAAGACGTATTTGAAGCCAGTCCGTTACTTGGCTATCTAAATAACAAAACAAAATCGGCAAATCGTGGTTCAAAAGCACGGGGCGCTTTTGCAAATCACTATGCTCTCTATGTAGTAATAGAAGATTATTTAGCGAAAGGCTTTCTTAAAGAGAAAGACAATATCCCATATTCAAAATACGAAGGAGCTAAGTTCTCTGACCTTTTTCGTAGGCAGCGAGAATTGCCTTTTGGAGCAAAATTGCAGAATCACGGCCTAAATGCACGTCTAAATGACGAATTTAAGAAATTCTATCCAACTGTCGGTAAACCTCCAATTGTTCGGGATGTCGAGAGCCAGCGATATTGGATTCAAGAAGATTTATTGCAGGTGAAAATACGTCAAAAGAATGGGAAGGATGTTATATACAACATAGCCGAAGCAGTTATTGAAGTAATTAACGCGTATGTGGCTACAAAAAAAGCAGCTTTTGAAGGATTCCTTGAATCCTGTAGAAAAATTGCAGAACTCGGAAAGGAAAATCCCGAGCAAGCTGTTGAATTCGTAATTCAGCAATTGATGCCAAATGTCGATGCCCGCGTCTTTGAAATAGTTAGTTATGCCGTATTAAAAGTTAAGTATGGGCAAAAAACTGTTTGGATTGGTGATGCAAAAGAAACCGTATCTGAAGAGGCGCTAATTCTTTATAAAACAGGTCGTACAAATGCAAATGATGGTGGTATTGATTTTGTCATGAAACCGATAGGTAGGTTTTTTCAGGTAACGGAAACAATTGATGTTAGCAAGTACTTTCTTGATATTGACAAAGTTCAACGTTTTCCTATCACATTTGTTGTCAAATCAGATGAAACCACAGATCAAATACGATCCGCTATTAGAGTTCAAGCCGTATCAAAATATAAAATTGAAGCTGTCGTTGAAACCTACATGAAAGCCGTTGATGAAATAATAAACGTTAAAGATTTAGTCAAGGCATTTACTGAAATCGTCAAATCAGGAAGTCTTCAAGAAGTTATGGATGAAATAGTCACCCAGAGCAAGGTTGAATTTAATTACAGAGATGAAGAAGAATCAGACTCTGATGATCTATAGCCAGTGAAAAGAGGGCTAACCCATCATTCAACACAAATTGGCGCGATAAGGTCTCGCCAACTGGTTCATTCAGACGTTAGCTGACTGAGATATCACGCTGGACGATAATGAAATTGGATAGTATAGGAAGTAATCCACCCAAATAAATGTTGATTCTCCTGTCCCATACAATCTTGATCGATTTGTTTTCCATGTCAGAAATAGCACACATGCCACCACAAGCCAGCAAGCAAGACTCATGGAATTCCATACTCAACAAGATTGAAGTCCTGAAAAACGATTCCAGGCTGGCGTTCATGATGCAAGAATGGGACGGTATCGCTGATTCTTTACCAAAAATCGTCAAGCAATTCATTGGTGACAGCGATCCAATTCGAATTGTGGACTTGTCCGGTGTCCCAAACGAAATTGCGGGTGCGGCAAGTTCCGCAATTGCCAGAACATTATTCTCGATAAAACTTTGGCAGACGCGGGAAGAGCGCGAGAGCAACCCGGTGCTTCTTGTGTGCGAGGAAGCGCATCGTTATGTGCCCAACAGGGGTGAAGCGCAATACGAGGCCGCGCAAGATGCAATTCGGCGACTTGCCAAGGAAGGGCGCAAATACGGGATCGGCTTGATGCTTGTATAACAACGCCACAGTGAAGTTGAAACGACAGTGTTATCCCAATGCAATTCTTGGATCGTCTTACGCATTACTGGTTCTAACGGATTTTGTGGTTCTGCCAGTGGGTGCAATGTATGTTATGAGATAATCTATGAATTTTCAGGCTCCGGAATGACTGAAATGTCCTCGAAAGATTTCCCTGAACCGCTTCCGAGATCATTTTTCAATTCATAAGCACCTGAAAATACATGACCGCAAAATCCGTTAGAACCAGACGCATTACGAACGAATCGGATCGGAGTCATGTGCAGGGCATATTGCCTGACTCACTTGCAGGATTGACAAAGGTTCTCTCGGGACTTCGATGCCGTGAAGCTATCTTCGTTGGTCAAGCCGCTGTCTTGTCATCCCGCATCCTTATCCGGGATATTATTAAAGATGGCAAACCGCTTCCCAGATCACAGGACATCTATTATGACAAGGGCTGGCATCCGATCCGATAACGGATCAACATTTGGCGGAAGTAGGGAAACGATGGCGTTTGCAAAGCCGACAAGTTAAAGAATGAAGATGTAATACTCGATGTTCAAGTTTTTTTTAAATGCTTTAATTTCAATAGGTTAAAATTTAATAAAAAATCATCATTTCCGGGTTTCAAAAAAATAACCTGCTGAATTTATTGATTGAATAAAAAATGATGATTTTAAAAAAAGCCAATATACTCAATCAAATTCAAAAAACTTGAACATCGAGTAATAGCAGCATGAGGGTGGATAAACTATCAAAGTAAGGAAGGTTGAATTCATGGAGTGGTACGTCATAGTATTAATTGCGGTCGCTATTGTTGTTGTTTCTTATATAATAGCCAGGTCGCCTGATGAAGAAGAGGCATTCGAGCGCCAACTCACCGCAATTCCCGACTTCAACCCTACACAGAAGATCATGGGTTTGCACGGCAAATCTGGTATAGCCATAGACGAAGATCACAATAAAGTCTGCCTCCTTGTAAATCGGCAAGGAACAGAGATTCTGAAAGTAGTTTCAAAGGAGAAGCTGGCTGCAATAAACGTTGAATCAGGGCTGATGGCCGCACAGAAGAAACGGGATTACCTCGATAGTTTGAAGATGAGTGTTAGGGTTATTTCTTCCCAGGATATTCTCAGTACTGAATTATTTGAGGATGGTATTACAGTCACGAAAACCGTCCGGTCCAGTCAAATAGGTCTGGCTTTGATCGGAGGCATTGCTTTCGGCGGTATAGGAGCGGTTATAGGTGGTCTGTCAGGGAAAACCCATTCCTCGAAGAAGATTCAACGTGTAGCTCTTCGCTTGATTGTCAACGACACTGTGGAGCCTCTGCACGAGGTCACTTTTCTGGACACTGAAACAAATAGGGATGGGATATTATACAAATTGGCTATGGAAAAAGCGCGTCATTGGCACGGGCTCATGGAAGTCGTCATCAAACGAGCAGACATGGATGACAGGGAACTATGTTATAGTCCTGAAACCATGGCAACAGCCCAACCGTCCATCGCCGATGAACTAAATAAATTCGCAGATTTGCGTGGCGCTGGAGTCTTGAGTGCGGAGGAGTTTCAGCAGCAGAAGTTCCGCCTTCTTGGTATTGATCAATAATCAGAACAAATAGGCTAAAGAGCGCATAACCCGTCATTCCAGACGACTGGTAACAAGGGTGGTCAATATCCGAAACTCAGACTTGATTAACACACGGTGATTTTATTCTACTCAAATTCTCTCAAACAGACCAACCGTTACAGTACTCCTAACCATCTGTTGCACCTGACTTCGCAGGTGAACATTGTGTTGAACAAACAGAGGATTATTCTTATCTTGCCGAGAGGTTGCGGTAGATGTCTCTTTTGAAAGTAATCAGCACAGAATAAATATCAAGGAGAAATTAGTGAAAACAATTTCAGTGTTTAACAATAAAGGAGGCGTTGGCAAGACTACGCTGACATATCACCTTGCCTGTGTACTTGCAGAACTCGGACACAGAACCCTAATAATAGACTTGGATCCGCAATGCAATATGACAGTTCTGTGCATGGATCAAGAAAAGCTACACGAAATTTGGGCAGAAGAAGATCCTTTTATTGAAGACTATAAGTCTGCAAAGGATCAGATTTCATCTGCTGATTTTGATGCAATTGTGACTGCAAATAGATCAATCCATTTTTTGCTAAAACCTGTAGAAGATGGAGTTTCTGAAACAATAATGTCAGCTCCATATGCGGTTGCTCCAAATCTAGACCTCATACCAGGTCGACTAAGTCTCCATCTGTTTGAGGATAAGATTGCGAGTAGGTGGAGTGAAGTATATCAAGGGGATCCACTTGCGATTAGAACGGTAACCAATGTTAGGGAAATTTCCGAACGATACGCTAAACAGCATAAGTATGATTTCGTCATTATTGATACATCACCCAGCTTGGGAGCTCTAAATAAAGTAATCATTTCTACTACAGACTGCTTTATAGTCCCTTGTATGCCGGACATGTTCTCGTTGTATGGAATTAGAAATATTGGTAATTCCTTGAGTATTTGGAAAAAACAATTTGATACCATATTTCATTTTTTGTCAGATGAAAAACGCAAAAACTTTCCGAACAAATTCGTTAGATTCATAGGTTACACCATCTATAACGCTCGTAAATACTCAGGTGGCTTAAATGATTGGGATTTAGCTAGAGCACAATTTAATTACGCAAAACAGATTCCAGATACTATAAGAAGTTTTATGAAAGTCGAAATTAGAGAGCATTTGCCAGATGACTTATTAGAAAAGCCGATAGGAGAGACATCAGTGATGCACTCGCATGCAACTATGGCAAATATGGCTCAAAAATATAGAGTACCGATCTGGAAGGTGCCAGAAATTCCAGAATTAGAGCGTTCTGATGTCTCAACAATAAGTGGAAATAGTGCTCGCTACAAAGAAACAAGGGCTCATTACTTGCTATTTGCTAAAGATACGCTTCTTCGAATTGCTACATTGGAGGGTTGAAGTATGTTAAAAGAAGCGCAAATAGAATCTGCAATTTCTGCATTTAGTGAGTGCATGTATGAGTTTGATATATTTAAAGACTCTGTGGCGAGTTACTTTACAAAGTCACCAACATTGAAGCCCGTTATTCATTCGATAAAATCAAGATTGAAAGATACTGACCATTTGAGAGAAAAAATTCTCAGGAAGTGGGACGAATGCGGACCGATTGATGGTGCTAATATATTCCAAAAAATAACCGATTTATCAGGTGTACGTGTGTTACACCTTTATCAGGATCAATTTTCATCTATTCACCCTGAGATTATAAGAAAAGTTGCTGCAAATGATTGGGTATTACATGAGAATCCAGTTGCCTATACTTGGGATCCTGAATCCGAAGTATTTTTTTCAGGTATAGGTCTTGCCGTAGAACGAAAGGAAAGCTTTTATACGAGCATCCACTATGTGATCCGACCACGCATTGATTCCCCTATTTCTTGTGAGATTCAAGTTAGAACCTTATTTGAAGAGATTTGGGGTGAAGTTGACCATTCTCTCAATTACCCAATGAAGTCTGAAAACAAATCATGCCGTGAACAATTATTGGTTCTAGCAAAACTTGTTGGGGCAGGTAGTCGCTTGGCAGACTCAATTTATCGAAGCAGCAATTGATAGTGGAGGCAAGCAGGAACTCTGAGGTGTTTGACCCTTGAAAGCGCATCACAAGGGGCACAGCACATAACAGGGGTCTGACTTGACTTATTGACATTCACAGCCAGAGTCGGACTTTTTCTAACAAAACAATGCACCGGATAAACCGGTGATTTTGGCATTAAACAAGGCTGAATAATAACAATCAATATAAGAGAGGCGAATCTAATGTATAAGATTAACCATATAAAAATCGAAGGTTTTAGGCGACTAAAACACATCGACCTGCCAGTATGTCCTTTCATGGTACTTATTGGGGCGAATGGCGTTGGCAAGACATCTTTACTCGACGCTTTCTCCCTGCTTTCAGCATCAGCCGCAGGAGGATTAAACAACAAGCTTTCTCAATTGGGTGGAGTAGCAAATGTTCTAACCAGGGGAAAAGCTGAGTCTTTATCACTTAATGTTGACATGGATGTACCTGGATATCGCCCGATTGAATATGATCTAAAATTGACGACAAAGGGTGTTGGATATGCAATTTCCTCTGAGGTTTTATCTCAATCACGCGATGGATTTTCCGATGCCTTCAAACATATAGACTCGCACGATGGTGATATTAAGTACTTCGAAAAAGAAGAAAGCAACCGCCTGGTTCGCCCGAACTGGGAATATAATCCGAATGAGACGTCGCTTTTTCAAGTACCAAAAATGTTTCGAGAACCGGAGGAACTGCGACGAATTCTTGGCTCAGTGACCCAATACCATGCTTTAGACGTAGGTTCACGCGCCCCTGTTAAACTGCCACAACAGATGAAACCGGCTGATTTGCCAGGTGCAGATGGAGAAGATTTAATACCTTTCTTGTATTACCTACGGGAAAGCAATCGCGACCGCTATGAGGCAATTGAAGATACCTTAAAGGCTGCGTTTCCCGGTTTTGAATCACTCAGCTTCCCCCCTGTCGCTGCTGGTATGTTGACGATGACATGGAGAGATAGCAACTACAAAAAGCCTTTTTTTATGCAAGAACTTTCTGAAGGCACCCTCCGTTTTATTTGGCTGGTTTCTCTTTTGCAAAGCCCTGGACTTTCAACTATCACAATGATCGATGAGCCTGAAGTTAGTTTACATCCTGAGTTGCTGAGTATCCTTGCGGATCTTATGCGCGAAGCCTCTAAGCGAACACAGCTTATCGTAGCCACCCATTCAGACCGTTTTATCCGGTTTCTTGAACCTAAAGAAATTGTCGTAATGGATCGCGACGACGATGGCGACACTACTGCCGCCTGGGGGAATAGCTTAGATCTGGATGAATGGCTCAAAGAATACGGCCTTGATGAAGTCTGGCGGATGGGGCGGATGGGAGGACGATCATGAAAATAACCTTGATCGTTGAAGGAAAAACCGAAAAGGCCTTTTTGCCTTATCTCAGAAAATTCCTTGAATCCCGATTGCCAAATAAAATGCCGAGACTTGATGTCAATCCCTACGATGGTCGAATTCCGACTGGAGATAAATTGAAACGCGATGTTCAGAGATTGTTGAGTGGTCAGTTTCCATCTGATTATGTTATTGCTTTGACGGATGTTTATACGGGTAGCCAGCCTCCGGAGTTTGTAAATGCTAACGATGCGAAAGAAAAGATGCGATTATGGGTGGGACAAGAACCAAGATTCCATCCTCATGTTGCACTTCACGATTTTGAGGCATGGCTCCTGCCTTATTGGACTTCTATTCAGAAGTTGGCGGGGCATAATAAGACTGCTCCTACTGGTAAACCTGAAACAGTCAACCACACTAATCCACCTGCATATCGTATAAAGGAAATCTTTGAAATAGGAAAGAGTAGAGACAGCTATGTAAAGCCGCGTGATGCGGGACGCATATTGAGTAAAAACGACCTGGGTGTGGCAGTAGCCGAGTGTCCGGAGCTAAAAGCCTTTGTGAATACCATAATTTCTGTGTGTGGTGGGAAAATCCTATGATGAAAGAAACCAAAATGGGTCATCCCTTTTGAGAAAAGAAAGACCCCCGTTGTTCATCATGCGATTGCGTACACATACACCGATCAAAATGGTGAATCGCCTTGGAACAAATAATCTACACAAAAGACTCCCCATTGTATGAAGGAGAGACAGATGAATACAGATATCTTAACAATTCAATTGCCGACAGATGAAATCAGTTTTCTAAGACAGTATGCCGAAAGGCACAAAATTACAATTTCAGAGCTGATAGATCGTTATGCCAAATTTTTACAGGTACCGCAGAAATATGATCTTCATCCTGATATTCAGAAAATTACAGGGATCATTCCGAAAGATATTGATACTGAAAAAATATTTTATCAACATTCAATGGAAAAGCATACATGAAAGTCATGCTTGATCTTAATGTGATGCTTGATGTTTTTCAGGCACGCCACCCTTATTATCACGCTTCGGCATCGGTGATCAGCAAAATTCTCAATAATGAAATATCAGGATTGTTGCCATCACATGCCATTACTACGATTCACTATATCACATCGAAATATTCGGGAAAACAGAAATCCGATGAAACGATAGACTGGATGCTTACACATTTTGAGATTGCTGCCGCTGACAAAACGTCGTTTGTCAGAGCAAGAAAAATGGAAATCAGTGATTTTGAAGACGGAGTAGTGGCTAGTTTGGCTGAATTGACGGGCTGTGATTTTATCGTTACCCGTAATATTTCTGATTTCAAAAAATCTCCGGTTAAGTCCCTTACACCGGAGGAATTTTTAAATATTTGCAAAACAACATAACCATCTGTTACAGCCGATTAGCACGGCTGAACATTGTGTTCTGCCATTTTCTGGTAGCAAGAATTTTGGCGTGGGAGTTCTTAAGTTTTCGAATGGGGTCGGACCGCCACAACCGACGCAAATGTGGAGAGAAATAGTGAAAATCGATATTTAAAATGATCTTAAACAAGCAATTTGGCCTACAAAAAGATACATTTAAAAAATAAAAACCCAACAAAAACTTCCCGCGGACAAGCCGCAGATGTTTATGCTATAAAACATGGATTTCGAAAAAAGTAAAATTGAAAATGCGCTTAAAGATTGAGGTAGAAAAAAAATTTGATGTCAAATTTTCAATGAGGGTTAAATATGCTGATTGTGGCTATTCCGGACAAATTGATTAATAGGATATACGAATTCTCAGGATTGTTCTGTCAGACACCCGAAGAATATATAATCGAACTTATTGAAGAACGTATAGAACATGAGAGTGCTTACAATGAGACAGCATATCTTGCAAAATCAAAGATAAACAGAAAACGTCTTAATAAGGCTGTCGAAGAGATTAAATCAGGCAGATATGAGCCTCACAGGTTGATAAATGATTAACTGGCATCTTCAGGCATGGGAAGATTATGTTTACTGGCAGGCTAATGACAGGCGGATTCTGAAGCGTATCAATGTGTTAATCAAAGATATTTTACGGAATCCTTTTGACGGAATCGGGAAGCCTGAACCATTGAAGTTTGAATGGAGCGGGTTTTGGAGCAGACGGATAAACGATGAGCACAGACTTGTTTATACAGTTAAAGATAGGCATGTCATTATAGCACAATGCCGGTATCACTATGATAAATAAGAAATACCTAACCACCAGTTGCAGCCGATTACAACGGCTGAACTTTGTGTTCTGCCATTTTCTGGTGGCAAGACTTTTGGCGTGGGAGTTCTCAAATTCTCCTTGGGGTTTGGACCGCGAATCGCCGGTAAGACCGTCGGCATTACGGACTACCGGCTTTCGGCGATCCCTCTGGGCGGTTATGTCAAGATGGTCGGGGATGAACCCGATGCCGAAA
>JBAXVB010000107.1:0-11214 GCA_037129415.1 Deltaproteobacteria bacterium
CTTCCGAATAGGGAGTCAGCCACTTTTTGATAATGACATCAAGTTTCCCGCTTTTAGCCAACGTCTCGATTGCCTTGTTGAGTTTTCTGCCAATATCGGGATTTTTTTTCTGATAGGCGATAGCATACTCTTCCTGACCTTCCAGTGTGATAATGCGACCGGCAATGTCGTGCCTGGCCAGCCATTGTTCTATAACAGGCCTATCGAAGACAATGCCGTCAATCACTCTCTCGTTTAGGAGTTGAGCCAGATCGGGGAAGATACTCAGCCGCCGAATGGTATATCCTGGTAAATTCTCCAAATAAAAATCTCCAGTAGATCGGCTCTTTACACCGATAGATTTTCCCTTCAGATCGTCCAGTTTTTGAGCCATATTGTCCGGACTAACCAGAAGCGCCAGAGAGCTTTGATGATAGCTATTCGTGAAATCAACGGTTTTCTTGCGCTGCTCCGTGATCGTCAGTTCGCCGATGGCGACATCAGCCAGATCGTTTTCTACAGCCGAAAAAAGAAGACTGAAGGCAGTCGCGCGAAAAGAAACCCTATAGTCCATTTCTCTGGCAACAGCATGGATGATATCAATGTCCAGACCTGCCGGTTCGCCGGTTTCGTCCTCGAAGGCGATGGGCGGATTGGATGTTTCAATGGCCACCCGCAGCACCGGTCGGGTATCTTTTATCTGGGGGAAGAGAAGGATGGCGCTGCAGGCAAAAACAGCCGTCGCCAAGACAATATATTTTTTGCTGACAGCAAAACCGTGGAACCACGGCAACTTATGAGTTATCAAATACAACACCGGAATTCCAGCCAATGTGAGCCCCACGGAAACAAAGGCGTATAGCGGGTGGCTTGCGAACATGCCGTATATAATATAGATGGCTCCGGCTATAGCGATTAACGGTGTCAACGGATAAAAGGGTACCTTATAGCTACGCTGCGCCAGTGGCATTTTTTTTCGGGCGATAAAAACAGCAATAAAACTCAGCAGGTAAAAAATCCAGACTGCAAAAATGGCAATATCCGACAGACGGTCGGCATCCAGAACCTGAAAATAGATGAAAGCCAGAACCGCCAAAAGCAGGGAGGCGTTTACGGGTGTTTTGCTGTCTTTCTCTATCTTGCTCCAGACACCTGACACGGGCAATTGATTGCGCTCCGCCATGGTGAATATTATGCGCGACAGTGTCATGATATAGCCATTGAGGCCTCCGATGATCGATATCATGATTCCCACGGAAACAAGATTGCCGCCGTAGAGTCCGAAAAGTTTCTGTGCGGCGATGGCGGAAGCATCATGCCCCAGCGCGACCATTTGGGCTGGAGAAAGCACCTTGATGATGGCAACGTTGATTGCAATATATACGGCGGATAGAAAAATGAGCCCCCCGATAATGGCCTGAGGAAGAAGTTTTCCCGGGTTTTTCATTTCACCTGCTACGGATGCCACCTGTGCCCAGCCGTCATAGGCAAAAAGCGTGGCAATGACAGCCAGTGAAAATGAAGTCGCTGCGGTTGTGTTGGTTGCTATGTTCAGGACGTGACCGTTTCCTTTCCACATGCCGAAAACGACCAGCAAGAAAAGAGGAATAAGCTTACAGAATGTGGCCACGACCTGCAGGTATCCTGCCTGTTTGACACCGACACTGTTCACGAAAACAACAAAGGCTATGGCCGACAGCCCGACGACGGCGATATAGTGATTCGGAATACCGAAGAGCAGGCAGAAGACCGAACTGAAATAGCCAGCCAGCGCACCAATTGTTCCGGGACCGTAAATGAAGGTCAGCACCCATCCATACAAGTAAGCGACGTTGGCGCCATAAGTTTCTTCAAGAAAGACATAGACTCCGCCAGTGCGAGGAAACAGGACACCCAACTCGCAAAGGGTTAGGCCCCCGGCTATACTAAACAGGGCGCCTACAACCCAGGCAGCTAACGCCCATGAGGAATCAGGGGATGCGGCCATCACCGCCGCAGGTTTCATAAACGCCCCAGCGCCAAGGACCATGCCAACCACAATGGACAGCGCGCTGACGAGGCCTATATCGGTTTTCAACTGCGGTGCATCATTTTTTCTTTCATCCATCGTTTATCCCCCTTCTATGGTACTGCAAGCTATTCACTCACCGGCTCATTCCATTTGCCGCTGTTCCAAAAGGTTTCGAGCGCCGACCGCCATCGGTCCTGATTCAATTCTTTACTCTTCAACCACTGCGCGTCGTAATAACTGTCGCGGTAGCGTTTCCCGTCGTCGCAAATGATCGTGACTATTGCTCCCTGTTCTCCCTTTCGATGCATCTCTTCAAGCAGGCGCATGGCCCCGACAAGGTTCGTCCCTGTGGAAGGTCCGGGTTCGTAGCCGGTCAACGCGGCAGTAAGCCTCATGGCTGCAATTGAGGCATCATCAGGGATCTTGAACATGCGTGCGACTCCAGCCCTGAGCAGGCTGAACGTTTTGCCAAAAACAACGGGCCCGCTGGAGCCAATTCCCTCTATCCTGGACCCCTTCTTGGAGGTGATGGTGTTGTCGCCAGTGCGGTACCACTCAAAGAGCGCAGAATCTTCCGGATCTACCACCGCAAGTTGGGTCGGGCAGTTACGCCCGTTATTGTCAGCCCATTTGCGAAGATATCGGGCAATGCTCGTGGCGGTTCCGCCTGAGCCTGCGCCCGCGACAAACCAAGCTGGACAGGGATGGCCGCCACCCTCCAATTGACGAAATATTTCGCTGGCCATATTCATGGTCCGATCTGGCGAGGCATCCACGAAATCGAGACTCTTTTCCGTATTGGCGAATTGATTGAGATTGTACCCGTTGGGTTCCTTGGCGAGCATTTCCTCCAGGTAGGCGGCGGGGGGGACTCCGTTGGGCGCTATGGCCGTATGGCCCCCGTAATCCCGGATAGCCTGCATTTTGAGCGGACTTATCCCTGTTCGCATCACGGCGGTGAAGGGCAACCCCAAGAGCTTGGCGAAATAGGCCTCACCGATGCCTGTATTACCGCTGGTCACCTCATACAGACTTGTGTTCGGGCCAATCTCACCGTTGACAAGGGCCTGCATGAGCAATCCCCAGGCTACTCGATGCTTCAAGCTACCGGTAGGGCTCAGGCCCTCATTTTTCAGATACAGACACAATCCGCTGTTGAAAGGTGGAATAAGCCGCAACAACGGCGACACACCGCTCCGACGGCGATCTTCCCAAAGCGTTTTGATCGAATTTCTGATCCATGTAGGATCGTGCAGGCTGATCGATGTCTCTTTTATCATCGACTCGGCGAACACGGAAGCGCCAAATAGTGAGTCGCTAAAGAGCAGGCCGGCGAGGCCGGCTAAGCCCTTGCAAATGAAGTCTCTCCGCTCAATGGTAATGTCATCGTCATGCACTCGACGTGTTGTCATGCGCCAACCTCCTCATAAATTTAACAGATTTTACCGTGAGAATACTTTTAAACCACTAAATACACGATGGAGCGGAGTATAGAAAGGCTGTTTTTGTTTGTCAAGATGGATTATGCATCGAAACGGGATGATTTTGTTCCAGCTTCAATGAATTTTAATACAGTTAAAAATTCAGATTCCGCCCATTTAAAAATATTTCTTGATTTCAAGGAAGATATCTGTAACTATCCAAATGATTTTGTCGTCTCCATTCGGACAGTGATAACTATTTATGGGTTTGGGGATATTCATGCATCTCATTGTCGCGCTCGTTTTCATCATACTCAGCCTGATCATTGCGCTTTTTGGAACAGACCGAAAATTCGGTTTTTGGGGTTATTTTTTTTGTTCACTGTTGCTTACGCCTGCCATCGGATTGATCATTCTGCTTGCATCAGACAAGAAAAAACACAGCCCTGATGCAGAACCGGGCAAAACATCCTCGAATTCATAGGCTGTCTTTCCGGGTATAATCACAAAAGTCACTTGTGGTTTATTCCAGGCGCTTTTCAACATTTATTTTCAACATCTGGCTGCCATTGGACGGCTGATTTCCCAGTCTGTTTGATGTCAGCCTTTATCCGCCCGGAATGACAGGGTACCGACACATAAAGAAAAGGAGGTTTCACCATGGAAAACCAGGAAGATATCAAGGATAACACGGCTCAGGATGCGGCGCCGGAAGTCGCTTCATCGGCATTCACAGAGCCCACCGAAGCAGCGCTGGATAAAATCATCAATCAGCATGTATTGGGATCAGCCGGGGTTGGCCTGATACCGCTGCCATTGGTGGATCTGGTTGCCCTGAGCGGGGTTCAACTGAACATGTTGCGTTTGATTGCAAAAGCTTATGGTCAGACATTTTCCCAAGATGCCGGAAAAAACATTATTGCTTCTCTGGTCGGCGGCGGTTTCTCTGTCTCCATATCCGGTTTGGTAGCCAGTGTGATCAAGGCTATTCCCGTCATCGGCCAGACCACCGGCTCCCTTGCCCTGCCAATTACGGCTGGAGCCACCACTTACGCACTGGGCAAAGTGTTTGTCATGCACTTTGCTTCCGGAGGAACATTTTTGACTTTTAACCCGGAGAAAGTCAAAGAGCATTACAATACCTTTTTGAAGAAAGGCAGGCAAGTGGTTTCCGAGTTAAAAAAAGAAGATTCAAAAACAGCTTGATGTGGCGGTTTTTTATGATTCCATTTGTTACTCATGTTAAATTCATTGCCTGAAAAACACGTCGATATCCCATGGCACCCAGATGATTCCATAAGAACGCATCTGGATGCCATCATCCGTGATTTTTTTAACGATTGTCCTGCTGATTTTCCCGATATCATTTTGTATGATGGAGCAGTTTGCTCCCGGTTTATCCCCGATATACAGCATTCCCTGAAGTCATGTTTTACAACGAAATTTCAGCCACATGAGGCTTTCTGGATATGTCCTGTCAACCAATATCCTGCACCTGATATTTCCTGCCCATCAAGTTTCAAAGATACTGCGATAAATGCTGACTGGTTCGAATGGCTATGGGCTTGGTCACGAAAAATCGGTTCCGGAGGAGCATTCGTCCTTGTCGAAACCGGTTCTTCTCAGGAATCAAAGCCTTGCGGGCTGGACGCATTCTTGCTTACCGCCGCTGCAGTAGGTCTTTTCCCCCGAGCAGAAGTACAGAAAATCATTATGAATTCCGAAAGTGGTTCTGTTCTGGCGATGGGTTGTTTTGTCAAAAAGCCATACAGAATACGGTCTGCGCGTATAACCGATGCAGAAGATTTGGATCACCTGGAACAGGCTTGCTGGCAGCCGCATCTCAGGGCTTCCACATCAGAAATTCACCAGCGCATCCTGCAATTTCCAATCGGCCAGTGTGTGTTGATCCAGGATGACCGTATTGTTGGCGCCATTTATTCCCAGCGCATTGATTCAACGGATCTGCTCCATTCTGTAACAAGCAGAACTGCGTTCTCGTTGCATTCACCGTCCGGTCAGATTCTGCAGCTTTTGGCTGTCAACATTCTGCCAGAGCCGCTTTTTCAAGGATTAGGAGACGAGCTGCTAACATTCATGCTTGTGTACAGTTTCAGTGTGTGCGGGGTTTGCCGTGTGGCGGCCGTATCACTGTGCAAAAACTATACGCCTGATTCCGGCAGCTCCATCCAGCACTACATCACTTTAAAAAATGCAATGGGTCAATGCCTGGATCCGATTCTGCGTTTTCACGAATCCCACGGCGGCCGTATTCGCCATGTCATTTCGAATTATCGGCCGGATGATCTTGATAACCTGGGTTATGGGGTGTTGGTTGACTATGGAAATCGTCCGAAGTCCTTACAGGCCGTTCTCCGTTCTCCGTTTACCGTTTCCGGTCAAGAGTCCGAAGTCAGGAAATTGGAGAAAGTCAGGGTTGGGACATCGGGGATTGATGCTACGGATGCGCTGACCATTGTGGAAGAGAGCATTTTCGCTCTCTTGCCTTCACAAAAGAATTATAGATCAGAGCTGGCTCTGCGGGATTTGGGGCTGGATTCCCTGAAACTGATGGAGCTAAAGTCGTTGCTGAGTCATCGTTTCGGAGTTTCGATAGAGCCTGGTTTTTTCTTTGAGTATGTCACGGCTCGTGACATTGCTGCATTTTTCAGAAATCGCTTTTCCCGCCATACCGTAGAATCCCAAAACAGGCCGCTTGTGTCTTCAATATCCGATATCGACGATATCGCCGTTATTGGCATGGCTTGCCGTTTCCCTGCCCCGACGGATGACGAGGATATATTAGGCGGTCTTTCGACATTCCGGGATTTGCTCATCAACGGCCAAAATGCTGTTCGCCCCTTATCCAGCAAACGATTGCATCTCATGGGTGATCCGGATATTAGCCAGCTTCCGCAGGGTTTGCACTATGGGGGACAGATTCCTTGCGTGGATTCTTTTGATGCATCTTTTTTTGGTATCAGTCCACGGGAAGCAATCAGCATGGATCCGCAACAGCGAGTGCTGATGGAAACTGTTTGGGAAGCCCTGGAACATGCGGCCATAGATCCGGGCAAACTTGCCGGTACGCGCTGTGGCGTGTTTGCCGGTCTTTTCGGTCACGACTATGCCGATCTGCAAATCAGGCGGCAATCGCCAAGTGATATTGACGCTTATTTTGGGACAGGAACATCCTCTGCCGTGGCTGCAGGTCGTATTAGTTATTTTTTAGGACTTAGGGGTCCGTCCCTTGCCATTGACACAGCATGTTCATCTTCGCTGGTAGCCATTCATCTGGCCTGTGAAGGCATTAGAAGCGGCGAGGTTCCGCTGGCTATTGCCGGCGGTGTGAATGTGATTTTAGACACGGATATCGGCCTGTCTTTCAATCGGGCCGGAATGCTGTCTTCCGATGGCCGCTGTATGGCCTTTGACGCAGGCGCTAATGGCTATGTACGCAGCGACGGTTGCGGGGTTGTCATTTTAAAACGCCTCAGCCAAGCCATTCAGGATGGTGATCCCATTCAGGCCATTATCCGGGCTTCGGCGGTTAATCAGGATGGCTTCAGCAATGGTCTGACCGCACCCAATCCTGATGCTCAGAAAACATTGATACAGGAGGCCCTTAGCCGTTCCAGGTTATCGTCCGATGCAGTCAACTATGTGGAAACCCACGGCACTGGCACACCCCTGGGAGATACGGTTGAGATTCAGGCCATTGCCGCCAGTTATGGTAAGGGAAGGACTGCGGATCATCCGCTGATTCTTGGTTCCGTTAAAACCAATATTGGCCATTGTGAAGCTGCGGCAGGGGTGGCAGGACTCATCAAAGTCATCCTGTCTCTCCAGAATGAGGTAATTCCTGGACATCTTCATTTTCAAAAACCAGGTCCCCACATTAAATTGGAAGACATTCCGGCAATCATTCCCAGGGATAAACTGCCGTGGCCCCGGAATACAAACGGTCCGGTCCGCTGTGGAGCCGTCAGTTCTTATGGCTTCAGCGGAACCAATGCTCATGTCATTGTTGAAGAAGCTCCTGATAAACCGCAGCTAAGCCATACTGAGACTGATTTTAAACCGTATTTGTTGACCCTTTCCACAAAAACCCCTACAGCCATGCCATTTTTGATCCGGCGCTATGCTGCTTTTCTAAAAGCTGAGCCAGGAACAGATACCGCCAGTCTGTGTTATACCACCCATATAGGCCGCGCCCATTTCCCCCATAGGGTTGCTTTTGTCGGAAAAAGCGCTTCTGATTTCGCCAGACAGCTTCATGCCAGCGAAACAAAAAATATTCACATGGATAAACAGGATAAAAGAAAAAAAAGAATTGAAGGCGGCATATGTGAATTAGCTTTTTTATTTACTGGGCCAGGATCCGAATATTCCGGCATGGGACGCGGTCTGTACGCATCCGAACCCTCATTCCGAAAAAATATGGATACATGCGAACAAATTCTCGATAGTATTGGCAGCCCTGGCCTCATAAAAAGGCTTTTTTCAAATCCTGGGCAGCCCTGGCGTTTTCCGGCCCCGGATGCTGCTGGCCTGTTTTGCATCCAATATTCTTTGGCCATGCTGTGGCGGACCTGGGGAATTTCACCAGTTGTGGTCATGGGCCATAGTTTGGGGGAATACGCCGCTGCCTGCGTTGCGGGGGTTTTTTCGCTGGAAGATGCTATCCAACTAACTGCGACCCAGGATCGGATTTTGTCCAAGCTCAGTCCTGCAGGCGTTATGGTATCGGTATTGGCTGGACCGGATGCTGTTTTGCCCCTGCTGCAAAAAGAAAACAGGCGTGTCGTGATTGCAGCACTTAACAGTCCCCGCAATACCTTGATTGCTGGGCCCAATGTTTCGGTGGACCGGGTGTGTGCGGCCCTGAATCGCCAGGGTATAGAAACGATTCAAATATCAACTGCCTGCGCCTATCACTCTCCCCTGATGGAGCCAGCAATAGCCGAATGGGAAAACGCAGTTCATGGTATAGCTTACGCCATGCCCCAAATTCCTTTGATATCCACGATTACAGGCCAGTTGGAAAAAGAGAGCATAGCGAGCTATCCCTATTGGTCCAAGCATATCAGAAGTGAAGTGCATTTCAGAGATGGGGTAAAAGCCATTAGCGAAATGGGCTCTTTTTCTTTTCTCGAAATCGGCCCTCAACCCACGCTCCTGTCTCTGGCCAAACAGAATTTGCCCGAATTGAAAACACACTGGTTGCCCAGCCTGCGACATGGAATGGACGAGCGCCAACAAATGCTGACCAGTCTGGGACACCTGTATGAGATGGGCGCAGATATTCATTGGGAAAATGTAGATAAAGGACTGTCCAGCAGGCGTATCTCGCTTCCAGCCTATCCTTTTCAGCGGCAATCCTATTGGTTTGACGCATATCCTAAAGTTTCGACTTCCCTTTTACCGGCTAAAGATCATTTTGAAAATCTACTATACGAAATGAGCTGGGAAAAAGCCGGGCTATTAGATACAACAATATTAGATACAACAATCCACCCGGACGGCTCCTGGCTGATTCTGGCGGATCAGATTGGGGTTGGCCACGAACTATCCAGGATTTTGATGGCTGCAGGCAGACCCTGTATTTTAGCGGATGTCCGAACCTTTATACCGAACAGCGGCATTTTTGAAGAAGATATGGCGGAATGGCAGCAAACCCTGCAACAAGGAATTATTGATCTTATCGGTTCCGGGAAGCTGACCCATGTCGTCTATCTGTGGGCGCTGGACACGCCCATTACAGCTCAGTTGAACCCGGAAACGTTGCGGCAAAGTCAACTCGTCACTGTTTTTGCAGTTCCCCAGATACTTGCAGCCTTGTCCCAAATCCCTCAAACTACCCATGCGCGCCTATGGCTGATTACCTGCGGAGCCGTACCCGTTTTAACAGAGACGAGCGCCAAGAGTCGAGGGATTAGCAAGAGCTTGCCTATCGACTCTCGGCGCTCGACGATTTTGTCATCTGTATCTCAGGCTCCGCTATGGGGCATGGGACGAACGGCTGCCCTGGAATTTCCGCATCTGTGGGGCGGACTGATTGATCTTGATCCAATTTCGGAAGGCCATGATGCTATTCAGATATGGGCGCGAACTCTATTAAGCGCCATTTTCCAGAGCAGCGAGGAAGATCAGATCGCCATTCGACAAAACCAAATGTACATTGCCCGCTTGAAAATTGCTGATAGTCAACCCACGGGGAAACCTCGCAGCCAGTTTGAAACTTTGCAGCCACTTATGTTTTGTCCGAATTCTTCCTATTTGATCACCGGAGGCCTGGGCGCGCTTGGCTTTCAAACTGCCAGTTGGATGATTCGTCAGGGGGCGCGACATTTGGTGCTGATCAGCCGGCGGGAACCTTCCAAACCGATCATAGATGAAATTAATGAGCTGAAACAGTCCGGCGCAAACATTTATGTAGGGTCAGCGGATGTCGCCGATATGGCGGCCATGTCACTGATACTTTCCTACATTGAAGCCAATATGCCTCCCTTGAAAGGCGTGGTTCATGCAGCCGGGATTCTGGTTGAGTCTTTGCTTCCGGAAATGAATATACATGAAGCATGGTCTGTTTTGGCACCAAAAATTCAGGGCGCATGGGTTCTGCATAGTCTGACCCGGACATACCAACTGGATTTTATCATCTATTATTCATCAATAGCCGCCATCTGGGGCGCCAAAGCTCAGGGCTGCTATGCCGCCGCCAATCAGTTCCTGGATGCAATGGCCCATTATCACAGGGCGATGGGACAGCCTGCGCTCAGCGTCAACTGGGGCCCCTGGCAGGGTGAGGGCATGACAGGTCAGGACAGCCGATCCTGGCTTAAACGTCGCGGTCTTACCGCCATTAAACCCGAAGTTTCATTCAGCGCCCTTTCTTATTTGCTGCAAAACGACGCAGTTCAGATGGCGGTAGCAGATGTCAATTGGCCCCTTTTCCGGCGCATTTATCAGAGCTGGGGAAAGCATCCCTTGTTTGATGACCTGCCCGAAGTACGTAGGGGCGAATCTTGTATTCGCCCTGACCGGATGACAAATGATGGATGGCGGTTGACCATTGACCGTTCTCCGTCAACGATCGACGGTCAATGGTCAACGGCCAACGATCAACGGTCAACGGTCAATGGTCAGATGCGCCGGCAATTGCTGGATGCCCCCGAATCCGATCGACAAACGATTCTGGTTGCATACCTGCAAACCCAGACCACCCGAATCATGGGAATATCCCCTGATTCCGGACTGCTCAACCCCAATCAGGGGTTTTTCAGTCTGGGACTGGATTCGATCATGGCGGTTGAGTTGCGGCAGTGGGTTATCCAGGATATGGACATTGATTTGCCCATGACAGCTTTGTTTGACTTTCCAAGCATGACAAAGCTTGCCGTTTATATAAATGAAATGCTAAAGGTTGAATTACCTTTGATCAGCCAACACAAGGGCGTTGACAGTTTACAGTCAACTGCGAATAAATCGAACTTGCAGTCTGAAATCGCCAGCCAACTTGACAAAGAGCTTTTAGAATTGGAAACCCTGCTAAGGAGTCATTAAATTGTCCATGGACGTTACCCTAAACTCCCTGCCTAATCCGGATGCAACGATTGCCAGGACTTTGGCTGCGCTAAAAGAAGCCCGCACCCGCATCGAAACGTTGGAAAAAAGCCACCATGATTTGATTAAAGCACAGAATCAGATTAAAACAGAGCCTATCGCCATTATCGGCATGGCTTGCCGATTTCCAGGCCGGGCAAACTCTCCGGATCAGTTTTGGGATTTGATGGACAAGGG
>JBAXVB010000108.1:0-11076 GCA_037129415.1 Deltaproteobacteria bacterium
TTGGAATAATACTTGAACTCTATAACCCAGCGCCGGCCCGCAAACTTTTCATGGAATTTTCCTATAAACTCCAGATCGCCTTTGCCCTGTGGATAGGAGCTTTCTACCGTAAACGCCAGCCAGGATGACAGATAGCGGCTGCATAGCTCATAAAATGTGGTGCGGTAGAAATTTTCATTCACCTGCTGAAATATGGCTTCCGGCAACTGGGACACATACTCCCGCCAGTATCCGGCGAACAGGCTTTCGATATCCGGCTGCATCACAAACGATTCCATAATTTCGGCAAATCGGGTGGAGACATCTATTTGATGCAACTCGTTAAAATACTCGACAAATATCTGACGCATGTTAAGATTTGGCAGTTTCATGGTAAAGCGATCCTGAATGGTCAGCATGCCAAGATAATAGAAGGATATGGGGAAAAACCCCTTGTCAAAAAATTGCTTCATATCGAATTTGGTGATCAAAAAGTTACGGTCGTATTTGATGGTGTTCAGGGTGACCAGACTTTCCACAAATTCTTCGGTACTGCCTGGATACGCAGTGGTAATGCGCTGTACCCAGGAAATATCTGTCCTCAAATTCAGGTCTGTCAAAAATTCGGGGAATTTCCGGTGGCGACAGAACTGATCAAAAAAATAAGCCAGAAGCGTAGGATTGAAAACTGCTTCGATATCGGGTGATACAAAGTGATAGCCATTGTAATGGTTGACGATAATCGTCTCAATTTCCCGACGTTGCGGCGGACTAATATCATAATCCCGGCAGATACTATCCAGCAGCCCGTTCACTTCTGTCTGAGTAAATCCCAGCATATTTTCAAAGGACGCATCCAGGGTGATAAAATTAGCGATATTAAACGCCGATGCCAGCTCATCCATAGTCACGGGCAGCACTCCGGTGATAAAGACATTGGCTATGGCTCCGGTTTTTCGGCCTTCCTTCAGGGTTTTGAAAAAAGTTTTCAAAAAGCTGTCATCCGCCGTCAACCGTTTGTAAACATCATCGCGTCTGCAGGTGATCAACTGATTAGCGAAATTGTCGTATTCATCAATGATGACATACAGTGGCGGCATGTCATTCAGGGAAACATGACTCAGGATGTTCTTCAGATTATCATTTCCCCTAACTTTGACATCAATTTCCACCCGATCCTGAAACCAGTCCCGATATAGGCCGATCAGGGTTTTCATTTTGAAGTTGCAGGTGAAATTGAAGCTATCCTCTATATCCGCCAGATTGCCGGTGTAATCCACGGTGGAAAAATCAAGATGAAGAACAATAAATGCGTTTTTTAGCGGGGTTGGATTGCTTCCGATCCATGTATCGCCGAACAGCTCTTCGAACCGGTCTTTCTGACGAATGCTGTAATAGCATTCCAAAATTCTGCACCACAGGGACTTGCCAAACCGCCGGGGACGCAGAAACACCGGATTCCGAATCATTTCCAGCTCTGGTATATACCGGGTTTTATCTACAAAATAACCGTTTTCGGCCACAATCTCCTCGTAATTGGCTACACCATACATAATGCGTTTTTTCATCGAAATCACCCTTTCAAAATATGAACATCGCCAGTCTTATATCTTGGGCAGGATGAACAGGATAAGGGAAAAAAGGAACCGAATGCGTTCTTTTTATCCTGACCAAAAGATAAGACTGGCCTGTCCATCCATCTTGATTATGCTTCCGGGCTGGGGTAATGAAAATTATCAAAAAACTGGTTTTAAATTGATCCCATTTTCACATAGGTCCACAACTGTTGGCGCTTTATCGTAACCTATTGAATTTGAGACTTTATTTAAAAATTAGAGAAAATTGAAATTATCTCCAGTTTTAAAACGGTTAGACAATATCCGATTCATCTTTTCTTGAAAGCGCCATGTTTCGGTAAGCATCTATAAGTGAGGTTCCATACCCGGTGAAACACTTCAGACGATCATATTCCGAAATTGACTTTTTAATTTTCAAGGCGACTTCACGCGCAACATGCTCAATTTCTTCGTCTGTTGGAAAGAAGTTATTCTCTTGCATCTTATTCCGCTTGTCGCCAGACGTTTCGGGATTTTTAACATTTGCGACTGCAAGGCTCTCTTTTTTCTTGTCCATCCATTCAACATAAGCGTTTAGCACTGGGTCCAAATGATGTTCGTGCAAGGGGAAATTTGCTTTAGTCAAATTTTTCATATCTTCAACAAATGTTTGTATCATCCTGGCGTATCCCCAGCATTGAATCTGGGCGCCTGGCGAACAGCATCTCGAAGATAGTTCGATCAGGTAATTAATATGGGCTAGAAATCTCGGATCGGCGTCATCCCAAGTGTCCATGAAAATTGTGTCAAAATTTTCATTGGTTTCGAGCAGGTATTTTTCAATGTCTCCCTCGATTATCGAAACTCGTTTTGTTTGCAATAGATTGTCGGGAGGCCAGACGGGTGAAATCAGTCGAATAACTTCAGAATCGTGCTCAATTATAGTTATTGAATCAACCGGCCGATTTAGCGCATGTATAAATTGAGGATAGATCGCCAAGCCCAGACCACCGACAAGAACACGACCCCGCGCCAGTTTTGCTGCGGCAAACATCGTACAACGTTCTTCGCCGGAATCAGTCATCCATGATTTCGGTGGAAACATGAAAGACATGGCTGATTCGTCATTTTCCAGAATTTTCCCATCCTGGTTGGCAACCTGATAGAACCTCCCCATGTCTGAAGGCTTCAGAACCGCTGTAATTTTACGTTCCGATGCGTATTCATGGGGTTTCCCAAAAATATATCCCCGACTGGCGAATTTAGTGTCAATCCAGACTTTTCCCTTTTTTGAAGACTTTTTTGGAAGACAGAGTTGAATTTCCAGCGCCTGGGGGTCGAAAACATCATCTCGCCAATTGGGATCAAAATAAATATTTGTAGTTGAATTTATCACATCGTCCTGGGAAGTGCAAAGGTTAGCCACATCCTTAGTTTTTGGAATTTTCTTTGCAACTGAAGACACCATAACTTCCTCCATTTTATTTCACAGATCATCAGACATTTCCAGCCCCTTCAGAGAACCATTTTCGAAGGGTTATTTGGTGCATAAATAACATTACCCTATCCATCGATTACAACAAATATTTTGTATTGATGGGCAAAAAGCCCGAATTGAAATGCTCCAAGCATAATGTGCAAAAAATTAAATCACCTGTATAATAACCCAAAATGATGAAAAATTATGCTTCTTTGCTGATCCAAGCTTGCAACATGAATTATTTGATCATGTTTTGGTCCAATCAGCAAGACAAAAAGCAATTTACACAGACCATCTATAGCGCTCAGTGCCTGTTATATCTCCGGTTTCCAGATAACCCTTCATTGTTGGATACGGGCTACCCACATAAGGCGGGACACTTTCGATATTGCCGCTGACACTGGTCGTCAATACCGGAAGTTCTTCAGTCAAATTTATGCTGTTCTTCGCCACAGATTTACAGTATGCGGTTTACTTCGCTGGAAGGTGTGCCCATGGGTACCCGCTTCCCAGGTATGCGCGGTACTCCGCATCCTGCTTTGAGGTGTCGATGGAAATGAGGGATTTGTCGTAGTAATAAAAAGGGTTGTGGTTCGTGGGAATGCGGGAGCGAACTATTCGGGTGCCGGGAGCAATAACCATGTTGGAAAAACCCATTAAACAATAGCCTCGCTTTCATGGCGCAAGATCACTTTCTACCTTGCGATCAAAATGCACCGGGCAGACCCCCACGACCGCCACGTCACCCCCACCCAGTGTGTACTTACCCACCGTCAAGGCTGGCATGGGCTGAATATTTCCATCAGAACGAAGCGCTGCAAGATTTTTGAGAATATCGTCCGTCACCTTGAGTCCGCTTGGCATACCGGTTGTTATCCACCCCTATCAGCAGATACCCTGGCTGGCTGTGGTTGGGAAAATCATTGGCAAAAGCACATACAGCTTCGGCGAATTTGTCTGTTTTTGAGGTGAAGACAGTAAGTTCCACGCGATCAGATTCCAAGTCTGACAATAATTGTTTCAGTTGATTTTCATTTATCATAATACCCCCGATGGAACACTTGAAGAGCCGTCATAATGAACTTCTTTTCCGCTTTCACCTTGAATGATGAGGCTTGCTTCGACCTCCATGTTATACTTTGAGCGGTTAATGACTGAGTTTTTATGCAACCGCAAAGGCGCAAAGATCGCAAAGAAAATATTCAAATGAAAATTATTGATAATATCTTCGTATGGATTTCAATGTGTTATGTCAACAATAATTTCCTTTTCCAGAAAAGACTCATTACCAAAATATGAATAGCCTTACCATAAGCCGGGGCGTAGCGCCATACATCTACAACTACAACTCTCCTGGACCACTGGCACCCCCGTAAAAATTTATATTGACAATGTGACTTCACATTATATAATATGAAGTCATGTTATATAATATAAAAGATATTGAAATGGAATATGTCCAAAAATGAAAATCATTCCGGATTTGATTTTTGAAATGACGATGATGCGCCTCCATTATCTCCGGCGATGATTTTCCATAACATTATGATCATATAAGGTTTATCGATGGAAACAAAAACGATTCCCCGCCGCGAACGGCAGAAGATAGCACAGCACCAGGAAATGCTTGACGCTGCCTTGGAGCTGTTTTCAGAAAAGGGATACCACAATGTATCCATGCACGAAATCGCAGCCAAAGCCGAATTCGCAATCGGAACGCTTTATAAATTCTTCAGCAACAAGGAAGACCTTTACAAAGCCCTGATTCTGGGACTGTCCGACCGGTTTCATAAAGTGCTTTCGAAAGCCATTGAGTCTGCAGGCGATGAAATCGAAAGACTACGCTACTATGTTCAGGCAAAAGGAGAGGTGTTCCGGGATAAAGCCGCCACCATTCGTCTCTATTTTGCCGAAACACGCGGAGCCAGTTTCAACATCATGACCGGACTGGATCAGGATATACGCAACCGTCGGGAGCGATTTCTACAGCAACTTGCCGAAATCTTTGAATCCGGAATTCGCTCCGGGCGATTTCATCCAATCGCCGAACCCTACATTCTGGCTGTCACTCTCGACAGCCTGTGCAATGCATTTCTGTTTCTCTGGCTCGAAAATCCCGAAAAACATTCGTATCCGGAAGATCCGGATACGATTTTAAACATTATTTTTAAAGGGTTGATATAACCCTGAGAATTTGAGGAAGCCATGGATTTAAAAGCTCATGCCTGTAACCATCTGGAGGAATTGTCGATGCGTCTCCGTAATATCGTTTGTAACCCGCCGGCAGGATGGGTGATTTTGTTTTTATTACTGATTTGTATCTGTAATGGACTGACCGGTTGTGAACGCAAACCGGTCAAAACTCTTGCCCCCACACCGGAAGTAGCCGTGATATCGGTAACGACTCAAAAAATCATGCTGACCAAGGAATTGCCCGGTCGCACATCCGCTTACCGCATTGCGGAAATCCGCCCGCAGGTCAACGGTCTCATTTTGAAACGCCTATTTACGGAAGGCCAGGATGTCAAAGCCGGCCAGGTACTCTATCAAATCGATCCGGCTCCCTTTCAGTCGGCTTTGGAAAACGCCAAGGCAGCCCTGGGTAGGGCCGGAGCCAATGTGCCAGCCATTCGGCTTCGGGTGCAGCGGTTTAATGATCTCTTGGTCGACAACGCTGTCAGCCAGCAGGATTACGATGATGCGTATGCAGCTTTGAAACAGGCCGAGTCCGATGTGGCCTACTGGAAGGCGACCGTGGGCGCTGCGCAAATCAATCTGGGATACACGGCGGTGAAGGCGCCGATCTCAGGGCGCATCGGTATATCCAATGTTACGGACGGCGCCATCGTGATAGCGTATCAGCCCGTAGCACTGGCCACCATCCAGCAACTGGACCCCATTTATGTGGATGTGCCCCAATCCACCACCGATTTGTTGGCCTTGAAGCGCCGCCTTAAGGACGGCCGTCTCAAGAAGAACGGAGCAGGTACGGATAAGGTCAATCTCATCCAGGAAGACGGCGCCCCCTATTCCCTGGAAGGTGTCTTGCAATTTAGTGATGTCACTGTTGACCCGACCACCGGATCAGTTATTCTGCGGGTTGTTTTCCCCAATCCGGAAGGCATTCTTCTGCCTGGCATGTTCGTCCAGGCGGTGATCAAGGAAGGCGTCAATGAACAGGCGATTCTTATTCCGCAACAGGGGGTTTCCCGCGATTCCAAGGGCAATCCCTTTGCGCTGATCGTGGATGCTGAAAGCAAGGCCGCTTTCCGCCCGCTCACCCTTGACCGGGCTATCGGCGACAAATGGCTGATATCGGCCGGTCTTGCTCCCGGTGATCCGGTGATCGTCGAGGGACTGATGATGTTACGGCCCGGCACAACGGTGAAGTCAGCTCCCTTTAATGAAACGCAAACCGACAATAAACCCCCGGCCGGCCCGGATGCCCAGTCTCAAAAGCGAAGTAAAGGAGGTGTCTGATGCTCTCGAAATTCTTTCTTGCCCGCCCGGTTTTTGCCTGGGTTATTGCTATCATCATAATGACGGCCGGTGGGCTGGCCATCTACAAAATGCCCATTTCCCAGTATCCTCCCATCGCCCCGCCGGCCATTGCCATTGATGCCTTTTTCCCTGGGGCCTCGGCGGAAACGGTGGAAAATACCGTAACCCAGATCATCGAGCAGAAAATGACCGGTCTGGACGATATGCTCTATCTCTCCGGCACCAGTTCTTCGTCCGGTGCAGCCCGCGTCGAGATGACCTTCGCCCCAGGAACGGATCCGGATATCGCCTGGTCCAAGGTACAGAACAAGCTGCAGCTCGCCATGGCCAGCCTTCCCGATGTGGTGCAGCGCTCCGGTGTCAAAGTCAGCAAATCCACCAGAAACTTCCTGATTATCGTCGGGTTGACTTCGGAAGACGGCAGCATGAGCGGCGAAGACCTGCGGGACTATGCCCAGTCGAATCTTGAAAAGATACTGTCCAGGGTACGGGGGGTCGGCGAAGTGATGAATTTCGGCACCCAATTCAGCATGCGGATCTGGGTCAACCCCGACAAGCTGACCAACTATCACCTGACCATGGATGATGTAATTCTGGCGCTCAAGGCCTACAACGTAGAGGTCTCAGCCGGTCAGTTCGGCGGTGCGCCGGCCATGGAAGGTCAGCGTTTGAACGCCGCCATCATTGTTCAGCATCTGCTCCATACCCCGGCGGAATTCTCCGCCATCCCCATCCGTACTAATCCGGACGGTTCGGTGGTCCGGATCAGTGACATTGGCCGGACAGATCTAAGGGCCGAGCGTAGCGATATCGTGAGCTATTATAACGGCAAACCCTCCGCAGCCATGGCCATTCGTCAGGCTGCCGGCGCAAATGCTCTGGATACCGCCAATAACATCAAACAAAAACTGGAGGAGATGAGCCGCTACTTTCCTTCCGGCCTGAAAGTGATTTATCCCTACGATACCACGCCGTTTACCAAAGTGGCCATCGAGGAAGTGGCTAAGGCCCTTTTTGAAGCGATCCTTTTGGTATTCGTGATAATGTATCTTTTCATGGGCAATATCCGGGCTACCTTGATTCCAACCATCGCCGTGCCGGTGGTGCTGCTCGGAACCTTCGCCGTCCTTGGTTTTTTCGGTTTTTCCATCAACATGCTGACCATGTTCGCCATGGTGCTGGCCATCGGGCTCCTGGTGGATGATGCCATCGTGGTGGTGGAGAACGTGGAGCGGATCATGTCCGAGGAGGGACTCTCGCCCCGGGAGGCCACGGCCAAGTCAATGGGCGAGATCACAAGCGCCCTGATCGGTATCGGTCTGGTGCTCTCTGCTGTCTTTGGTCCCATGGCCTTCTTTCAGGGCTCCACCGGTGTTCTCTACCGCCAGTTTTCCGTGACCATCATCGCTTCCATGCTCCTTTCTGTACTCGTAGCCCTGATTCTGACCCCGGTCCTTTGTGCGTCATTCCTGAAGCCCATACCTGCCGGTCATGAACCGGCGGATAAAACGGTCTTTTTCCTGCGTCCTTTTTTTCGATGGTTTGACCGGACTTTTGCACGGACCAGAGACATCTATGTGGGGATCGTCGGACGATCCTTTTCAAGAGCAGCGCGATACACTGTGTTGTACCTTTTGATTATAACTGCAGTGGGATTTCTCTTTCATCGAATGCCCACCTCCTATATTCCGGATGAGGATCAGGGCATCCTGCTGGTCCAGGCCATACTGCCGCCTGGTTCAACCCTTGAGCAGACTGAAAAAATCATGAACAAGGTAAGAGATCATTTTCTGGAGAATGAGAAAGACGGGGTGGGATCTTTCATGTCGATTGCCGGGACGAGTTTTGGCGGCGATGGACAGAATATGGCCCTGGGATTTGCCAAACTCAAAGACTGGAAGCTGCGCCAGCAGCCGGACCAGAAGGTCAAGGCCATTGCAGGCAGGGCGATGAGGGCGTTTTCACAGATAACAGGCGCCATGGTCTTCGCCTTTCCGCCCCCCCCGGTCATCGAACTGGGAATGGCCGTCGGGTTTGATTTTCAATTGCAGGACCGTGGCGGTCTGGGTCACGAAAAACTCATGGAGGCCCGTAACCAGCTCCTCGGCATGGCCAGGCAGGATCAGCGACTGGTCAGGGTCCGCCCCAACGGCATGGAAGATGTGGCCGAATACCACATTGACGTGGACTGGGAAAAGGCCGGGGCCCTGGGGATTCCCATCGCTTCCATTCACAACACCATTGGGGCGGCCTTTGGCAGCGCCTTTGTCAACAACTTTATCCAGGGCGGTCGGGTCAAAAATGTCTATGCCCAGGCGGATGCCCCCTATCGTATGCTTCCAAAGGATTTGGAAAAACTCTATGTCCGCAACAGCGTAGGCAAGATGGTCCCTTTCTCTTCCTTTGCCTCATGCAGGTGGGCTCAGGGGTCTCCCAAGCTGGAGCGCTACAACGCCTTTCCATCCATCAATATCTGGGGCGAGCCAACACCAGGTCACAGTACCGGCGAGGCCATGGCCGCCATGGAAGAAATCGCGGCAAAGTTGCCCCAGGGGATCGGTTTTGACTGGAACGGACTATCTTATCAGGAGCGGATGGCGACAGCTCAGGGGCCTATTCTCTACGCTTTTTCCATTTTCGTCATCTTCCTTTGCGTGGCCGCACTGTATGAAAGCTGGACCATTCCCTTCGTCAACCTGTTGATGCTGCCGCTGGGGGTGTTGGGTGCGATCCTGGCCACTTCATTGCGGGGACTGCCCAACGATGTCTATTTTCAGATCGGATTTCTCACCACTCTTGGCCTTTCGACAAAAAACGCCATTCTGATCATTCAGTTTATCAAAGAACGGTTGGGACATGGCGATAGTCTTATCGATGCAACCCTTGGTGCCGTAAAAATACGATTCCGACCCGTAATGATGACGTCCCTGGCTTTCTTTTTCGGTGTACTGCCGCTGGCCATCGCCACCGGCGCCGGCGCCGGCGCCATGAACGCCATTGGTACAGCAGTTTGTGGTGGTATGCTCTCCGCCACATTCATTGATCTAATTTTTATCCCACTATTCTTTGTCCTTATATCCAAAATATTCACGAAAAAAGAAAAAGGGCAGTCCACTGAATACGATCTTGTCTCCTCCACAGCCCAGGAGGTGAGGTAACATGAGAAAGCAAATCGCACTTTCACTTGTAGCGTTGATTTTCATGGGCGGCTGTTCCCTGGCTCCAAACTACACGCAGCCATCAGCGCCGATTCCGCCAGAATGGCCGCAGGGACCGGCCTACAAAGATTCGCAAACCGAAGCCGAAGCACAAACCGCATGGAAACTGGGCTGGCAGGCGTTTTTCACCGATCCAAAACTGCAACAGATTATCGAGATGGCTCTGAACAATAACCGGGATCTGCGGCTTGCCGTTTTGAATGTGGGAAAAGCAGCCGCTCTCTATGGCATTCAAAGAGCCGAGCTGTTTCCAACACTGAATGCGGCGGGCAGCATGAGCAATCAATGGTATCCTGCGGACCTGTCGTCGTCCAAAGTAGCCACCCTCCAGGAAGAATACAAAATCAATCTTGGCGCGGCCGCTTGGGAGATCGATTTTTTCGGCCGCATCCGCAGTCTGAAAGACAGCGCTCTGGAAACTTATCTGGCATCGGATGAAGCCATGCGCAGCGCACAGATTCTGTTGATCGCGGCTACTGCCAGCGCGTATTTGAATCTTGCGGCGGATCATGAAAACCTGAACCTGGCCAAAACCACATTGCAGATTCAGCAAGCTGTTTACCGGATCATCAACCGTCGGTATCAGGTCGGACTCGCTACCGAAGTGGATGTAAAACGCGCGCAAACCCAAGTGGATACAGCCAGAGGAGACATTGCCAGGTTCACCCAGCAGGTCGCCCTGGATGAAAATGTGCTGAATCTGCTTCTGGGATCGCCTGCACCAGCGGATGTGCTTTCCGCCAATCTGTCTGACATTCTGAGGCCACAAGCTGTTTCTGCCGGAATCTCTTCTGAAATTCTGCTGAATCGGCCTGATATTCTGGCGGCGGAACACCGTCTTAAAGGTGCCAATGCCAATATCGGGGCTGCCCGTGCATCGCTCTTTCCCCGTATTTCCCTGACCGCTTCTGCTGGAACCGCCAGCAGCGACCTGGGTGGGCTTTTCCAATCTGGCTCCGGAATATGGAATTTTGCACCGGTTATTGTCACGCCAATATTTGATGCCAGGCTATGGTCCGCTTATGACGCAGCACGGATCGAAAGTGAAATTGTGCTAACCTCTTATCAAAAGGCAATTCAGGTGGCTTTCAGGGAAGTTGCCGATGCGCTGGCTGTTAGTGGGACCGTGGGTGAGCAGCTTTCTGCCCAGGAATCCTTGGTGAATGCCGTTGAAATTATTTACAGCCGATCGGAGATGCGATACCAGAAGGGCATCGACAGCTATCTGAGCGTACTTGATGCCCAGCGCACCCTGTATTCCGCGAGGCAGGGGCTTATCTCGCTACGTCTTGCAAGATTTGTCAATCAGGTGCGGCTTTACGCGGTATTGGGGGGAGGCGGT
>JBAXVB010000109.1:0-11069 GCA_037129415.1 Deltaproteobacteria bacterium
ACGGCCCGGATCTGGCCAAAAACATATTGCCCTTTAACCCAAACATCAAGCACCTATTCATGTCGGGCTATACGGCCAACGTCATTGCCCACCATGGCGTGCTGGATGTAGGGGTACACTTCATTCAGAAACCGTTCTCGAAGCAGGATATTACCGCCAAGGTAAGGGATGCGCTGGATAAAGCCAACGGTTGATTGACCAATTCTGAAAAATTCATGCTTCTTTTAGCGTTTGTTGTTATACTGCGACCGGGCATAATCCGCACTTTCCTTAAATCAAAAGAGGTACATCCCAATGATATTATCCCCATGGATGATAACGATTTTAATGAATTCTAACCCATCAATAAACATCCAGGGTTACCTTTTAAAAATATCCACCTTGGTCTCAAGGCATTTCCTCATGCTCAAATCGTTTGACCCAACCTCATACCAACTGCCAGGTTTCTGGTAGAAATCGAGCCCCCTGCCAATTTTGATTATCCATCCATTGTCCAGGCGAATTTCACGGTCATGAAGATTGGGGTTGAATGTAATCTCCAGGACAATATCCATCTCCAACAGGCTTTGCCGGAGCTGTTCCAGCTTATCCTGGGTATCATCCTGCTGGAACTTGCTTTCCGAGGTTGTTACCAGAGTGATCTTCTTGATGGTTGGGGCTTTCAACAGCGTTTCACAAAAGCGTACAAAGTTCTGTATCTGGTGCGAGGCCCTGATATAAGGGTCCTCGACAACGACTTCCTTCACTGCATTCAGATAAAACCCGACAATGGATTCGTAACTGTAGCCAATATCGCCATACAAAATGGTGAAGTGCTGTTCATTCTGCCAGATATCACCGCAGGTCTCACCGATGATCTCACCGGTGGTCGAAATGCCGGGCGATTCTGATGTTGCGGATTCAGGCTTCTGGTTCGGCTCAGCGTCAGCGGAAGATGCCATGACGGCAGTCTTCTTGTCAACAGGCTTCTGAGTATAAACAGATGGATCAATTGTTCTGCGAGAAGGGTGTTGTGTAGCCGGCGCATTCTTCGATTCCGGGCAGTAAACAACGACATCGTCCCCCTTGCTGTTGATATATGAAAGATTGATCATCGCAAATTCGTCATCAGTTTTGCGTTTGTTCATCTGCTCCTTGACGCGGCGTCGGCACTCGACGGCATACGCCACATACTCTTCAAACTCTTCATCGGTGGGAACGCCGGAAGGATGGAGTATTTTCAGAAGAGCGCAGACCGTCTTCTTGATCCCCTTCTCATCACGACCCTCAATGGATCTTCCCAGGCGAATCCGTTTATTAACCTCCTCATAACGGTTCGTGTGCTTAAATTCATAGTGAAAAGCTTCGGCCAGATAATCGGTGATGAAACCGTATTTGCTGGTGAGAAATTCGCTGCTGTTCTTCGGCATTTCCCAACCGGGAAGATAGCAGGCAAAACGATCCATAACCGCCAGATCGAATTCCGGCGGAAGCGGCTGGAACAAATCATATACCGAGGATTTCACGATCTGATCAACGGAAAGGTCGATATTGCCGACAAATGCCAGACTGGCGTCTGCAATGACCTCTACCCCACGGGAGAAACGTCCGTTTGCCATAAAGTCCTTCATGATCTGGATGGTGTCCGGGTCTTTGATCTTTATCCCGCCGACTTCGTCAAAGGCTACCGTGTCCCAGAAGCCGACCAGACCGACTTTTCTCCTGTTATTGTGGTAAAAAAGCGTTGCCTTGGTCGCCTGCCCTCCGCTGACCAGTGTTGAATAGGGGGAGAACTCGCTGAAGAAATAGGATTTACCCGTCCCGCGTGGACCCAGTTCGATAAAGTTGAAGTTAGGCTCCACCAATGGGGCTAACCGGGTAATGAAGTGAATTTTAACCCGCTTGCTAAGTTTGCTTGGCTCCAGACCAACGGAGCGCAGAATCAGATCCAGCCACTCATCTCGGCTGAACTGGCTGCGTCCTTCACCATAGCGGGCGAAGTCGAAGCGGCTCAGTTGGATCGGCCGCAGATCCTCCACATAAAAGGCGTAATCATCATCCTCGATGTCGTTGTGGGCAATTACTACCTCCGCCCATATCCCGCCTTCCAGGAGCCGGTCATTGTCTTTGTAATATTTCTGGTTGATGGCGATACGCTGAGAGTTGAAATTCTCCAGGGATGCCCAGTGCCGCTTTTCTTTCTCCACATAACGCACATGAACTTTGTCTATGAAACGGTGCTTCCCCCTGGTTGCGACCTTGGATTGGGCTGCATTCGCCTCGTCGGGTCGGACATAATTGTCCTGGAGTGTCACAAGCACGGCATCCATCCCCGCGTCTATTTCAGCCTGGTCGCTGCTCGCACAATAGCGGGCAAGCAAAAACTCCAGCACGAAAGTTGGGACGTTGGTCCCCTTTTTAATGCGATGCAGGAGATCCTTGCGAAGCGCCTTGCCGTCAAATATGGCATTCAATTTCTTATCGAGAGGTTCCAGATGTCACACCGTATAGTCCGTTTCAAGTTTCAAGTCCTTGTAGGACTTTAGGGTAGAAGGGTCAAGCACCTTGATGGTGAAACTTCCTTCAAAATCGTCAAGCATGCAGAGGGTGATGGATTCGCATTTGTCAGGTTTCAGAGTGATGGTCCGGGTTGCCGGATTCACTACCCCACCCGGTTTTGCCTCTCCCACAACATTCCCTTTTGCATCCTGCGCCTCCAGCATTATTTCAAAATCGGAGCGCCGCGAAAAAAGATCTTCCGCACGGGGGATAACTTCAACAACAGGCCGACGGGTCGTGATCCTTTTTGCCCCTCCCTTGTAGGAGAGCTCGACGCTGAACTGGCGGATATGCGGCTGAAACGTGCTTTCCAGTTTCACCACCAACACCGGAACAACTGCTTCCGGCAGAGATGCTCCGCCATGGAAGTAAAGCAGCCCGTTCCGATAGGGCGCCATGCTGCGCGGCGTTGCGAAGTTGGCATAATCTCCCCGGATTCCAGCTTTGTCGCAGGGCAGAATGACGCTGTCACCGTCACTCCCACCTTTGCCCAGCATGGATCGATATGTGCTGACCGGCCATGTCCCCATCGGCTTGGCGCATACATCCCCTGCCTCGGCTTGAGCATTCAGATAGAAGCCGTGGTCCGTTGCGATTACAACATCATGGAACCCTTTATCGCGAAGCTTCTGCAGGGCCGCCCTGATCCGGCTGATCGTGTCCGGGATCAGCTTCAGCGAATTTTCCGGGTTAGTCTCCAGGTAATCATCAATCTCCACGCTGCGAAGTACCAGCAAATCTACCGTGGAGGCAATGTTAACCTTCTTGTTCCTTACAAATTCGTCCAATCTCATTTCGTCGAAACGATCCCCATACCTGCTGCGGAGCAGTCCCATGCGCTGAGCCACAGTGCCGACCGCTATTCCACCAAGTTTGGGGATCAAGCTATCCCCTTCCTGGCAAAGAGCAAGGTCAACGGCCGCACCCGGCAAAAGGCTTGCCATACCGACAATCGTTACGGTCGGCAGTTGAGAATATGCAGCGTGAATCTCAACCAATCCATCTTCGGATAGGCGATTCCCCAATGCAACGCCCAACTCATATCGCAGGGCGTCCACCATCAGATACGCCACCTTTCTCCCGCGTTCCTGCAACCGTGGGGAGATAAAGCGGTCAAACACCTCGGCATTCCCCAATCGTCCAGTTGGCGGCCACCCCTGATCCTCCAAATGCTTCACGAATACCGACTGAACCTTTTCGCTCAGCTTTCTATAACAGGTTCGGGCGTGCTGAATCATTTCCGACAGCGTGTCGTCAACGTCGTGGAAGGAGCTGGCCGCCTGCTCAAATTCGCGTTGCCTGCTGTCTGCATTGCGCAGACTTCCGGTGTAGAAGTCCAACAGGGCGCTTTGTGTTCGAACGTGTTCTCCCAATTGGCGATCATAGTCACCGCAAACACTTACCAAACTGAGCGCCGCCTCCACCAGACCCCACTGGCTTTGGCTCTCTCCCTTACCCAGCCAGACCGAATCTTTCCGGCCTGCAAGGATGTGACGAACGCGATCCATGTCTTCAGTCATAAGTGCAGCTATGGCTTGCTTGAGAAAAGTCCGTTCCTCAAACGAGAAAGTATCCCGATCACCAAGGTCCTCAATGGCTCTGCACGCGGCTGGCAGCCCAAGATCAGCTTCAATCTTCTCCGCCCTGTCGATATAATGTGATCGGGTGCGCTGATCGTTCCGCAGTCTATCGCACAAGTATTCCACCAAGGGCCGTGCCTCACTTGGCGCATGTGGTACCGGAACAAGCGAATCCGGCAGGTCAACTGGCAGATCGAATACAAATTCGCTGAAAAGCACAAACCGCCAGACTTCATCTGCTATGGCAGACCATGCTTTGGAACGGGTTTTCAGTTCCTGTCCAAGCATTGCACGAAGAAACTCGCGCCCTTCCTGAATCCAGGTGTCGCTGCCTTTCAGGGCGCGTTCCTGAAGGCTGTTGGGCGACAGCAGTGCAAGCAGAATATCATTTGCCGATTCCATTTTCAGCAAAGCCCGCAGACTCGGCCAGTTTGCACCGACATCTATAGCGTCTATCACTGCAAATGATGGTGACGGGTTTGCAGCAAAAACCTTGCGAATCCCGGTGGCATGGTCCGGTTTTGCCAGAAGACATATCTGTTCATACGCATCGCCGGCGCCATCCGGAAACACACTCCCGCAAACGGAATAGATGGCGAATGGATCACGCTGTTTCTCTTTGTCTGTAATCGGCGCACTCACCGGAACATACACCAGCACCCCTTCTTTGGTCGTATTCGGCAGCCCGAAAGAACGCAGCTCACGCAGTGCGTCAATACGACTTTCCAGGCCGTTTTCCGTGGCATCGACCACGGTGACCGTTTCACTGGCCAGATTGAGGCAAATCTCCCGGTACCGCAAATCCGGATCATAAATGACCAGGCAACCCTTCTGCCTCAGCCGGGGAAGAAAAATATCTGATTGAATGAATTCGGCAATGCTCATAAATGACTCTCTTTGTGTCCGGTTATGTCCGGTTATGTCCTATTGTGGCCGGACCATCTGGCTAACAACAAATGTAAATAACTGCAATTCAAAGTGGTTATAAAATTACATGGCCATAGCCAGAAAGAGCATTTATGTCCTGTTATGTCCGGTTATGTCCGGTTCTATGGTTTCCATGGCTGGTTTGTCCGCTTGTACTTGGCGCCAGCGCCACGCCCAGGAGCGACAAGAAATTCATTTTCTACCAATTCCTTCAGATCACGGCGCGCCTGCCGTTCGGATACTTCACCAGCGAACTGGTCTCGGTAGTCAGCCAGCTTGAGCGCTGTGTCAGACTGAAGAGAATTCATCAATGATTTCTGCCGATCATTTAATACCATACTGCGAACGGGCATAATTTGAACTTTCCATAAACTCCATCTCCCAGCGGTGTAGGGTTGGAGTGGGGGGTTCAAAAGTTCAGATTATGACCGTTGACAGTATATATTGCTCGACTCGCCTTTACTGTTAGGGCGTTTGGACATTTACTCCCCCTCCCCTTGCGGGAGGGGGTCGGGGGGTGGGGGAAGTAACTTACAGGCAATGCCCCCTGATAACCTCAAGGACTCCCTCAGTATTTTGAATTACATTGTTATTCCAAAATCGTAATACAATAAATCCGTTTGCACGCAGACAAGCATTTCTTTGCTCGTCGTACTCCAAATTTTTTGCGTGCTGTCCGCCGTCAAGCTCTATGACAATCCTTTTTTCAAAGGACACGAAGTCAACAATATATGTTTCAATCGGCTGCTGCCTGCGAAACTTGACACCTTCAAGCTGACTATTTCTTAAATGCCGCCATAACAGGCGCTCTGTGTCAGTGCTGTAATTTCGCAATTCTTTTGCATAAATATTAAGAGGATTTCGTGGTTTCATCCCAGTCTCCCCCACCCCCCGACCCCCTCCCGCAAGGGGAGGGGGAGTAAATGTCCAAACTCCCGGCAGGGGGCAAAAGCCCCGCCCCCACGGTGCGCCCTCCCCCAGCGGGGGAGGTTGGGGTGGGGGTTCAAAAGTTAAGATTATACCCGTTCGCAGTATACTTCGGCAGCGTGGCCCATTTTGTCGGATAACCGCTTTTATAACTATCTATAACCATCAGCCATTTCCCCATTCATCCTTTTTATTATCTTCGAGGTCGGATAATAAAAAGAGAGATAACTGCTCAACTGCCTGGCCTGGCTTATAATATTTTGTTCCGCGCTTTCCTTTGGATTTGTCTGAAATCAGCATATCTTTTATAACCCACTTGGAAAAAAGCCTTGATGCCGCCAGTGTATCAATATTGGCGATTTTACAGAGATCAGCATTCGTCATAAATCGGTTGCGATCGAGCCAATCGCTTACCTGTTCCCAAATAGGTGGACGTTCTTCATTCAGAAGGACGACCATAACCCCATCCTGCTTGAGGAAAGGGCGAGTGGAGTACATTGGCGGGTACAAGCCGACCGCTCGCATGGTGGAGAACATCATGCGGATGCCTTCGCCAGCATCAATGTTTGGTGGAATGGGAAATTCCCGCAGGTGATTGACTATCAGGGCGTTGCGGCTCAAAGAACCCGCTGTCTCCAGATTCTCCGGCCTTATGGCTCCAGGGAAAAGGCCAGGGCTTTCAACTTCTATACGGTTATCGAAAATGCGGATATGGATATCGCGGTTGATATGGTAATCGCGGTGAATAACCGCATTGGTAATGGCCTCTTTAATAACACGGGTCGGATAAAGATGAACCGTTTCGAAGCCGGAGGCAGCCAATTTCAGACCACCGACAATCTCATTGATGACATAATCATACGCATACTCAATTTGACGGATAAGCGGGCCTGAAATGGTCTTGGGAGTCTTGATAAGATTTGGCACCGGGCCATGTTCAATTCGCGTTCCGGTATAATGGAATATGCGGATTGCCGCCTTACATGCCATGATTCCGGACGGATCTTCGGCGAACAAAAGGACTGCCGCGCGGGTCGGTTGCAGGGTTCCACCCTGTTTCCTGGCAAGACCAATACGAAACATTCTGTCGCCGATATCTCCAGTTGTCAGCTTCCTTGTTTGGCAGTAGGTTTTCCAATATTCATTATCAAGCAATTCAAAAGGCGCCGGAACGGTCTCGGTTTCTGCGCTTATCACTCCACGGGCAAAACAAAGCTCATTCACCTCTCTTGCGGTCATTTCACTGATGCCGTGTTCGAGTCGCTTCCAAGTGCCATCCTCCACAACAGAGTGAACTTTGGCGCTCTTCATTACTTCCACGACAACAAGTGATCCTTCGGCGCCATCCCGCAGGACGCAGGGAATACTACGCCAGATTACTTCATCAAGCCGAGGGATAATGCTGTGCTCCACTTTTCGGCGTAGTTCATCAACTGCCTCCGGGTTCTCTTGAATCCCGAATAAACGGTCAACCCCCTTGGCTTTTTTAAAATCTTCCAAACCGAGCACCAAGAACCCACCTTCGGTATTTGCGAAGGCCACAACTGTTTCCAGAGCCTTATGAACCATCTTTCCGGAAACCCGTTTTGACTCAAAACGAATGGTTTCATCCTTAGAGCATAAATTCTGAACAATTGCAGATTGTTGGGAAACGATAGAATTATTTTTGGATTTTGATTTCAAGTCATCTCCAGTGGCTCGGATAATAAACGAACATACAACAATTTGTATTTATAGCACTTTACAGGAAATAAAAGTTTATTATCATGCGCCCATGATAATAAACTCACTCATTTTCCTCCTCCTAAACCACCACAGCCTTTTTACTCCGCTTCTTTTTGGCCGAAGCGGGCGGCTCTTCGTAAAGTTCTTCCAGATTGTGGGCGATGGCGAGAGATTTGTCTTTCTTGCATTTCTCCCGCACCCGGTCGGGCCAGATGCTGTAGGCCAAGTGCGCCCAGTCGTAGTCGTCTTTTTCCAGTTTCTCCCAGGTTTCCTTGAGGGTCTTCTTCCATTTGGGAAGCTGGAAGAGTTTCCAGAGCGGGGCAGCGGTGATCTGCACGCCGTCGTTCAGGTTTGGCTTCCAGGGGAGCCGGGCCACGTGGAGCAATTCGTCGCGGAACTCCTGCAGCTCGATCTCAAAATCCTGGAGGTTTTCCAGCTTCTTCTCATCATCGCGGCTGCGACCAATTCCATTCTGGCGCAAGGTTGTAAGCTCGATAGCAATGTCGCGGAGTTTGGGCTCGACAAAATCATTGACACAGGTGTAGAGGGTCTGGTCATTCAGGCGGTGGTAATATATCCAGAGGGTATAGGAACCGGACGCGGTGGAGAGAGGCCAATAGATCGGCGCTTGGCGTCGGCTCTTGGAGTAGCGTTTCAGATGGTCGGCAAAGAAATCAGAGGGTTTGGCAAAGTAGTCGCGGAGTGAGCGGACACCGAGGATTTCGCACGCCTCATGCTCGATGTCGCCAGCCTTCTCTTTCCAGATGACCTCAATTGCTTCTCGAACACGGGAGACGATGTCTTCAGCATGGCCTTCTTCATCCACCAGAATAGCTGACCAGGAGATGCGGAACGGATAGTCGGCAGGCACATCCTGGGGTTCTGCAAGCAGACCTTCAGTGCTCTGCAACATTCCAGGGGAACAAACAGGAAGAGGGGCGAAAGGATCAGGAAGTTCAGGAGGAGGCTTTTCGCCTGTGGCAAAGCGGATGTCCCAACGGCCCAAAATAGATCCTAATGAAATTGAAATTCCAGAGTGAGCAGCAAACCATGTGCAATCATCGTTAGAAGATGTATCTTCAATTGGCGATTCAGGTATTGGTTGTCTATTACGGAAATCTTCGATTAGCTTTTTTTCACTGGGCGACACATTAAAGGCAAGCAATGATTGCTGATGACAGTATTCCTCACAATCCGTTGCTTTTGATATAGCAACGTTAATGGCATTACTAATATTGATTGCAAAAACGGCGATGGAATTACCTTTTATAGTTGGAATAAAAAAATGTTGTAATTCATCATATTGTCCAGCTATTGCTCTGTATTTTATAACTGTATACACCATTTCTGAAATAATTAATGTCTCAGGAAGATGCATAAAAGGTAATAGATTCACATATCCAGAGTATTTATGTTGCCCACAATATTTATTTAAAGAGAATCTAACAAGAGGTGTATTAAGAAAACCTATAAGCTCGAACGACTCTATTGTTTGCTTCATCGGTATTGCTTGCCCTTCAACAGTAAAGACATGTCCAGCGGGTAAAATGTGAGTGCAAAAATAGTCACCCCGTTTGCCAAAACATAGACCTGGAACCCCCTGAAATCCTGTATTTCTAAGTACGGTGGCGGTATCTTTTGGTAAATCTTCAAGTTTGCAAGGTGAGATAACAGTGTCAAGAAGCACACAGCCATAAGGAGAAAAACCGGCTCCATTAAATAAACGTTGAATAGAATAGTTATTCTCACATAGCATTACTTCCCACCAAACTCTAAAGTGTTTTTCTGATTTTAAAGCATGCCCCTGATAAGCTTTATATCCATTGTCCTCTAAAGAAGTTATTTTTGAAAAAGCCCTTTGCAGAAAAATAGGGAAATCATAACCAATAACAACATTTGGCAACTTATTAAAATTGTGTGCTCTAACAAATACAAAGTCATCTATTATGTTTTTTTGTAGTAAGCTCATTCTATTGAGCAGTATTTCGCCTTTCTTGTCTGGGGGTACTGTTCGCAGATCAGTAGCTGTACAAATATAACCCGCTGTTGATCTGTGAAGAACTATGGTAGTAACCTCTACATTTGCATCAAGAACTCCCCAGCCCAAATCAACAATTCCAAACAAACGATCATCAACAACAAGAGAATATCTGCGGAATTTTTCGTAAGTACTCTTAACAATCGCTGTTCTATCAAAAATTATACCTACACAACCACCGATATCTATCCAATTCCATCCCCGTTCAAGAAAAGCACAAAGAAGATTTGAGTTCCAGTGAGCATATCTACTCTCAATAATTCCTCCTGTATTATATGATGCCTCTCCAAAAGGGGGATTCATCAAGATAGCGTCATAACGCTTTCGACACTGGTTAATAAATGCAAACCCCCTCGCCGTATCCTCTGCAAACAACCGCCGTTGATACCCATGATCTCCTACAACCTCGGCATACTCCTGCAAAGCCTGATAGAGCTTTTCCTCTGCCCCTTCCCAGAATCGTTCATCGGTAATGCCGGTGAAGTCTATCGGCAATTCGGCCTGCTCCGGTTTATTTGTCGCATCACCAAAAAACCCTATCTGTTTGAGCTTTGGCACTGCCTTCCAGCGCCGTTTAGCCTCGGCGATGATGTCTCGAATTTCCTCCTCGATCTTCAACAGCGAACCGGCCTCACCGGCCAGTTGCATCTTATCGAAGACCTGCTCCAGCAAATAGCCAAGAGCCGGCTCATCCAAGCGGGCAGTGAACTCTCGCAACAACTCCTTTTCTCCCGGCATCGGCTCGGCGCAGACGATATTGGAACGGGTGATGCGCGGCCGGTCGGTAGGTTTCACCCCCTGATTATGCCAGCTCCGTTGGGCGCGGAGCCAGAGGGATAGCCCAGCAATCTGCACGGCACGGGGATCAATGTCAATGCCGTGAATGTTGTATTCGATTATCAGGCGAGGCACATCGCGCAGAAAGGCTTCTTTGTCGGAATATGTCTCGGTAAGCGGTTTAAAGCCCGTTTCACGGACAAAGGCAGCTCCCCCCAACCGCAGTTCCAGTTCCCATGCCTCGTCGTAAATCCTCTCGAACAGATCGAAGGAATACAGCCCAAAATGCATGGATCCGCAGGCCGGGTCGAGCATCCGTATGGTTCGTGGGTCTTTCAGCGGACGATAGAGGATGTGGACCGGATGCCTCAGCAACTCTTCCTGGGAAAGGTTTTCATCACTGACAGCCTGTACCGGTGCAGCTTCGCCCGGTTTCAGGAAAATTTCGGCAGGTCGGCGCACCAGATAGCGACAAAAATCCTTCAGACCGGTTTCCCCCTGCGTCATTTCATACCAGATTCGCCCCAGAGTGTTGTCTGTGAGAAATTCCACCACAT
>JBAXVB010000011.1:0-33129 GCA_037129415.1 Deltaproteobacteria bacterium
GTTCAGTATGCTTTTGGATAGACACATCACGATGTTATATGGGCAGGAAACCTGAACTTCGCATTTTATGCGGAGTTGCAGAGCCGCAAAAGCCATTTTCACAAGCTCAATAATCGCCAGGACATAAATCTTTGTTCGGGCATGACTATCTTCATTACCAGCGCCCCGACTGCCAAAGCCAAGATCGAAGCCAGAAAGATAGGGAGTGCCACATTGAAGTGGTTCTCGACGAAAGCCAGCGGTCTGAAAAATACTCATCCGCCGATTTTGTCGCTCAAGCCGGAATTCCCGTTTACATCAATTCAAAACACACGATCACCCACAATAATATTATGATCACTGAACGGAATACACGATCACCGGGAGTTTCAATTTCAGCAAAGCGCCGAGGAAGCTTTACTGATCCTAAAATGCAATAAAACACGGCGTACAGATATATTCAGAATTTTGAAGCGCATAAGGGACATTCGGAGGGGTATGCAGGAAAATAATTTGAATAAAAACGGGTGCCAAACTTTTTATCTTTGCGATACTTTTTTGACTGGCAAAATTATACGACAGGTTAAAACGCTGGATAAATGCTGGATAAAATCTGTCACAATAAAAAAGGGGTTACAGCTTTTCGCTGTAACCCCTTGATTTTTCAAGTGCCGAGGGACGGAATCGAACCGCCCACACGGGGATTTTCAGTCTATTTTAGGCCATTTCCTAACATTTCCTGAAGTTTCCTTAGCCAACAATAAATTATTGACATTACAAGTGATACGGTGTTATATCCCATCCTAAACTATCCGTTAGAATCCTTATACATCGGATGAAAAGTGGGGACAGAGTGGGGACAGAATTACACACGGGGATATTTTGAAGAGCATCCAAATGAAATGGCAAAATTCGGAATATGGTAGTGTTCGATTCCGCGAACATAAACAAAGACGTCACGGCATTGGCAAAGATAAATATTTCGTAATCCGACACCAGTTCAATGGCAGGCGATATGACGAACCGTTAGGATGGGCCTCTGAGGGCATGAGTGCTAAAAAAGCATTCCTGATACTGGCCGAACTGAAACAAAATCAGGCAACAAGTACACCACCATTTACACTAAAAGAAAAGCTGTCGATCGAACATGCGCGGCGTGATTCTAAAGAACGAGAAAAGATTCAGATCGAAGCCGCAAACATCACATTTAAATCCTTTTTTGAAAATGAATACCTGCCCATCCAGAAAACGCATAAGGGACGGGACACATGGATTAAAGAAGAGCAACACGGAACCAATTGGATTTTCCCTGTTGTCGGGAACATTCCGTTAAAAGACATTTCAAGTTTTCATATCGAGCGCATCAAGAAAAATCTGCTTGACGCTGGCAGATCACCGCGAACGATTCAATATTGTTTCGCTACGATCCGGCAAACATGGAACCATGCACGCCGTGCCGGTGTCGTGTCTGGCGACAGTCCAACTATGAATGTGAAAATCCCTAAATTTGATAATATACGGCAGAGATATCTAACGCCAACTGAGTGTGATAATCTGCTTGACGAATTGCAAAAGCGTTCGGCAACAACACATCAAATGGCGGTGATTTCATTAGACACAGGTATGAGATTTTCAGAAATAGCTGGATTACAGTGGCAGAATATTGATATTATTCGTGAATCCATATCTGTGATGGATACTAAATCTGGTAAAAATCGCACTGTTTATATGACGGGTAGAGTTAAGTCTGTGTTTTATGATATATCAAAATCCGGGCCTGATGCGCTGGTATTTCCTGGTCGAAATGGGAATAAGATCAAGCATATAAGCAAAACATTTGATGATGTTGTAGCTAATCTTGGACTGAATACCGGCATTGATGATAACAGGCTTAAATGCATATTTCATTCTTTAAGACACACACACGCCAGCCGATTACTCGAATCTGGAGCTGATATATACCGGGTGAAGGAGCTATTGGGACATGCAAATGTTACCACCACCGAACGATATAGCCATGTCACCGCAGACCGATTGAGATCGGCCATAAAAGATATGGAGAAGATGAATAACCTCTCAAAAACCATCCCCAACCTAAAAAGTGCTTGATATTACACACCATCCTTAATTTTCACAATATTTAAAAAAATATCTTGACATTTAAGGGATTCACGTTTATTTTAAAAACAGAAGTGCCAGAGCGTGCTTCTATTTTTTTTCTTGAGTGTTGCCATAGGGCAGCGTTCCGATTTTTTTATCATCGGGATAGCTGCCCTTTTTTTGTGCAGCGTCGCCGGAAAGAGAGTAGAAAATGAGATACGCACTAAAAGAAGTAGAAGAATCCGATGTAAAGCTGGCTGAGATATATGCAGTCATTGATTCTATGGCAACAAGCTGGCCATCCACAGTAGTACCTCGCAGATCCATCCCGAAGTTCACCGGCTATCTGTACAGTATTAAATTCATGGCAAATCGGGACTCTCAAAAAACAGGGCCGGAAGGTGCCTTCACAATTGGCGGTCAAAAATGCTACCCTATTCTTTCGCTTACATCATGGCTAAAGAGTCTCGCCTCAGTGTCCTGGTCTAAACGCAAGAGTATCGCATGAACACCGGCGAATTCCGACTGCTAACAGTTGAATTCAAGCCAGGCCAATTTGTCAAAAAACCAAAGTGGCACACAATCCCCCTGTCTGGTTTGATCCCATTCTGCGCTCAGATCAAACCGAAACGCTTTGATGCAGGGGTTGAAGCGATATGGTTGAAGCCTACCTGGACGGACTCGACAGGCAAACCCTATCCGTGGTTGATTCTGGACATTGAAGCACCCGGCAAAGACCATCATTCAAATATTGCAGCTAATCTCGAATCAGGACGCGAATTCTTGCGGATAATCTGCGAATACGGACTTGAAATTGGTCTGATTATTTTTTTGAGTGGTAAAGGATTAAGATTCTGCTGGCCATATCTTGTATCGGCAGAGCTACAGAAGGCATTCAATGCGTGGATAAGCAGTCCTGACTATCCAATGATTGACGCTTCACCGCATACAAAAAAAGCATTTTACCGGATGTTCGCCAATCGTAATCACACGAACCAGGGTGCTATTCTTGATCGGCACATACACCGGCTGGAAGATGTGAATGATCTTTGGCTTATGAACGAAAACGACTACCTTGCTCTCGTATCCAACACAATTGACTTAAAAACCTCGCTACAATGGTTAAACGAAATCCTACCAACCTGCTTTACCCCTGAGCCGTGGACGGCATTCTTGCAAAAGTTTAAGACACGCGCTGCGCTTGCAGATACCATCTATAAGCCGATATTCCCACTTCAAAAATCCCGCAAACCCATTGCGTTTCTTGCGGAGCAGGCCGGACTTGAGTTTAGGAGTTTGCAGATTTCAGGAGGGGAAATTCTACAGCTAAAAACCTGTTTAATATGCGGTAGATCGGATGGGAGACCGTGGATTACCCAAGCAGGCCGATTAAAATGTCATCATCAGAATTCATGTAAAGCTGGACAAGTCAACGAGATGGGAAACATTATTGGACTTCCTGCCAGTGAGTGGTTGCCTGGTAACTTATCAGATGATTTTAACGCTGATGAAACACTAATAGATGATAGTGAAAGAATCACTATTCAGGCGGCGCGAGATCAGCTACAAGCGGCTTTTCATGTGAAGGAAGACACTTATATAACGCTTAGTCCGGGAGCTGGCAAAACGCATACAGTCCTTCTTGAAGTGCTTGGCGATGAATTAGGCAAAGTCGCCATTGCCACACCGGAGCATAAGTTGAATGCTGAATTGTTCGAACTGGCAAAATCGAAGGCAAAGAACCCTGACCAGATATACATGCTTCAAGGCCGCAATAACGATAATTGCACTCGGTTCGATAAGGTTCAGACTGCCAGTAAGGCCGGTTATCCCCCCGGGATACTCGTTTGCTCACGGTGTACGTTCAAAAGAGATAAATCGTGTGAGTATATCAACCAATTCAACAGTTTGAAGAAATCCGATGGATTGTGGCTGATGACCCATGCGATGTCTCTCGAATTGGATTTAAGAAAATTCAAACTGCTGATTGTAGATGAATCACCACTGAAAACCTTTCTGCAGAAGCTCTCAAGCAATCTGGGAGCGATGGAGCGCATTCAGTCTAAATTATCCCCCGAAGGCCGTACCATTATGAATAAGCTAATGGCAGTTATACCGGCGCAACTGGCGGCGATAGAAACGGCAAAGGCTTCTAAGTATGATTTGTCAAGAATTTACACGGCAGGCGCACCGCCTGAATCGCCATGGAGCAAACAGCCTGGGTTGTTCGATATTTCTGGTATCTCACCTGATGAAGTGGATCATTTTGATCGTGAGTTATCTTTTTTTTATCAGTTACCGGAAGAAAAATATCCACAATATCTAAAGCGACTCTATTATCAAGAACACATTGACCTTACGGCGCTGAACTGGTTACAGGGAGCTGTAAGTGCCGATCCTGGTTACTACGTCCGATTCAGGAAAGACCGGATACACCCGGCTAAATTCATATCATTCAAAAAACGATTGCCACAATATGCAGGACGGATAATTGCTCTGGATGCTACCGGCAACCTGGTAGAAATAGAAAGCCTGTTTGAACGTAAGTTCACGCACATTCAAGGCAAGGTAGAGATGCCGGGACTACGCACGGCGCACATTAAACAAGCATCAGGCAAAAAGCTAATGAGCCGAAAAAGTGATAAGCAGATCGCTGACATGCTCAAGTCCGGACTTGATTTCCTACAACCTACAGATAAAAAAATCCTGATTGTCACGCACATGGTAGCTGAAGAAACCGTGAAGAGACTGGCTGCGGATGTGTTGCCAGATCGTGAAATAGCAACCTGCCATTTCTGGGGAGGAAGCCGTGGTGTCAATCAGTTTGGCGACTGTACCGCCGTGATTGCAATGGGGACACCATTTCCGAACATTGGTGGACTTTTTGATCACGCCATGAGCCTCATTACTGAACCTTCTGACCGGATTAAGTGGATCGTGAACACCGGAACGGCTGAACTCATCCAGGCGCTTCATCGTGTTAGGCCAGTCAAAGGCGGCAGAACAGTTATAGTTGTCGGCAAAGATTTTCCTGCTACTGAATTCGGTTTACCTCAATTTAAAGTGAACAGACAACGCGGAAACAAAGTTGCTGAACCTGCTATCAGTGAAATACTCAACAGATTGGAGCCTTTTGTCGATGCTTTCAAAATCACAACCAGAGCAACATCCTGGATGCTTGGTGTCTGTTTATCGTCGGATTTGGATAAAATGAGGCAAGTACATGAAATGATAAAGAATAACATCGAAAACGGAAATCTTGAATATGAAAAAAAATATTCTGAATACGAAAAAAGCCGCATTAGTAACTTTATGACGGGAAAGGATAGCAAACCTGCGGATTTTACCTATTATAATACCTTAGTAAGTAAAATCCCCAGCTCAGCTATCCTTTCGTATCCCAAACTGATTTTGAATAATCACGTCACTTGGGACTCTGTACTGAGACTTCTTGCTGAGAGGTTTCAATTGCCAGAAAACTTTTCTCTATCGGACGGACGCAAAGTAACAGGCATTGGTTATCTGTCCGATGTCCAGGCTTTCTACGAATCACTTAACGCAAATTTCAATCCTGCACAGTGGACAGGCACACAATATAAGGAAGAAAATAATGCTTAAATCAAACGACACTTGTAGTTTATGCCAGAAACCGGCGACAACAGCCGTACCAGTCCAGGCCGCCTTCATGGGACGGCAGCTTCAAGTTTTTGCGGCGCTCTGCCAGGCGTGCGAACGGCGCTCTGATCGTGATGAAGTCCTGAAAGCATACTCGAAACGGATTTTTGGAAATTCTACAATTCAATGAGAGGGGGGGTGAATCATGAAATCAAAAATAGAGGGTTGTTACCAGATCGGCAAAACCGCGCTCGTTGATGTCCAAAACCTGGATCGCCAATGGTGCAAAATCATCCAATATCCGATCTGCGACTGCGACCGAGAGAGATTTTTTCTGCTGCGGAAAAGGCCGATAGAGAAGCTATTACCATATCTTCAGCGTGATTATATTAACACGATTTTTAAACTATTGCTTGAGTGTCCAGAGGTTCATCACCATGGCTGGAGTTGTTCTCAGCCGTGTTGGTTTCGCCAAAATCATCCGGAAATAATGCAGAAAGTTTATGCAAAACTGGCAGAAGAGAAGGCGTATAAAATCCGCAGAGGCTACTATCGGGAGCGAGTTTCAGCAATCTAAGGGGGGTACAAAATATGGCCGCTTGTCCTAACAATCTTGAAGAATTGCAAGAACTTGAAAAATTAATACCGCTTTGCAGACTCAGCTTGTACAATCAGGCAAAGTCCAGAATACAAGCTGGTGTTGCGAAGTCTGTCAGCGAAGCATCAAGACAGTTGGCGGAGGAAACAGGGAAGAGTGTTAATACTATAAGATCAGCTATCAATAGAGCAATTGGAACTGATGCAGTGCATCAGTTGTCAGAGTTATCCGGCACCGACAAACACCGACCGATAGACCGTATTGCGCTGGGAGAAAAAGAAATCCTCGAAATTGCGCATGAAATCCAGGCAGAAAAGCGAGAAATTAAGCAAGAGCTTATTAATCAGCGAAAAGAGGCAATCGAAACCACACTAAAATCTGAAATTAGAAACATTCCAAAAGTACAATGCACAAATGCAATTGATTTTCTATCCGACATTAAAGACAATAGCATTGATTTATTAATCACAGATCCTCCGTACTCCACAGACGTTGATGATATTTTAGCGTTTGCTCAGTCATGGCTTCCGGCAGCATTGAATAAAGTCAAGGATACTGGGTTCGCCTTTGTATTTATTGGCGCATATCCAGAGGAAGTTAAGGCATATCTGAATATCGAAACCCCTACTCAAATGCTCGTTTGGGAGTATAAAAACACTCTCGGCCAGAACCCAAAAGAACGGTATAAACTCAATTACCAGGCAATTCTATTCTATCGCATGAAGAATTCTGGAGACCTGAATATTGATTTAACATCTGAACAGTGGGCCGTACAAAGCATTAACGCACCAGATGGCAGGCTTGGGGATCGGTATCATGAATGGCAAAAACCAATTGAATTAGCGGAGCGGCTCATAAGACACACGACAAATGAGGGTGCATCTGTCATTGATCCGTTTTGTTGTACCGGCACGTTTCTTCTGGCTGCTGCAAAACTCAATCGAAACGCTAATGGTTGCGATATATCGAAAGAAAATCTTGAGATAGCAGTTAAAAGAGGATGTGTTTATGCCGGATAATTTTGATCGCACACGGTTCTTGTCGCTGGTGCTAAAAGCAGGGCCAGAACATTTTCAAAGATGCCAGGCGTAATTAGAGAGGATACCCTTATGAATTCATTTAATCATTTTTGGTTTTGGAAATCCAAACTACCATCTCGTAAAGGAACTCATTGCAGAGTTTTAGCCAGAGGCCGTAAGAACTCGATCCTGGTAGAGTTTGAATCAGACGGATATAGGGTTATTACGAGCAGAAACGCTGTCAGAAGAAAACTAATGCCGGAAGCTAAACCACAGCAGAAACCGCAGCAGAGGCAGCTTGTCTGAATATAAATAAGAGTAATATCCCCCCTAAACGTGGTGATTCACAGCGACTACCGGCGAGCAGGGGGTATAATTCATCATGGTAAAGGATAAAATATATGCTGATGAATCAGGCGCAACAATACTTTAAAGATATGCACGACAGGTTAGCCGGTGATAATGTGAAAAGTTTAAGCAAGGTTCAACTTTTGGAAGATGAAAATATTATTCTGAAACTTGACGAATATACCAGGAGTAAACGGGCTAAATGGTCGTGGACAGAAGACCAGGTGGCGAAGGGTGACGATATCATGAAGGCTATGAATAATATCAAAGATTTTTGGCCATTGGGTATCCGTCAGATATATTATCAAATAATTTCATCCAGAGATATCAACAAGTTTCACTGGCACACACACGGCAATCCTGAAAATCCAAGGATTGCCAATATCTGCGGAACAATCGGAAAAGTATTAAAGCATTTACGAATTGATGGTATGGTTCCTTGGGAATCAATACAGGACAACACAAGAACGCTAACCGCAAAGGCTGGCTATTCATCAGCAAAACAATTCATACAACAACAGATCAATCACATGTTCAGATACTATAGCCGGTGTGTTGCACAAGATCAGCAATACCACATTGAGATATGGATTGAAAAAGAAGGATTATTGAACATCGTGGAACCCATAGCTGATCGGTATTGTCGCCGTGTGTTAGCATGTAAAGGTTATGATTCTATTACATTTCAGGCGGATTTTTACGAGCGCACAACAGAAGCACTTGGATTGGGATTGAAACCTGTCATTTTATATTTTGGCGATTGGGACCCGTCGGGCTGTAATATGATCTACGCTGCTATGCAGACACTCCAGGATGAACTTGACCTTGACTTATCCCAGGTAATTGTTGATCGCTGCGGTATAAATCCAGCACACTTTTCATCATTACCAGAAAACCCAGACCCGGTTCCTATCAAAAAAACAGATACAAGAGCTGGCAGGTTCATGGCTGCTTACGGCTCCACCTGCTACGAATTAGATGCTTTTCATCCCCTGGCGCTTCAGGAATTGGTTGATAAAAGTATTCAGAGATATACAAACATGAATAATATTGCCTGTAATCTGAATATAGAAAAGTCAGAGCAAGCACAGATAGCAGAACTGCGTCAAGATGCTGCGTCGTATCTGTCAGCGAGGTTTGACAGCCTAACTGAATCGGCGATGGCGTTGTAAGTCAACAACAGAACCAATTGACAAGCCGGTTGAATAGTCAATTGCAGACAATAGCAAATTGAAATAGAAAAAGGAGGATTTAAAAAATGCTCAAACTTGTTTACGACTCGAATCAAGTGTTCGTATTTTCGTCTGAGGCCATTGCCAGTATCCTTGGGAAAGACCATCAGGACATCAAAGATGAAATCCGAAACATCCACATGACTGACTTTGCCAAAGCATACGCAATAGCAGAAGATGGGAATTCTTTCATTCATGATTACTGGATAGGCAATTTCAACCAGGTGGAAGATGGAACAATCATGATGACTGAGAACGGTTTATGGTTTTTTCTTTGGTCGATGGAAGGTATGCCTTCTCCGGCAGTGCTTGCGAGAATCGTCAATTATCTTAACGCTCAAAAGTCGCAAGTTTATTATCAAAGCATAGATGGTATCCAAAACCAACTTATGAAAGCTGGTGAGTTACTTCAAGATGCCATTTTTAAGATGAGCGTATTGCAGAAACCCAGTAATCTAATCGGTAAGGATACGATGCCTGAAACAATATCGGCAGTAAAGCGGATGATGAATGTTGCATAACTAATCTCCGGTTGCCATAGGCGCAATGTGCCAATATGAGCAGCCGGAATCAACTAAGAATGATTAAATGAGTTGACAAAAACCAATTAAAAATGTGAGACAGTGAGACACTTTTGAGACACTTGAGACACATTTTAGGCCACAAGGAGGATATAAAATGGCAAAAGACATAAAACCTGTTGGGGAATCTGTTGATACAGATGCAAAACCACCTATCAAGGGCAGGTTTGTGAAAGGCGTTTCTGGCAATCCTGCCGGAAGAAAAGCCGGGAGTCGCCACAAATGCACTTTGGCGGCACTTGCTATGCTCGATGGTGAATCCGAAAGACTAACCAGGGTCGCAATCGACCTGGCGCTCGGAGGTGATTTGATTGCTCTGAAAATGTGCTTAGATCGCTTAATCCCCATAAGGAAAGATCATCCGATTGGCGTTGCGCTCCCCAAGATTGCGACTCTCCAGGACTTACCGGGGTTCACGTCCTCGCTTTTGGGGGCTGTTTCAGATGGGTTGATTGGTTGTTCAGAAGCAGAAAAACTGAGCAAAATCGCCAGCATACATAAAGAGGTAATGGTGGCAGTGGGCTTTGAGCAGAGAATTATCGACTTGGAGTTAGCCGCAAATATCAGGAGGAACCCCAAATGACACCCGCACAGATTGACTCTCGATTAACCATGTTGGAGACGCGGATTGCGCCGGAGGAAGCGCCGACGATATTTGTGAAATTCTTGTCCTCTCTTAATGTGCCTGTAGATGGTTGGTATTGCGAAGGCGCAACATTCTGGAGATTACCCGGAGAAAGTGATGATTGTTTGTTCGAGCGAGTTAAGACATCAATTGTGCCGATGCCGGGTGTGGTTGTGAAACTTCGACAGATGCAGAGAGGCGACCATTAAACAGGCCGAGCCAGAACCGTATCGCAACCCTGATTGCGCGCTGTATTCTGACTGCCTGCGCATAGCGGCGCATCTTGGGATAGAGCTAACCTGCATTGGATGTCACCGGGAACTCGACCAGAGTGATCAGATCAGCATGGATAATCTGAGTTCGATGGATGTTGAGGCTTGCTGGCAATTGTTGCATCATATTTTCATTGGAAAAGGAGAATGATTTTGAATAATTTAAAAGTGATGATAGACGAAAAAGACGCATTATTGAAGAAGCTGAATACATTGATGACCGAGTTTGAAGTCGTCAACAGCACCATTTCAACTCTTGAGCAGGCGCTTGATAACGCTGTCTTTTCAGGGATAAATCCCGATGTTGCTCTTTCTGAGTTGACTACCGCGACACTTCAATTTAAATCTTTATCAAGGGTTATTCGCAATATTCAGGAGAACATGATTCCTGCCGCAGATCGGCGGATTGAGCTTGAGGAAGAAGCGGCGCGAGCGGATATACTGGTGATGCGCCAGACGTTATATGATAAGGCAAAAATTGACATATTAAAGAAGGTTGGGGATATCCTGAAAATCATTCTGAGTTTTGATGCTGAATGCCAAAAAGTTGAATCAGAAGCCGGACTTTCTGCAGGAATGAACCAGCCAATTTTTTATATCCCAGAGAATGGCCGGTTACAATTCACCGATTAAATATCAACTGGATACTTATTACCCACTTTTGGCGCAAACACCCTAAATCAAGGCATGTAACCATAAGGGGTAAGTCATTTGCGCCTCGCCTTGAGCCTCTCGCTTCGTTCAGGCTGTAAATGCAGCGTTTCTGTGCTTTACGATATGGATATGATAGGACTGGTTAAAAACAACCAGTCATCAGGATTAATCAAAGCAGTTTTGCTTTGATTGAGAGGTCTCGTTAAAAATAACGCCACCTCTGCCTGGTGCTGAAAAATATTCGTTAATCTGCGTAATTTTACGCGCATTAACTATTAATGAAGAAAATCAGTCTGTTAGTCTCCTTATTTTTAAGGACACCTGTTTTACAGTCTGTTTTTGCCGTGAAATAATCTACACAGGGTATCATCCACAATGCTTTATGGATGAACCATGAAGAAAATCACATAGTTGGTCTAAGCAGTTTTGCTTCGACCTCTCACTCTGTTAATCCCCTCAATTTTGAGGACATTAAATACTATCAAGAAAATCAGGTGATTAGAGTCGTTATTTTTAACGAGTCCTCATATATCGTTAATCCCCTTATTTTTAAGGACATTAAATAATTATAAATAAAATCAATATGTTAGTCGGCTTGTTTTTAAGCCGATTAAATATTTGTGTAAAATCAATTAGTTAATCGGGTTACTTTTAACCGCACTGAATGTTTCTGTAAAATCAATATGTTGGACTGAGCAGTTCTGCGCAGTCCTCTTTTTTGGGGTTTTGGCGTACTTCGTCTTCCTGGCTTTGCCGTCTTTGCCGATGGTTTTGATTGGTTCAACTTGCAAATTCTTGCAAGTTGTTTCATCAAGTGCAGCCAGGTCATACCGGTTATCATGGTTGATCAGTGAGTTCCTTAATTCTATACAAGTTATACCAAACGGCACCGATGCCGAAATGTATAACCCGTCGGAAAATCCAGAACTCACTCAAGATGGTTATTGAGTTTACGGAATCACTACAAGTTGGCGAAAACGGCATAGGTGCCGAAAATGCCGACTCGTCGGAAAATCCCGAACTCACAAATGGAGCAGAACGGGAGAATGTTGTAAAAGACTCAGTAAGTGAAATTTGTCGGAAAATGGCAGGCTTGCCGGAATCCGACAAACCCGCCGCAAGCCATCTGACCATTTCAGAAAAAAGTCAAACATCGACATTTTCCTAAATTTCGCCGATTTTGCAAAAAGAGTTTTTGGAAACTTTAGTTGTTAAACCCTCCGCAAAACCCATTTTTACCAACCTGATCAGGCATGAATTTCAGCGATCAATCGAATCTGAATGTTAACTTCTATACAATAGTTAACATTCGCCAAAATGAATCAAAAGTAATTATATCATATAGTTAAGCCTGTTTTTCACGATATTGGTTTTTTCAAGATATTTTTTAACGTTAAGTTTTAGTCATGAGAGCAGTAAAAGATAACATTCGAGACGTGTCATAATAAATCACAAGAAATAACAAAATAACAGTTGATTTATGAAAATGGGCTTGTTAATCAAAGGAACTTAATGGAAAGCTGCCGGCGCTCTGGGGAACGATCTTTTTTGAATCAAACAGCAGACCTGAATAGAAAAGATTGAGACTGCATTCACCATGACGCTTGTGCCTATTCCATGAGTCCATGGTGATCTATTTTTGGTTATCATCTCGAATCCCGAACCAGCCCGACGAAAAACCGCAATATCACACGCAACTCATTCTATTCCGCCACAGAATTGGAAAAACATGGTAGAGGACATCAAAAAGACGCTCTGGGCAACCGCCGACAAACTGCGTGCCAACATGGACGCTGCCGAATATAAGCATATCGTGCTTGGACTCATTTTCGTTAAATACATCTCAGACACCTTTCAAACACGGCGGGATGAGATGACGCGGCGTTTTACCGATGAAAGCGATGAATACTTTTTGCTTGACGCCGATGCTGCTTTATTGGCCGAGGAACTGGAAGACCGCGACTATTATAAAGAAGTGAATGTCTTCTGGGTGCCTGAAGCCGCGCGATGGGAAAGTCTGCGGGCGCAAGCCAAGCAGGCAGATATCGGCAAGCGCATTGATGAAGCCCTGGTACTGATCGAGACTGAAAATCCCAAACTCAAAGGCATCCTCGACAAACGCTATGCCCGCGTCCAACTCCCTGATGGCAAGCTGGGCGAACTGGTGGATATGGTCTCCACCATTGGTTTTGGAGTTGCCGGACAGAACTCCCGCGACCTGCTTGGTCAAGTGTATGAATATTTTCTTGGGCAGTTTGCCAGTGCTGAGGGCAAACGCGGTGGTCAGTTCTACACCCCCGCCAGTATCGTCAGAACCCTGGTCTCCATACTGGCCCCCCATCATGGCAAAGTCTATGATCCGTGCTGCGGTTCCGGAGGAATGTTTGTGCAATCGGAAAAATTCATCAAGGCGCATGGTGGTAAGATTGGCGATGTTTCTATTTATGGTCAGGAATCCAATCCCACCACTTGGCGGCTGGCAGCGATGAACCTTGCCATTCGTGGAATAGACTTCAACCTTGGTAAAGAACCAGCCGACACCTTTGTCCGTAACCAGCATCCTGATTTACGCGCCGATTTTGTGCTGGCCAATCCGCCTTTCAATATCTCCGACTGGTGGCACGGCAGTTTGGAAGGCGATCCTCGCTGGCTGTATGGTACACCGCCGCAAGGCAACGCCAACTACGCATGGCTGCAACACATGCTGTATCACCTCAAATCTACTGGCAGGGCCGGTATCGTTCTTGCCAATGGCTCCATGTCTTCCAGCCAGAACTCTGAGGGGGATATCCGCAGGGGCATGGTCGAGGCCGATAAAGTGGAAGTCATGGTGGCAATGCCTGGTCAACTGTTCTTCAATACCCAGATTCCCGCCTGCTTGTGGTTTCTCGTCAAGCAAAAGAGCAAGCGCCAGGGAGAGGTACTGTTCATTGATGCTCGAAAGCTCGGCACGATGATCAGCAGGGTACAGATTGAGTTTACCGATGCTGATATTCAGAGAATTGCCAATACGGTTAATTCATGGCGAGAGATTGGCAATGGTTATGTTGATGTACCGGGTTTTTGTCGAAGTGTCACTTTGTCTGAGATTGCGGAACATGGTCATGTCCTTACGCCTGGTCGTTATGTCGGCGCGGAAGCGATTGAGGATGACGATGAAGCTTTTGCTGAGAAAATGCTGAAACTCACAGAGACGCTGGGAGAACAAATGGCCAAGGGTGCGGAACTGGATGGGCTGATCCGGAAGAAGCTGGGAGGGCTGGGGTATGAGTTCTGATTGGGATTGTCACAAACTATCGGATGTAATTGTTCTTATTAGTGGAGGAACACCAAAAACGAGTATCCCTGAATACTGGGGTGGCAGCATACCCTGGCTTTCAGTCGCGGATTTCAATACTGGATACCGATGGGTTCGTTTCGCAGGTAAAACCATAACAGACCGTGGGGTTTCAGAGAGTGCTACTGTTGTCCTTAAAAAAAGGGACATAATTATATCCGCGCGGGGTACGGTAGGTGCTTTGGCACAACTCGCTAAGCCAATGGCGTTCAATCAATCGTGTTACGGCATAAGGGGCAAACAAGGAATAACCGATACTGATTTTGTGTATTATGCTCTACGGCAAGCAGTTACTGGAATGAAACAACTTGCTCATGGTGGTGTTTTCGACACAATAACCCGAGATACTTTTAAAATTATTGATGTCAGAATCCCCCCTCTCCACGAACAACGTGCTATCGCCCACCTCCTCGGTTCTCTTGACGACCGCATCGCCCTTCTACGCGACACCAACACCACCCTCGAAGCCATCGCACAAGCCATGTTCAAATCTTGGTTCGTGGACTTCGATCCCGTTCATGCCAAACAGGAAGGCCGTGATCCGGAAGGTATGGACGCTGATACTGCCGCGCTCTTCCCTGACAGCTTCGAGGAATCGGAACTGGGGTTGGTGCCAAAGGGGTGGAATTTCAGCGCGGTTTACGACTTGGCACAATACATTAATGGTGCAGCCTATCGAGCGTTTGAGCCAAACTCAGAGGGACGAGGATTACCTATTATTAAAATTGCCGAGTTAAAAGCTGGAGTAACCTCACAGACTGGGTTTTCTGATATAAAAATGCCATTGAAATATAAGATCAACACCCGAGATATATTGTTTTCATGGTCGGGCAACCCGGATACATCGCTTGACACTTTCGTTTGGCCCTATGGGGAGGCATGGCTTAATCAACATATTTTCCGTGTTGTTCCAAGTACCGACGAAAAGCGATCCTTTGTTCTTCTTACGCTCAAATATTTGAAACCAGTGTTTGCAGAAATAGCGAGAAATAAACAAACCACAGGGTTAGGGCATGTCACAGTTTCTGATTTGAAAAGGCTCCGAGTTGTTCACCCTCAAAATTTGTTGCTCCAACGGTGGAATGAATTAGTTGATCCACTGGTTGAAAGGGCTTTCATCGTCGCGCAACAAGCCCAAACCCTCGCCACCATCCGTGATACCTTGCTCCCCCGCCTGATTTCCGGCCAATTGCGCCTGCCGAATGCTGAAGAAATAATCGAGGAAGCCACCGCATGACATACACCATCACCCCACTAATACTGCCGCAGGAAGCAGATATTCTTTTGTTCCCACAATGGAGTATGGTACCGAGAATATAAAACCTTGGAGAAAATCAGCAATGATGACAGAAGACCAACTCGAACAAGAAACCTTATCTTGGCTGGCAGATACCGGTTACACCTGCCGCTACGGCCTGGACATTGCGCCAGATGGACTCGCACCGGAACGCAGCAATTACACGCAAGTGCTTTTGGTTGGCCGACTGCGTGAGGCAATCAGCCGGTTAAATCCTTTGATACCTCTTGTGGCTCGGGAGGATGCCTTGCAACAGGTATTAAATCTGGATACGCCGGTGTTGCTTGCTGCCAATCGCACATTTCATCAACTGTTGGTCAATGGAGTGCCGGTTGAGTATCAGAAAAACGGCGAAACACGCGGTGACTTCGTGCGACTGATCAACTTTGGCGAAGTGACATTAAATGACTGGTTGGCGGTAAACCAATTTTCTGTCAAAGGCGCAAAGTACACACGCCGACCGGACATCATCCTTTTTATCAATGGTATGCCGCTGGTGTTTCTGGAATTGAAGAATCCTGCTGAAGAGAAAGCTGACATCTGGAAAGCCTACGACCAGATACAGACTTACAAGGAGCAGATCCCAGACATATTCCAGTATAACGAGGCGCTGGTGATCTCTGATGGAACCGAAGCGCGAATGGGTTCGCTCTCTTCAAATGTAGAACGGTTTATGGCATGGCGCACCATTGACGGGGTTACTCTCGACCCTCTTGGACAGTTCAATGAACTGGAAACCCTTATTCGTGGTATTCTGGCACCGGCTCGCCTTCTGGATTTTCTGCGCTTCTTTGTGCTGTTTGAAGATGACGGCGCCCTGGTCAAAAAGATTGCTGGATATCACCAGTACCATGCGGTTCGTTTTGCCATTGATCAAGTAATTGCTGCATCCCGGCCAGGTGGTAGTCAAAAAGGCGGTGTGGTTTGGCATACCCAGGGATCTGGCAAGAGTATCACCATGACATGTTTTGCCGCAAGGGTTATGCGCGAACCAGTAATGGAGAACCCAACCATCGTGGTCATTACTGATCGCAACGATTTGGACGGTCAACTATTCGGGGTGTTCTCGCTGTCACAAGATTTACTGAGGGAGCAGCCGGTACAAGTCGAAAATCGGCAGGATTTGCGAGCTAAGCTATCAAACCGGCCATCAGGCGGGATCATTTTTTCCACCATCCAGAAGTTCATGCCAGGAGAGGATGAAGATACCTTCCCAGTCCTTTCAGATCGTCCCAACATCGTAGTGATTGCAGATGAAGCCCACCGCACCCAGTACGGTTTTGAAGCCAAATTCAAGGGCGATGCCAAGGGCTACCAGGTAGGCTACGCCCAGCATCTTCGTGATGCACTTCCCAATGCAACCTTTGTGGCTTTTACCGGCACCCCAATAACATCCGAAGACCGCGACACTCGGGCTGTGTTTGGCGATTACATCAGCATCTACGACATGCAGCAGTCCCGTGATGACGGGGCCACTGTGGCGATATATTTTGAATCACGTCTTGCCAAGCTGGGACTGATAAAAGAGATGCTGCCGGACATCGACGCCGAAGTTGACGAATTGGCGGAAGATGAAGAAGATGATCAGCAGGCCAGACTTAAAAGCAGATGGGCGGCGCTGGAAAAGATCGTCGGTACCGAACCGCGTATCATGCAGGTAGCGGCTGATCTGGTGGAACATTTTGAGGATCGTAACCAAGCACAAATTGGCAAGGCGATGATAGTGGCAATGAGCCGCGATATATGCGTTTATCTCTATAATGCTATCATTGCCCTGCGTCCTGACTGGCACAATGAAGACCCGGAAAAAGGTGTTATCAAGGTCGTGATGACGGGTTCTGCCAGTGATAAGCCACTTCTGCGACCGCATATCTATTCCAAACAGGTCAAAAAGCGCCTGGAAAAACGATTCAAAGACCCAGATGATCTCATGCGTCTGGTGATCGTGCGGGACATGTGGCTTACCGGCTTCGATGCCCCTTGCGTGCATACGATGTATGTGGACAAACCGATGAAGGGCCTCAATCTGATGCAAGCCATTGCCCGGGTCAACCGCGTATTTCGAGATAAACAAGGTGGGCTGGTAGTGGATTATATCGGCATTGCCAATAATCTGAAACAGGCGTTAAAAGAATACACCGCAAGCAGTGGCCGTGGCCGTCCGACTGTTGATTCCTATGAAGCATACGCAGTGATGGAAGAAAAGCTCGATATCTTGCGAGCCATGCTGCATGAATTTGATTACAGCGGCTTTCTTACGGGCGGTCATGGTCTCCTGGCCAGAGCTGCCAACCATGTTCTTGGGATAAAGGATGGAAAGAGGCGGTTTGGAGATACCACATTGGAAATGTCAAAGGCTTTTACGCTCTGTTGTACTCTGAATGAAGCCAAAGCCGTGCGCGAAGAGGTGGCCTTCTTTCAAGCCGTAAAGGTACTGTTAACCAAAAGAGAGATCAGCGGTAAGAAACTCGTAGATGAAGCCCGTGAATTGGCGATCCGCCAAATCATCGGCTCGGCGCTGGTATCAAATGAAGTGGTGGATATTTTCGATGCTGTTGGGCTGGATAAACCCAATATTGGCATACTGGATGATGCTTTTTTAAACGATGTGCGCAACCTTCCGGAACGTAATCTGGCGATAGAGCTGCTGGAAAGACTGCTGGAAGGCGAGATTAAGACACGCTTTGCCACAAACGTGGTACAACAAGCCAAATTTTCAGAATTGCTTGCAAACGTAATCCTGAGATACCAAAACCGCGCCATCGAAACCGCGCAGGTGATGGAAGAACTCATTGCACTGGCGAAGAAATTTAGAGAAGCCATCGGCAGGGGTGAAGAGCTTGGTCTCAATCCAGATGAACTGGCCTTTTATGATGCACTGGCCAATAATGAAGAGGCGGTGCGTGAAATGGGCGATGAAATATTGAAGAGAATTGCACACGAATTGGCGGAAAGCTTACGCCGGAACATAAGTGTTGACTGGTCGGTTCGTGACAATGTTCGGGCCAAGCTGAGGCTGATGGTGAAGCGTATTTTGCGAAAATACAAATACCCCCCATCAAGGCAGGAAGATGCCGTGAAGTTGGTACTGGAACAGGCGGAAACACTGAGCGCAGAATGGGCTTAGATAGAGAATTATTACCATAATATCTTACTTTTATATGGCGATCTCAGTTACAACCATTACTGCTCCATGACCTGACCGCAGGTTAAGTCAAGTCTTATTGGTTGACACCTTTGGCAGGGAAAAAACAACTGTTAAATGAATATTTCAATCCAATCAGTCTGCATAATCAGACCAACCGTAGGTAACAAATTCCCAGGCGTTAACAACCTCTGCAATAATATCTCCCACACACCCCACTACTATATTACACGCTTCAACAGAGGGCATGTCATATTTCGGCCATATTGCGGTGTAAAGAGTCCAAAATAAACATGTATCTGAACCAAAGAATTTAGATAACTCATTTCTAACAATTGACCGTAGCTCGGATGTCAAACATTTGAGAGCTTCTGCCTTTATCTTCCATTCCTCATCCCGTTCCTCACCCCATCCCTCACATATCGCTTCGAGTGTATCACATGTATCGCTTTTTCCTAAAATATATCCAAGATATAAATCGCTTATAGCTAAATCATCACAAACTGAACCCGCAGCGAAACAGTTACAACTGTTTCCACTCGCTGCTTCAAAACCATGAAGCCATTCGCACAATGTCGCAGCATAGATGGCAATTTTGTTTGCTTCAAACCAATTATCGGAATTTTCTGAGTAGAACATATTGGTCAGAATCGCCAACCATGTTGAAGCCTTTTTCTCATGCGTATCAGGAAGGTTGGATGCAAATTTATCAGTATTTATTTGCCAGGAATATTCATCACCAGCAAATTCGATACCCGACCACCAAAGGTCAATGTCATAACCTATGCCAGCAGACAAACTGGTAATTGCAGTTGGATGTTTATTTTTAATCCAATGAGAAAGTTCATAACCGATTAATTCTCTCAATTGATCGTAATCTTGCTCATCGTCCCCATCCTCATCATTTGCAATAAAAATACAATTTACATTTGGAAAACCATAAGAGGTGATAGACCGGATGACATCCTCCTGGGGTGTATTACTACAGATTACAAATAAAAATGTATCAATAATTCCATCTATTTTTCTAATAAGCGCACGGTGGGCTGTACGTAGCAATTTAACATCTAATAAAGAGTCTTTATCAATGGGTAGCTTCATATCCCAAAAAACCGTCACGAGAATATTACGAATCAAGTTACCTCCCTATATTTGATATATCCAAAAACCTGCAATCAACTTTTAACAAGGATTATCCGCTGCCATGGGTGGAACCCACATGCGGTAGGTGGTTGGGTTCTGAGAGAAAACCCTGGGCCGCCCGTTTGGTTTGCGCTACATCGCTCACCCTGCCAGGCTCAACACCATACTGATGTGCAAAGAGATCACTGGCCTTTGCCAGGCATACAGAAAGGTATTGTCTTCATATCACATCATTATGCCCACAGTGTGCGATGTGTCAGCAACAAATACACATACCCCGATAAAGTATAACCCTTTGCGATCCCCAGATGGCAATATATCGCCGTGTGCTTGCCCTGCATAAACGACTGCCTCTATTTTGATGTCACTTATTTTACCACTTGTGATAGATGTTATTGGTATGCTTGGCCGATAAGTGGGAGTTGGCGGGGATACTGATGCCATCGCCGCAGATTGCACCAATGGTGTTGGATGTTTCTTTGCGCCTTTAATAGTTATCTTCTCAGGAGAATATCCTTCATAAAGACTACCTTCTACAGTTTCTCCAGATGCTTCTTTCTTTGCAGCTTCTATCTGTAATTCTTCGGTGCTGGTGGATAACTGTCCGTTAGTTCCGTCAGACGACTGTCCAGTTGATCCAATATCCGGATCGCTACCTCTATTGGATCGCTCATGTCCGTTTTCGCGTATTCCATCAGAGCCATTATCTCGTCCTCTCCCTCCGTCTCCAACATCGCCATTGCGTCCGTCGGATTCCAGTGATACGCCAGCCTCTCCAGCCACTCCCTCAGGAGTGGCTTGGTCTCTATGTCCAGTGGTGCGTTCTCCACTTCCCACAGCGCCAGTTGGAGGCAATAAAGGCTCCCCTGTTCTGGATATCCCCCCGCCTTCTTGAGTAGAGTTTTCGACAACTGGTTTATCTCCTTCTTGTTTTCCCGCTCTGCTTGGGTCCACTTGTCTTCTTTCATTTCTCACCTCATTCAATAATGGTAAGTGCTTGATCAATATGGCGTGTTGCGTTTTCTAACCTGTAATTAGTTTGACCCAGAGATGATCGGTCTTCTCCAACATCATGGATAACTGCGCCTGATACCACCACGTCAACTCTATCCCCGGCACCTGACGTGGCAGTGTTTCCAATGGCTTGCTGTCCGGCCACTTGCTTTGATTACTCCAACCAAGGGTAACAACACCAATAACCAGAACGAACAAGGCAACCTAAACACCACCGAATGTAAATGCGAGCGGGAGTCCCACTAAAAGAAGGATTAAGTTGGAGCAATTGGATTTCTCGTTTTCTTTGTTCATTCTTACCTCCGTTCCAGTCTATCAATCAGTCTCTCCACACGGGCAATACCATCAGCCGTGCCACCGTCCAGTTCTTTTAGCCAGCTTTCACACGCTGATGCAGCGGCCCAGTCTGGATGGCAGTAGGAATTTGCTCCAAACTGCAATGCTCTATGCCTTGCGGCAGTTGCCTCATTGGTAAGCTGCTTTAATTCAGCCTGCCGCTGCGGTTCTGGTAACTTTTTAGCATTTTCAATTCTTGGCCGTAACGCTGATATAGCCTGAGCAATGGCATTTCTTGCTGACTTTTTGAACCAGCCAGAAGTTGCGTCCTCAATTTTTTTCAAATCTTCTTCGTAAAAGCTCATAGTTAACTTCCCGTTGCCTGATAAGAGAATTTCTTATTTCATTATACCATCTGGTCTTGCATGTTTTACGGAAAAACAACATGGCATAAATGGACTTCTGGACAATCCATCTGCCGTCTTTGAATTGGTGGATGCTCATGTTTCGCCGTATGTGTTATGAACGCGCTTTGATTTTGAAAGATATAATGTCCAGATGGATGCAGAGACTAAAGTGGAGATGAATGACCTGACAAATTGCGCATCCACGGCGTAATTATCGAATACCAAGAATGGAACCATCAACCACAATACCAATGAGGAAACCGGTCCAGTGATCCATAGAATCACCTTCGCTCGCATGACAGCCGACTGGCTGTTAACTTGTGTCAACCCCCATCCACCATAAAAACTGATCGCTGAAAAGCCTGCGAATACCCACATTATTGCAGTCGTAAATGTCCTCCATACATCCGATGACGCAAGCGACGGGTTTTGACGTTCAACAGTAAAAAAATCAGAGGCGATGTTACCCACTCCCATAAGTGGACCAAGCACCATCATGCTCACCACAAGAAACAACAACCAGCCATGTACACCTACCAGTTTTTTTATTTTGGTCTTGTTCATCCGACCATTTGGATCTCCGTTCTTGAAAAGGTTATCTCTCATCACATAAATGATGGCCGTCACAGTTGTTATGAAAATAATTTCCAATAAAATCATCGAGAAATCTATTGTAGCTGCTGGTATTGGAGGTGAAAATAGAAAAGCATAGCCTTTGTCAATTTTTCTCGAAATCGTTTCACTGTGATAGTCAAGCTTCCAGGGTACAATCATGATCGACAAAATAATTGCGAAGCAATAACAGACAGCAATTATTTTCTTCACTGTTTCCATCGCTATCCCTCCCTATTGGATTACTTTGTGGTTGGTTTACCGTTTTTGAAATGAGAATGCTTCTTTGTCTTATGTGTTCGTTCCAGCGTTTAGCGATTTCATTCCATTCAGGCTCTGAAACGATAATGCTATCGGCATTGTAATATGTTGTTTCGCCAAACGACAAGCTTGCGAAAACCACAAAAAGGATAATCCCGAGCGCTGAATTCCTGGCAACCATTTTTCATTCCTTCCATTGGAAATGCCATACTCACTCATTACACCCCCCAACGTGTGATGTAATCCACGACAAATACATTTATTAAGTGCATTTATCAATCAAAATTACTATCAATGTATGCGGTTTTTTGGCAATGACGACTTTGTTACTATGCCGCCATGCCAAAAACAAAGATCGTGACAACCAGAGAAATAGGGGCAATCATCAGAAGCCGCAGGAAGGAACTTGGGCTTTCTCAGGAACATTTATCAGAAAAGGTAGGTGTTTCGTATCAGCAGATACAGCGATATGAAAATGGTGCCAGTATGTTGAACGTTGAGAATGTTCAGCGTGTTGCCAAGGCACTGGATATACCTGTTACATTGTTCTTTTCATATACTGATTCCGCACAAGGTGATGAATCAGTACAGTATCCAAGCCCCGACGAGAAAACACTTCTCAAATATTACCGGGAACTTGACGGCGAAACCGACAAACGGCTTGCAATCAGGGTTATCCGGCGATTTGCCAAAAAGCCATAATCCCAGAATTACCAAACGAAGCCATTTCATACTGTCACCTGTTCCACCAGGACATCGGCAACCGCCACCGTATTAACAGATAATTTTGATTTCCCTGCCGCATAAATCCATTCGAGGAAGCACCAGGTTGACAGCCGGTTTGAAATCACCCGGTAGATGCAATGGTGTTTTTCCGAAACCAGAGATAGAGCCGGGGTTCTCTTTATATATGGTACGCTGGGGAAAGATGCTTCAAAAGGTTCCCATGGGGCATTAAAGGTGCCAGATTGTTTTATCCATCAAAAACATATCCCAAAAAATCCCAAAATAACTCTTGATTTATGGAAATGGGTTTAATATTATGGCTGCATCATTATTCTAAGCGGTATCCGCGCCGTCAGTGCGGTTTTTCTATTTCTGACACAAACCATTTTTTCATCACAAGATAAAATGGTTCGCCTTTATGGCGGGATGATAGGCCCAAATAACCAGCAATGGGAATAAGGTCAGCCGCCTTAGAACGGTGATTGAGTCCCGCCAACTCTTTTGGCGAAACAATCAAATTCTAAGGAGCCACACCATGAATCAAATCCAGTCCATAGCTTCATCCCTGCTTCTCTCTTTCCAGTTTCCCGTCTGTGTCATTAACTTCCTGATGTCCGTTGTATGCCGTCATGGTGGGGAGGTGCCACAATGACCAATACAGAATCGGTGGATATTGTGGATGCCGTCAATTTGATATATCCGCAACTGGATTTCTTGTCAGTCGTTTTATCTTATGCAAATATTGAGATAAACGGAAAATGTGCTTGTGGATTATCCCTGATACTGGCCAGAATATCATCTGAACTGCAAGCAGCCGTAAGGGAGGTGGATCATGATGCAGATACCTAATTCCCTCGTCAATCAATTCATATCGAATCCGATCTTTAAGACAGACACAAGAGCAATATTCTTCCTTCTGCAGAACCCGGAACCAGTGTCATCAGATGACATTGCAGCAGCTACTGGATTGAGCCGTAAATGTGCCAATAAAGCCGTTAAGCGTCTATCCGGTGCAGGTCTTATTCAGCCGGGGGAAATCGAATCCAGAAAGCGGACGTTTGATGTCACCGGTTGGGAACCTGTTGAACCGCAGACAGCCACCGAAGGAACCATCAAAGAATCTTTGGAGACACTTGCGGAAAAGGTTGGCCGGTTGGAGTCTGTGATTGGATCATTAACAACCGCTTTGGAAGTTGTATTGAACCCTGCCTCTTCTTATAATGGTCAGAACATGACCAAAACAGACCACATTCCTTCCACAGCGAACCCGGACAGTACCATTGATGTGATTGAACATGGCGCAAATGTGACCCAAGCAATGACGTTTCCTGCTCATATAGAACCATCGGAGAATATTCAGTCCATAATGAGTCCTGTAAATGACACAGAAAGAACCAAAGCGCTTTGGGTGATAACCGAACAGGGAACAAATGAACCACAAAAAGACACAATAACCGACGATCTCGATACCGCCTTAATACGCGCGCGCGGCTTGCTTGCTGCTAAGCAAGCTTCTTTGTTAAAAGAAAAGCAACAGCAGCCAGGCGCGCACGCGAGTATAGGCGATGAGTTCAAGGCGCTCTTTGGCGTTCAATTGCCGTCCGGGAGTGACCAGGCGGCGGCGACTGTCATGATTGCAAGAAAGAAAGCCGGAAAGCTGGATAATGTGAAATCACCCATGGGATATTTGAACAGTTTGGCCGGAAAGGTGCAGTCGCCAATTGTCACGTCATCGGTACAATTACCACCAGTCCAGGTGACAACCATCCACTCTGTGATTGATACCAGCCTTGACGATTATGAACAGCGGAGTAAGATCAAAGCCGCTTGGTTCGGACTGAACGCTGAACAGAGAATACCGTTTCATGAACTCAGGGAGAAGAAGGCAATGTCAGGAATGCCAGGTGGGAAGGTGCCTGTTGAACTTCTTGCCTTTCAGCAGTTCACTCAAGAATGCCTTGCAGGGAGGGTGCAGATATGACCATGAACCACCAGGGAGGGACACCATGACGGATGAACTGAAAGATTGTGCAAATTATGTGCAGGGGTATGGTTGGTATTTAAAGCCGATATATCACCCGGATCAGCCGGAATGTACACCGTCTGACTTTCTGGGAAGAAACCGTAAAGATGCTGAGGATCGGCTTTATGATATTGCACAAAACGATGCAATGAACCGGGGAGGTATACAGGAAGATTCAGCAGAAAAACCATTGCCTGAACCATCGAATCCCTTACCGAAGGGGAAGGCCGGTTCTTGGGATCGCAGCCGTCTCTTGACTCCCTCAGAGCTAAAATCGTTGAAGGAGAACTCGATAGCGGCAGACAAGATAATAGAGACGAGATTCAGGGAAATTTTCAACAAAAACAAGACAATATAAAATATGACGTAGATTGGTTCGATAAAGTCCGAAAGTTTATTAACGAAACATCCATCCCCGGACAAAGAACAGAGGACGGCTTACTTTTGAGCCGGCCTCTTACGCTACTACATGATCTTGATTGTTCTCAAGCATTTAGACAAGCCAACTTTGGCTTGTCCTCTTATGTCAATTTACAGAATAAAACACAGAAGATGTACGACCTAACCCGCGACGGCTTTACCTTTCTGGCGATGGGGTTCATCGGGAGGATGCTACTGTGCATATCCGAATCAGCGAATCCGTGGAGTGGATCGGCAACAGGATCGGCAGGAAGCCATGTATGCGAGCCACCAAATGAATCTTATGGATACTACATTCTTCCATATCCTGTTGTCTGGAACCTTTATGGGATTTGATTCTGTTATCCGGATTGATCCCGTCGAAGCCTTCTGGTGCTGAATGCAGTGTTGTTTGAATACGTCAAATTGTCGTATTCAGGATCAGCAGTTGAAGTAGTGTTGTGCGCGAGGTGTTCTGGAGTATGTTTCAAGTTCTAAACGAATCCATCAGGTTGACAGGCATCACCCATGGGAACCGCAGGCTTGATCTTCTGTATGCTGGTGATCAACAATGGTGATGTTGGGGATGGGGTAACTTCCAGTTACGTCATAATCCGATAGGCGTGCTCCCAGATGTTCAGCTTATGGCAAGGTGTCAGATGATTTATAAATTACTTAAATGATTTAATAATGTCCTCGATGAAATGTTGAACATCTGGAAGAAGCATGATTAAAGTGGCCTTCTGCGTGGGGTGATGTGCAGACTGTTTCACTTAGTGAACTGGTTATGTGCTGGTGATCAAATATCAAAGGCCGTGCCTGGTGATCGGGTGATGGCCTTTTTTGTTTCGGGATTGACTGAAAACGGGATATGGATTTGTCCATTGGATTGAAAATGGGGACAGAGTGGGGACAAAAAAGTAAGCAAATAAAAAAGGGGTTACAGTTATTAGCTGTAACCCCTTGATTTTTTAAGTGCCGAGGGACGGAATCGAACCGCCCACACGGGGATTTTCAGTCCCCTGCTCTACCGACTGAGCTACCTCGGCCTCCAAACACCTCAATTTATATTGAATGCCAACTGTTTTGTCAACAAAAAAATCTATTGTTTAACAATATCCTGAATTTAAAAGGTTAAAGTCTCTTTATTGATTATACATCTGGAAGGGAATATGCAGATGACTTTAGATGTCTCATGTCGCCATACCCATATTGAAGCAAGGTACTGACGGCAAGGGTTGCCGTATCCGCCTTTAAAATACGGGGCCCAAGAGATACTGTCTCATATCCGCATGTTCTGGCGGCAGCGATTTCATCAGGGGTAAAGCCGCCTTCGGGTCCAATAATCGCCATGACGCTCTTAACGGAACTATCATTTGAATCGGGCAATTCAAACGGCCTGGATGGCGATTCATCTTCCCAGAATATCAGCTTGATGTCGCAATTCCGGCCATAAGCAAGCATTGCATCAAATGTCAGCAGATCAGATATTTTAAGGAGTTTGCTGCGCAGGCACTGTTTTAGGGCTTCGATGGCGATTTTCTCCCATCGGTTCTTGCGGGAAACAACGCGCTGAGCATTCAGAACCGGAACCGAGCGATGCGCAGTATAGGGAATCCATTCGTGAATGCCCAGCTCTGTGATCTGCCGAATAACGCCATCCAGTTTATTGTCTTTTAACACCGCTTGGGCGATAATCAAGCGAAGGGTGGATATAGGCTCCAAAAAGCGCCGCCGAAGGATCGACACATCAACCTTTCCAGCCGACATGCGGACAATCTTGGCATCGCATTCCAGTCCGGTACCATCAATCAACTCAATCTCATCTCCGGGTTTCAGCCTGAGAACGTTTCGTATATGACTGGCGTCATCGCCGGTGATGACCGGCGCATCTCCGGAAAGACTATGACTCTGGATAAAAAAACGGCGCATACTGTGCCCCCAGATGACTGAATGCCATGGATTGCTTCAAAAACTTTAGCAGTTTTTTCTGAACCCTTCCATAGACAGTTGTTTCCGGATAAATTCCATTCGAATCAATTGTTCCGGCAGGCATTCCGGTTAAAATCTCAATCCCTTCAGAAATAGTCGATACGGGATAGACATGAAAAAGATTTTGTCGAACCGTTTCAACAACTTCCTGTTTCAGCATCAAGTTTTTTACATTGGTGGCGGGAATCATCACACCCTGCTGGCCGGTTAGTCCCCGAGTTTTGCAAACATCATAAAACCCTTCGATTTTCTCATTCACATCGCCAATTGCCTGAATTTCACCCTTCTGGTTGACTGAACCGGTCACTGCCACGCCCTGAAAAATGGGAACATCAGATAAGCTTGAAATAACGGCATAGAGCTCCGAGGATGATGCGCTGTCTCCATCTATCACACCATAATTCTGTTCAAATGCAATGCTGATGGTAAGGCTGAGAGGATAAAGTTGGGCAAAGGTTTTTCCCAGATATCCCGACAAAATCAATATCCCCTTATCGTGGGTATTTCCACTTAAATTGGTCTCTCTTTCAATATTGATGATGCCGGGTTTTCCCATGAAAGTTTCGGCTGTTATTCTGGAGGGGCGGCCAAAGGAGATATCGCCAATCTGATACACGGCCAGCGCATTGACCTGACCAGCGACAGAACCTGTAACATCCAAAAGAACAGTGCCATCCATATAGGATTCATGAATCTTTTCTTCGTAAAGGTTGTAGCGGAACCGGTATTCATTAAGGGCTTGGGATACATAACCTCCGGTAACACACCGGGAACCACCTTTTTGCGCCCAGTAGTCCGCTTCCTTCAGAAGCGCCACAATTGGGCCAAATCGAAGCGAAATCCGGGTTTTATCTGCAATGGATTGCTTTCCGTACTCTACGACCGCTGCAACCGCATCCGGCGTAAACGGAAGCAATTTTTCAGCATTGCAGACCCTTGCAATAAATCGGGCATATTTCTGGATGGAATCGGAATTCAGGGCCACCTCATCATCAAAATCCGCCCGCACCCGGAATATCTTGTTGAATTTGGAATCAAAATTTTGAAGTGATTCAAACATCTCATAATTGCCGAGCAGGATGACCTTTACCTCCAAAGGAACCAATTCCGGACGAAGCGATGCCGATTGAGCCCCAGCATCCGACGGTACATCTTCGATGGCCAGCGATTTATTCTGAAGCGAGCGCTTCAGGGCATCCCATACATAAGGGTTCAGGAGAAGCGGTTCAATCTCCATCATCAGATATCCACCGCTGGCTTTTAGAAGCGCGCCGGCTTGCACCAGGGTGAAATCCGTTGTAACGGCGCCCATGTAAGCGCGTTTTTCGATGCGGCCAATCACATTTGGGTAAGTGGGGTTGGTTTCGAAAATAACAGGCGCGCCATTCTCCGGTTTTTGCTCAACCAGGATATTAACGCGGTATCTGATAAAAAAGGCGGCGGCCTCATGATTTGATTCGGCATCGTCAGGACTGTCCGCGTTTCCGTCCGGCAAGGTCACGAACCGATCCAGGTTTTCAACCACATCGTCTTCAATCGCCTGAAGGAAAGAAAGAATGTCTTCATACCCGATATACTGGTCTTGAAGGGGCTTAAGCCGGTCCTGAAGCAGCCGTCGCGTAACCTCTCCTGCATAAGCTTCCACACGGTCATTGATGATCTGGTTTAGCTTGTTGATTTCCCGAAGCGCAGCCTCAAGTTCGATTTGAATCTTTCGAAGGTTTTCTTCAATTTCGGACTGCATCTCCAGAGAAAAAGCCTCGAATTCCTCCGCCAAAACCAGTTTGCCATTCCTGTAGGGAACAGGCTGATATCCAGAGTCATCCCTGCTTATCCGAATCTGTTTCTGCTCTGCGGATACTTCAACTTTCTCCAGCAGGACTTTTTGCTGATCCACGAAAGCATTTTGAATTTCCGAAATCCGGTCCTGAGCCAGCTTGCTTTCAAATGCCTTTGGAAGCTCTATCTTTAAATCGTCAATCAGCCGGTGAATGGATTTGCTGAATAAAACAGCCTTTCCCGAAGGAACTCCAAAAGTCTTGGGGCAGTATTCATCCTTGAAATTATTGACCATGCACCAGTCATCCGGCGCCGGAAGCTCCGCAGCAAATTTACCAATAATTTCCTTGACAATGGACGATTTGCCAGTACCTGTGATGCCAGTAACAAAGATATTGTAGCCAGGGCTCTTCATGTTCAAACCAAAATCAATGGCCTGAACCGCCCGCTTTTGGCCAATGACTTCATCCAGAGGATCAAGCTGGGAAGTGTCGGCAAACTGAAACAGGTCAACACTGCATACGCCCCGCAGCTCGTCAGGTGTCAATTCAGCGGTCATCCGAGTTTATATCCGAATCTTCGAAGAAGATCTTTGCGATGGTGAATATCATCAGTGGTTTCGATGCCTTTTGAGGCAAACCCATCAACAACCCCTAAAATTCCTCTTCCCTGTGCGGTCTCGGCGATAATGACCTCAACCGGATTGGCGGTTGCGCAAAAAATGCGGCATACCTCCGGAACGTTCTTGATGGCATTCAAAACATTGACTGGAAAGATATCTTTCATAAAAAGAATGAAGCAGTGACCCGCAGCAAGGCTGAGTGCATTTTTTTGGGCCAGTTCGGTCAGAGCATCATCAGTACCCGAATATCTGACTAAGCAAACATCGGAGGCTTCACAAAAAGCCAGACCAAATTTGGCCATTGGCACGGCATTCACCATGGCTTCATGAATGTCTTCAACGGTTTTGATGAAATGAGACTGACCAAGTATCAGGTTGAGTCCATCGGGGTTTTCAATTGCTACGGTCTTGAGTTCCATATTATTCTCTCTTGTTTCGTTCATTTTTTTTTGAAATCGGAAAACGAGATGACCTTGGGTCCAGGTGCAGATCTGGATTCAATGGAGGCTTTGGTATTGGAAGCCTTTTCTTCTGGGTCTTCCGGGCAGATAATTTTTTCAAGCCGCACTTTTTTTCCATCCATTGTAAACGGGTCGCCATCAATATAGGCGTTTCTCAGAATCCAGGTAACGGTTTGAAGAGGAACCTGCAGAAGGAGCAGCTTAACGTGATTCCAGCCGGGCTTGTAATCCTCTGTAATATCCTCTATTCTGGCAAAAATCAGGGGGTTGTCTTCAAAATGGATCAAAACAATATCACTTTCACCTGTCATGAATCATCCTTTACACAAAAAGAAATATACTGCAAACGGTAAGAAACTGAACTTACGACACCCCTCCCCTTAATATCAGCATAAATATCCATTCAAGGATCGGGTGTCAACACAAACGAAATTGCCTTACTCGTATCCGTTCGGGTTTTGAGACTGCCATCTCCAGGCATCACGGCAGATATCGTCAAGAAATCTCCGGGCGGTCCAGCCCATTTCCCTCTGCGCCCTGGAAGGATCTGCAAAACTGCTGGCCACATCTCCCGGCCTGCGGTCCATGATCCGGTAGGGAATGCGCTTTCCGCTGACAGTTTCAAAAGCCGTAACCATTTCCAGGACGCTGTAGCCCCTTCCGGTACCAAGATTGTAAGTGACTATTCCCGGATTTCCTACAAGCCTGTTCAGTGCATGAATATGGCCCACAGCCAGATCCACCACATGAATGAAGTCTCGGACACCAGTACCATCCGGGGTTGGGTAGTCATTTCCAAATACTTTCAGCTCCTCCAGCTTTCCAACCCCCACCTGCGTGATATAGGGCAGAAGATTGCTCGGAATGTCGTTGGGGTCTTCGCCGATCTGTCCGCTTTCATGGGCGCCCACCGGATTGAAATAGCGAAGCAGAGCGATATTCCAGGCTGGATCAGAGACATAAATGTCCTTGAGGATTTCCTCAATCATCAATTTGGTGCGGCCGTAAGGGTTGGTGGCATGAAGGGGAAAATCCTCGGTAACCGGAACCTGGTGCGGATCTCCATATACCGTGGCTGATGAGCTGAAAACAAGGTTCCTGACCTGATGGCTCTTCATGACTTCGCACAGAACAAGGGTTCCCGTGATATTGTTCTGATAATACATAAGCGGAAATGAAACGGATTCTCCCACGGCTTTAAAGCCCGCAAAGTGAATCACAGCCTGTATATCGGTAGCGTCAAATACGGCGGTCAGTGCAGCTTTGTCTCTCAGATCCACCTGATGAAACGCCAGCGATTTTCCGGTAATGTGCTGAACCCGTTTCAGGGATTCCACCTTGCTGTTGGACAGGTTGTCCACCACAACCACCTGATAGCCGGCGTTCAGAAGTTCAACACAGGCATGACTGCCGATATACCCGGCGCCGCCGGTAACCAAAATAGTCATGGTTTCTCCAGAATCAATCGCTTCTTCTGAAACGGACAGCGAAAAAACCATCCATGCCGTGAAGATGCGGAAATGTTCTAAGATGCCCATCAGAGCTTATCAGAGAACGGATTTGAGGGGACAGTCCAGCAAGGCTCTTATCAATCGAAAATATAGAATGATCTCGTAAAAACGCCTCTACCACTGCTTCATTTTCTTCGGGTTCCATGCTGCATACAGCGTAAACCAGAACACCGGAAGGTTTTACAAATTGCGATATGTGATCCAGAAAACCAATTTGCCTTATCTGGCAGCACTCCAGCCGATCCATTGATGCCCTCCATTTGATATCCGGGTTGCGGCGAAGGACACCAAGACCCGAGCAAGGAGCATCCAGAAGCACCCGGTCGTACTTTCCAATCTGGTTGGTATCTACAGGCAGGCTGAGGTCATGAACCAGGGTTTCCACAATTGAAATTCCCAGGCGGCTCATTTCCAAATGAATTTTTTCGAGCTTGTCCTGGCTTATGTCCAGAGCCAGAATCTTTCCCGTATTTTTCATCTGCTGAGCAATATGGCCGGTTTTTCCGCCCATGCCTGCGCATGCATCCATAACGGTTTCTCCGGGCTGGGGGTCCAAAAGTAATGTGACAAGCTGAGCTGCTTCGTCCTGAACCTGAAAAAACCCTTCCCTGAATCCCTCCATTGAAGCAACTGGTGAGGTGCCTGGTGATGAAATCGGATATTCCGGGTGATCCATCAAGATGCCATCCGGACAATAGACAGTTGGTTTATGACTGGCATAAATTCTCCCGGATTCCAGAAGGGCGATTCGAGTTGTTTTAAGTGTGTTAGCCCGAAGTGTAAGGGGTGGAATGGTGTTGATGATATCACAGAGCAAAAGGGTCTGGGATAAGCCGAATCGAGGGATCCATCGGCTGATAAGCCATTGAGGCATGGATTTTTCGATTGAAACTGCCATAACCGGATCATTCTCCATATCTGGAGGGGTTAGCTCCCGGTATTTCATGACAGCAGCGCGCAACACGGCGTTCACAAATTTCGCCAACCATGGTTTATTCAGGGTTTTGGCCAGATCAACAGCGGTATTGACAGCGGCGGATGCGGGTATGCGGGTGAGATAGACCACCTGAAAAAGGCCGATTCTGAGGATGTTGAGTACTT
>JBAXVB010000110.1:0-10995 GCA_037129415.1 Deltaproteobacteria bacterium
TCCAAGGATTTTAGAATCTACAGGGAGAAACCCTGATCAATACAATGAATGGTCAAGTTAAAACAAACAATAACTGACTAATGGTTGGAGTCGGATACCAAATCACGCGGAGCAAATATGTGGCGCTTCTACAGGTTCCTTGGCCGTGTGGTTTGGCGCTCAACCGCAGTATCGGCAACTTGATTACCTTGAGCTTCCGAGCGTTGACGCATGAACAGGATATGATCAAGACATGAATATTGAATGGAATACCAAGAAAGTAAATTATGAAGAAAGATAAGACTTCTGATAAAGACGAGCTGCGGGAAGAGTACAAACCTTCTGATTTTCCTGGTGGTTTGGTGCGAGGCAAGTACGCAAAACGCCTGCAAGAATTCTCAACAATACATGAACACTGCCACCGCCCAGCTATCTACGAAAAAGGACTGTGGCAGAGGAGTGACGCACTGCCCACAAGGCAGCATACAAATCGGAACTGAAATTCATGTCTGACGTAACTCGCACCGTTTCCATCCCCCTCCGCCGCATGACTCAGGCGGAGCTGGATTCCTTTCTTGAAACAGCCGCTGACATCCTTCGCGGCAATGTCGATCATTCCGAGTTTCGCGGCTATGTCTTTGCGCTGCTTTTTTTTAAACGCATTAGTGACATCTTCGTGGAATCCGTTCGACAATTGGAGAACGATCTAGGCGAGGAGCTGGGGCACGACCCGGCGATGCAGAAGAAATCCATGCCCTTTGTGGTTCCTGCGGATTCCACCTGGGACATGGTCACGACCGGAACAAAGGAAAACCCTGTGACTTCGCTCAAGCTCGGCCAGTCTCTCAATGACGCCATGCTTGCCATTGAGCGGGCCAATGCGCCGAAATTTGACGAAATCCTCACCAGCAAAATTGATTTTAACAAGACCGATGAACTGCCGCGCGACAAGCTGGTGCGGCTGAAAAATCATTTCTCCAGCCGCAAGTTCGATCGCGCTCACGTCCCCGACGACCTCTTTGGGGACGCCTACGAATACCTTATCCGCACGTTTGCCAGCAAAGCGGGCAAAAGCTCCGGAGAGTTCTACACACCAAAGGAGGTCTCCTACCTCTTGTCGGAAATCATCGAGCCGCAGGAACAGCATGAGGTTTGCGACTGGTCAAGCGGTTCAGCTTCCCTCCTGCTCCAATGCCGGGAATACTTGCGACGACACAAGAAAGACCCAAACCGGCTTTTTCTCTACGCACAGGAGAGCAACCTCGCCACCTATAACATCTCACGTATCAACCTCATTCTTCACGGGGTGAATTCTTGGCATCCTGCACATGGAGACAGCCTGCGTGATCCAAAGCACAAAACCAGCGACGGCAAGCTCAAGCAGTTCGATCGCGTTGTCATGAATCCCCCGTTCTCGCTAAAAGACTGGGGTGCTGAAAGCTTCAAGGATGGTGATCCCCTTGACCGTTTCTGCTATGGTTCGCCACCAAGGGACAATGGCGATTTCGCTTGGATCCAGCATATCGCAAAATCGCTCAAACCGAACGGCAAGGCCATTGTCGTCATGTCACAGGGCATTCTTTTTCGCGGCCAGCCTTTGCTTACCGAGAAAGAAGATGGGCGGAACAAGAAGGCAGACGATGAATACCTCATTCGATCCGGCTTCCTGCGCGATGATCTGATAGAGGCTGTAGTTGTCTTGCCATCTGGCATCTTTTATGGCAACAATGTTCCTGCTTGCCTTGTTATTATGAACAAGCGCAAGCCCGCAGACCGCAAGGATCGCGTGCTCATGATCTGGGCCAGCCGCCATTACCAGCATGCCAACCCGCAAAGCCTCCTGCGCCGTGCAGATTGTCTCCGCATTCTGCTGCCGTGGCGTGCGTTTGGCGATCTCACGAAGGCATTAGAAATCCTTTCGGCCGAGGGTAAGGCCATCCTTGATGAGATTGCCCATGACCGGGATCATGCACTGCAAGAGATCGGCGATGCCTACGACACCGTAATTGCAGCGCTGCCCGTGTTGAAGGACGAAGCGAAGAGTCTTTCGACTGAAGGCTTCAAAACATGGCTGGTCAATCCCGACACCACCCATCCCGTCTGGGGCAAACTGGCTGATGTAAAACTCGACAGAACCGTACTCAAAACTTTGACCAAACAGGCCAGGGATGAGGCCATGGCTCGGCTGAAGATTATTAAGGCACAGATCAAGGCGCTTGAGAAGCTTGAAAAAGAAAGGGATGAACGTATTACCGAGATTAACCGTCGCGCCGACCGTGAGACAGCCGAAGTACAGGAAGCCATCGACGATTTGCAGCGAATCTGCAACGATCCGGATGAAGCCCGCCGGTACTTTGTTGTCGCAGAAAAAGCAGAGATTGAGGAGAACGAATTCAACCTCAACCTCTCCCGTTATGTTGAAACGTTTGAGCCGGAGGAAGAAATTGAGCTGTGCGTTGCTTTGAAGGAAATGGCGAGTGCGGAACAAGCTGTATTTGAAGCATCCAAAAAACTCCAAACTCTCTTAAAGAAATAATATGCGTTGGACAACACTACCAGAATTTGAAAATACGCCCCTTGATTGGCATCTTTCCCTATTGCAGAAAGAAGCCGACTTCGTCTTTGGGCAATCCCCGGATTCGGAGCATTACAACGAACAGGGTGAAGGTCTCCCATTCCTCCAAGGGAACGCTGACTTCACTGAGACATTCCCTCGAACAGCCTTTTACACACGGCAGGCGGGCAAGAAGTGCGAACCTAAAGACACTCTCATCAGTGTCCGAGCTCCGGTTGGCGAACTATGCCGAGCCGACCAGCAATATGCACTTGGTCGAGGAGTTGCAGCTTTGCGTCCGCTGAGCATGGATTCTGACTTCTTCTTTTACGCAATGAACCGATGGAGGAAACCGCTTCAACGGGCTGCTCAAGGATCAACGTTTGACGCTGTAACTGGCCGACACTTTTCTCAGCTTCAATGTTTAGTGCCTCCGGAAGGCGAGCAAACTTGCATCGCCGAAACGCTGAAGGTGGCAGACGACCTCATCTTTGCCCTTGAAAAGCAAATCCGTAAGACCGAGCGAGTGAAGAAGGCACTGCTTCAATCATTTCCGCCCTCGCCCAAACATGGAAGTGGAATTCCGTTGCATCAGGTAGCAAATATTACTTCGGGATTCACCAAAGGGCGTGATCTCTCCGGCCATGAAACTATGCAAGTCGCCTACCTCACTGTTGTGAATGTACTCGATGGTAGAGTTGATATTTCTGACCTATCCACCACAGAAGTTAAGCTGCATGAAGTTGAACATTTCGGTTTACGAGATGGAGATATCCTGATGACCGAAGGAGGTGACCGAGACAAAGTCGGTCGTGGAAGTATTTGGCTCGGACAAGTTCCACAGGTCGTTTGCCAGAATCATATTTTCAGAGTGAGGCTGAATGCTGAGAAAGTTCTCCCTTGGTTCATGCACTACTTGTTGCAGACCTTTACAGCAAAACGTTACTTCGCAACTCGGGCCAAACAATCCAGCAACCTGTGCAGCATCAATTCTCGGGAAATGCGTCTTTTTGAACTGCCTAAACTCACAACCAAAGAGCAGTACCCATGGGTGGAACGCCTGCGTTCTGCAGACACCATGATAGTCGCCTTGGAAGCCCAACTCACCGCCGCGCGGCGCGTGAAGCAGTCACTTCTCCAAAACCTTCTTACCGGCAAAATTCGCCTGAAGGCCTGATACCATGTATCCCACCAAACGCTGGAACGAAGAAAACACTGTCGAACATCCCATCATTGAATGGCTGGTAACACCAGAGCTGGGTTGGCGGTTTGAAAATCAGGCCACCGTCAAGGATCAATACCGCACTGACGAAATGGAAGTATTGCTTCTTCCAGTCCTGCGGCAAAAACTCAAAGACCTGAACCCCGGCGTGATTACCGATGACGCTCGCGCCGAGGCCATCATCACCAGGCTGCGCGGCATCCGCGACAACGCCGAATGGATTTCGTGGATGCGCAACGAGCAGACCTACAAGTTCAGCGCCGATGAAAACACTCAACCGATCCGGTTGATGGCGTATGACAACATCGGGGACAATGATTTTCTGGCCACGAATCAGTTCTGTGTGGACGGCGGCGATCACCGCATCCGCACGGATGTGCTGCTCTTTGTCAACGGCATACCGCTGGTGAACATCGAAGCCAAGACCACCGCCCGCGACTGGCACACTGACTGGACCGAAGGCGCCCGTCAGTGTGGGCGCTACCTGCGCGAAGCAACTCAGCTCTATCATTCCAATGTATTTTGCGTGGCCGTGAATGAGATCACCCTTCGCTATGGCGTACCGGGCGTGAAGTTTCATTATTGGCAAACATGGCGCAGCCCCAATCCGCATAACCACGTCGAACCGGAGAACGAGCTGAAGAGCGGAATCCATGGCCTGTGCGACCGTGGGAACCTGCTCGACATCCTGCGCAACTTCGTCGTTTTGGATAGCGAACAGGGCCAACGTATCAAGAAGGTGGCTCGCTGGCAGCAGTTTGGCGCGGCTAATGAACTGGTGAAACGCGCCTTGGATATCGACAAACCGCGTGGCTGGCGTCGCGGCCTTGTCTGGCACACGCAAGGATCAGGTAAAAGCCTGACCATGCTTTTTGCCGCCCGGAAGATGTGGTTTACTCCGGAACTCCAGATGCCGACGATCCTGATTATCGTGGATCGCGACCAACTGGAAGACCAGATCAGCGGCCAATTCTTCAGCACCAACACGGAAAACTGCTATGTGACCACCAGTCGTGAGGATTTGCTGGCAAAGCTTCGTGATGGTTACCGGGGCATCATTGTGACTATCATGCAGAAGTTTCAACCGGGCGATTTTCAGGTGAACCGGCGCAACGTGATCGTGTTGGTTGACGAAGCGCACCGCACCCAATATGGTGATCTCGGCATGGCCATGCGCTATGTGCTTAAAGAAGCGTCGCTATTCGGCTTTACCGGAACACCCATTGAACTGGAAGACCGCAACACTCCGCGCGCATTTGGCCGCGAACTCTCCACCGATGAAACGGGAGTAACACGCTTTGAGCGCTACCTGGAGCCGCGCTATTCCATTGCCGACTCAATTCGCGATGGGGCAACGCTCCGCCTGCTGTGGGAACCCAGCCCGCGCGACTGGAAATTGTGGGGCAAGGAGCTGGATGAAAAGTTCGACAAAACCTTTGCCCACCTTCCAGAAGGAGAACGCGAGCAGCTTAAGAAAGAAAACGCCGTCATTGAAGTGATGGTAAAGCTTCCGCAACGTATTGCGGACATTGCCACGGAGGTGGCGGAACACTTCAAGCAGCATGTCCGCCCGAATCGTTTCAAGGCGATGCTGGTCTGCTACAACAAGGAGATGGTGGCGCTTTATAAAACCGCCCTGGATGGACTCATGGGACCTGAAGCAAGCGTGGCGATTTTCTCCGAAGTGAATAAAAAGGACGAAAAAATTCCGCAGATGCTCAAAGACCTGAACATGGGAAAGGAAACGCGGGGCAAGGCCGTGCGAGAGTTTCGCAAGCTGCCCTCCGACAGGCCGGAGGATCAAGACAAGGAAGAACAACGCTGGCGTAGGGCCGAGATCATCATCGTGTGCAACATGTTGCTGACCGGTTTCGATGCGCCCATCGTGCAAACGATGTATCTGGATAAAGGGCTGAAAAATCATACGCTGCTCCAGGCCATTGCACGGGTGAACCGGCCTTACAACGAACTGAAGAAAGAAGGCGTGATCCGTGATTTCTGGGGTGTCTTCAGTCACCTCAACGAAGCGCTACGATACGACAAGTCCGAGCTGGGTGAAGTAGCCTTTCCGCTTAAACTCGTGCGGGAAGAGTTTAAGCTGCACTTGGAAACCGTGCTGGATCTGCTCAAGGGCCATGCGAAAAGCGGCTCTCATGCTTCGCTTATGCACATTCTGGCGTTCCTCAACTATAATGAGCCGGCGCGAGACAAATTTGAGAACGGCTATGGAAAAATTCGACAGATTTACGACTGCTGGAACCCGATGATTTCCTGATGCCACATCGGGCCGACTATGTATGGCTGTGCAAGCTCTATATGGTTTACCGGAAAAAGTTCTATCCAATGGTTAGGTTTGAAACAGACCCAGCGGACGGCGCCAAGACGAGGAAACTGATCCGTGAACATGTTGATGTGGACCAGATCAAGGAAGAGTTCGCTACTTATGTACTCGATGAAAATTACCTGACAAAACTCAAAGACATTGATCCTGACTCCAAGGCGCTCGACATTGAGGCAATGCTGGCGGCGGAGTTAAAGATTCGCATGGATGAAGATCCTCTGACCGAGCCGCTGAGTGAGAAACTCAAGCGCATTATCAATCAAAAGCGAAATGGAACCTTACAGGGCATCGCGCTCATTTCGTCACTGGAAGGACTGGCGGCGGAAGTTGTGGACCTTGTCAACGAAAGTAAAAAACCCGTCGATCAGTCCATCGCCCATGCCGCAAGGGAGACAAACGGCGCCATCAGTGAAACGCAGGCTGCCGCCATTGCTGCGGCCATCGTCGAAGAAGGGCGTAAACTCTGCTTTCCTAACTGGCATCTTAAGAGCGATGTGAAGTCCGCCCTCTTTTATGCTATTACCAAGGTACTTGTGCAGCAGTTCAAGGATGCCAACCTTCATACGCCTGCGACAGGCTTTGCGGAACGTGCCATTAGACTGCTTGAGAAAACGCGTTTCGTTGGAAAAACCGATGAAAACAGTGATTCCTGAATACCGCATACGACAAAGTCGGAAATCGAAGAACGTGCGCCTGAAGGTCACGCGGGAAGAAGGACTTTGCGTCGTCATACCGCATGGATTCGATGAGAATAGGATTCCGGCGATCCTGAACCGGAAAAAGGTTTGGATTGTGGAGGCCATGAAGCGCATTGGCGAGACCAGGCGTTTCCTGGAGCCAAAGTCCGCAACCCATCTTCCCGACAGCGTTAACCTGGCTGCGCTGAGCGAGACATGGAGCGTCGTTTATCGCGAGGATAAAACGAAGTCGGGGCTCTGGCTCAGGGCGGACAAGGGGGAGCTGGTTATCACCGGAACGGCATTTAACAGGGAAGATGTAATTCGCAAGCTCAAGGATTGGCTGCGGCTCCGGGTTCGCGAAAATCTATTTCCCATAGCCGAGAAACTTGCCGCCAGTCACAACTTCAAACTGGGTGGGCTGCTCGTAAAGAGTCAGCGCACCCGCTGGGCCAGTTGTTCGGTCAAACGCAATCTCTCGCTGAACACGAAACTGCTTTTCATCTCTCCGGAGCTCGTGCGCTACGTGTTGATTCATGAACTTTGCCACACCGAACACATGAATCATTCGTCCGAGTTCTGGCGTTTGGTCCAGCCTCATGAGCCTCAATTCCGGATACTTGATCAGCAACTTCGCGAAGCCTGGAAGCGTGTTCCGCAGTGGATGTTTTGATTTCAATCTTTGGGGATGAATATCGGAGACTGCAACAAAGGTAATCAGATGCACAGGATGCCAGAGGTGCGAGATAACCTGCACAGCCTTGAACGAGGGAAAGATCAGCCTTTCATTTCCAGGATCAATGTTAGCAAGAACTACAACTTCGGAAAAGAAGGTCCCAAGATCAACTTCACCCATGCAGACGGTCAGTACGGAAACCGACCGACTCTGACAACCTGCAAGCAGTGCAGAGAGCCTTTCTGCAAAAATGTCTGCCCTGTTGACGCCATATTCGCCGACAAAAACCATGGCAATGCCAGAACAGTGAACAAGGATATCTGCATAGGCTGCGGCGCATGTGTTCAGGCCTGCCCGTGGCATGTACCGAATGTTGATCCGGAGACTGAAAAATCCTCCAAGTGCATCACCTGCGGCGCTTGCGCCGCTGCATGCCCAACCGGGGCGCCGTCTTTATGATGAGATGGCAAGGCTTGAGGAAGTTGTGAGACTCATCAGAAAAGAGTCTCAAAAAGGCAATCTTGTGGGAAAAGAGTCCCTGAAAGATATGGTGGGGATCGGAGCTGATGAAGTGGGCTCGCTTCTGGCCAGATTGCCGAATTTTCAGGAATTCACTGATCTCAAGAGCGTGACCGATGGGAACGGCGTGGAATACCTTTATTCCGTCAGCGAGATGACCGACAGGTATATGGAGATACTCTTGGGGCTGAAGAATAAAAATCTTTTGGAGCTTATTGCCGAGACGGTGAGATATGAGTCGCAGAAGTACCCGAGGCCCACAAGGTGGATATCTTCACGAAGAGGCCTTATTCAATAGGATACGAGGAGCTTAGTTGTATCTTTCATCACCGTCGGGCTGGTCCGGATTCTCTGTGACATGCTGTGGCCAGCATCAGATGTCCGACTGACTTGGCTGCAGGCTTAACATTGATCTCAATATCGTAGCCTAACCGGTTCAAACAATCCATCAATTTGCGCTCTGATACGTTGGAAAAATCACCATGGAATAGTCTGGATAGTTTGGATTGAGGCAACCCCATACGGTGGCCAGCTTCTTCTTGCGACAATCCAAGATTGCGCACAGCCATAGTGATTTCAATCACGAGACCCGATTTGATTTTCAGTTTATCTGCGTCAGGCAAGCCAATGTCGGCAAAGACATTGCCGGAACTCATCTCAATCTCGATGCCATCAATCATTGGGTTATTCATTTCGCATCTCCTGTGAAAGTTTTTCTGCGACTTTAAGTCGTTTACGGATAATGTCCATGTCTGGCTTTGGTGTTGCGATGCCGCTCTTGCTCTTTTTCTGGAAAACATGCAACACGAAAACCGCCTCCTTGAATTTGACGGTGTATGCAGCTCGGTATGTGTTTCCTCGGTCATCCTCAACGATCTCCAAAACACCGGCGCCCGCAAAGCCTTTAAGTACTTTGGCCGCGTTGTGCTGTTCTCCGCGCTGGGCAAAATCCAAGGCATGACCGAAAAACTTGCGAACACCCGCAGGCAGAGTCATCAAGTCTTTCTTGCTGCCACCCAACCATGCGAGCGGTTTTTCTTTTTGATTCATCATGAATACATTATACCTGAACAGATATAAAAATCAAATGAAGATATTGTCGCATCTACATTCAGGCGCCGGATTGAGATCATTCAGCCAGTGCCGCAAACGGTGTTGCCTCATTTGGTTTTGGAACCAGGGACAGGGCTGCCAGGGCGCAAGGCCGCTGGAATTTTCCAGAGTGTTACAGTTGAAAACTTGACAATTTGTCGCTTTCGCGCGACAATTCAGCCATGAGATATGAAATTGAAACCGCCAATACTGAATGCTCGCGAGCATGGCGCATCGAAACATTCAAGTTGATGATCTGTTGATGGTCCAGATGTGGGGTGATGTCCATGACGTTGAATATAACCCGGAATATGATTCCTGGAAATGCCTGATTACAGGGAAAAGCCTGGATGATGATGACGTGTCTTCGGTTATTACCAGTAAAGAATTCTCGATAAATGATTTCATCAGGCTACACGGAACTCCGAAAAGCATATTTGCAAAACCTTCTTGGATGGATGCAGAACATCAGAAATTGGATAAAGGAGACAATATAAAATTCAAAATAATTAACAGTAATAGAGATATTTTTGTTACAGTCGAATTGTTCAAGATTTTATCGATTTATATTACCCTGTGTTTATAGGAGATGATTATGCCAATTTATGCAATATGGAACAATAAGGGTGGAGTCGGCAAGAGCTATTTGACTTTTCAATTGGCATCTGAATATGCCAGGCAGAACCCAGGCAAAAAAGTTTTAGTCGTAGATTTATGCCCACAGGCAAACTCCTCATCAATGTTTCTTGGGGGAATGAATGACGGAGAACAGAAATTAACAACAATCCATAGATCACAGCCGAGATGTACTATTTCTGGCTATATTGAAGATAGAATACGTAGTGCTTATATGACACCAAGTTCAGGCGGTGGTTACGTTAAAAAGGTATCAGATTATAATCGAATGGTACCAAGCAATGTTTATTTGGTTGTGGGCGATGACCAACTTGAAATTCAAGCATCAAGAGTTACAAGAGCTACGTTTCCCGGTCCTCAAGATGCATGGAGAATTGTTCATCTTTGGATCCGTGATTTAATAACAGACATACTAAAATCTTGGAATAATGAAGATTCATGTATCTTCATTGATTGTAATCCAAGTTTTTCCATATATACCGAATTGGCTTTGACGGCGGCAGATCGACTGCTAATTCCGTTTTCGGCTGATGGATCATCCAAGCGAGCGGTAAAGGCTGTACTTTCATTGGTCTATGGTGTTAGACGGCACCCAGGAGATCCACAATCCGATTTTTATTTAGAATCTACCAGGTATCGAATGGCATTCCCAGCTATATATATGTATATAGGTAATCGTTTAACCCAAATGAACAGCGCTTCTGCATCAGCTTTTAAAACAGTGGTAAATGAAATTGGCGAAGAAATTTGGGGGGTATGGCAATCATCACCACAAGAATTTTGCATTCACCCAAATGGATCTCCTACTCCTAACTCTAAAAGATCATTTAAGAATATGTTTCAGTACGAAGTGAACGATGCAGACACAGCATCTGTAGTATCCGGAGCGTTAGGAGTGCCTATTGCATTGCTAACGGCTGGGCAAAAAAATATAGCCGGACGTTCCATCACCGTAAATCAATCTCAATTAGATAAGCAAGTTCCTAACATTAAGGATTTAGTAAAGAACATAGAATAATCTGCATTCTCATGAATCCAAGTAAGTGTTTTTATGTAAAATTGAACAAAAACTTATTTCCCCCTTTCCAAAGGCCGAAACTATACTGCAAAAGGGCATAATCTTGCATTTTTGAACCCTCACCCCAACCCTCCCCCACTGGGGGAGGGAGTTTATGGAAAGTTCAGATTATGCCCGTTAGCAGTATATGATCAAGGCCGATCTTCACAGTCCTACAGCCTTACAGCCTCTTCACCCTTTGATGATTCTGGGCAGCATCATGTGGTGATGCGCACAAATTG
>JBAXVB010000111.1:0-10966 GCA_037129415.1 Deltaproteobacteria bacterium
AGGTGCTTGATGTTTGGGTTAAAGGGCAATATGTTTTTGGCCAGATCCGGGCCGTTCATCTCAGGCATGATCACATCGGTAATGAGCAGGTGAATCTTGTCGAGATGTTCCCCTGCCAGACGAATTGCTTCGACAGGGGTATTTGCCGCCAGCACGGTGTATCCCTGTTTTTCCAGCATCATTTTGGTCATTTTCAGGATTACCGGATCATCCTCCACCAAAAGGATGGTCTCATGGCCACGCGCAGCCGGTTCCACCAAGTCCGCCTTCTGCATCAGATCGGTCTTGCCCACATGTCGGGGCAGGTATATCCTGAATGTCGTTCCCTGGCCTGGCTCGCTGTAGATGTTGATGAAGCCGTTATTTTGCTTGACGATACCATAAACTGTGGCCAGACCGAGACCCGTGCCCCTGCCCATTTCCTTGGTCGTGAAGAATGGTTCGAAAATGTGGGTCAGCGTTTCTTTGTCCATGCCGCAGCCGTTGTCGCTTATGGTCAGCATCACATACTCGCCAGGTGTAAATCCAAAGTTAGCGGCGCAGTAATCCTGGTCGAAAGTGCTGTTTCCTGTCTCAATGGTCACTTTTCCGATCCCCGATATTGCATCCCTGGCGTTGACGCACAGGTTTGCCAGTATCTGGTCGATCTGGGAAGGGTCTATCTTTAGCGGCCACAGACTCGCCTTCGGCTGCCAGATGAAATCTACATCCTCCCCGATGAGACGCCTCAGCATTTTGAGCATTCCTTCCACCGTCTCGTTCAGGTCCAGCACTTTGGGGACAATGGTCTGTTTACGGGCAAAGGCCAGCAGTTGCCGAGTAAGATCAGCGGAGCAATTAGCCGCCTTGCAGATTTCCTGCAGGTTGGCATGGATCGGTTCGGTCGGTTCTACCTGGTCCATAGCCATTTCCGCATAGCCGAGGATAATGCTCAGCATGTTGTTGAAATCATGCGCTACTCCCCCCGCCAGCAGGCCCACCGATTCCATCTTCTGTGCTTGGATAAACTGTTCCTGCATCTTTTTTTGTTGGGCGATATCCTCGAAGATGCCAAGCAGCGAGGTCACTTCTCCTGCATCGTTCCTTACAGGCGCCTTGATCGTGCGAACCAGGTACTCCTTTCCATCAACAATGAAAGTCTCCTCAATGTCTTTCTCCAGCCCCGATTCCATGACCATAAGGTCGTCTGCCCGGTATTTCTTGGCCAACTCGTCCGGGAAAAAGTCAAAGTCATTCTTGCCCACAAAGTTTTCGGGTTTCAAACCAAAGATGGCCGCGTATGACTTGTTTACGAAGAGGTATATGGAATTCCGGTTCTTGAGGAAAAGTTTTTGTGAAATGTTCTCGACGATGGCGCTGTTAAAAGCTTCGCTCGCGCGCAGCTCCTCTTCCGCCCGTTTGCGCCCGGTTATGTCCTGATTAACGCAGACAGCCCCGATAACACTCCGCTCGACATTTAGAAGGGGCGCCGCCGAATGGAGAATAGTTTTACACTTGCCTCCGAGGCACTCGATGTCGATTTCTTGGTTTATGACTGTATCGACCGCCCTGATCGCTCTTACGATCCCCCAGTCCTCCATCTCAATGTCTTTGCCCGTATCGGACCACCGGGCCTTGTATTCGCCATAGTGATCGATGCCGACATCATGGGCGCCAGTCCAGATTTTTTCGTCGGCGGCATTCCTCATGAGGATCGCGCCTTTCTCATCAACGACCCAAACACCGACGGGCAGTGTATCAAGGACGGTACGAAGCAAGGATTTCTCTTGCTTGATCTCTCTTAACAAAGATACGTTTTTTGATTCCAGGACTTGAGCCTGTATCCTGTTTTCGAGGAGGACCGCCAGGAACTGGAAAGCGTTTCTGAAGACAGCCCGTTCATCTTCTCCGTACTCCGTGCTTTCCGCCATCACTGCATATCCGAAGGACAAATGGAGTGTTGCGATGGGCAGAACGCGGTGTTCCGAAACCCCGGGTGGCAAACGATCAACAAACTCAAACGCGAACCCCTCATCGAGCCCGTTCATCGATTCGATAAATCGAGATATAAGCAAATCCGGATCGGATATTTGCGACACATATGCAAGGGCCAACAATACTTCATGTGATAGCTTCATCATGAACTCTCAAACGGCCTAAAGAAATTCTGGCGCGTATTTGGCGAGCCATTTATCGGGGTTTACAAAATAGGGGTTTTCGAAGATACCCCCACCCGTTATGACAAAAGGGTGGACCTGCAGTACCTTCATGATCGTAGCCCCAGGAAAACGGTTGACATCATAGAGACAAATACTGATCCATTCCTTGCTCCAGATGAAGGTATTGAGAAGTGATTCGTAGGCCATGAGATGCTCTACACCCGGAATTTTCTCAAGAGCCCAACCCATCTCCGCCGTTCCCCGCACGTTTCTTGTGCTGGTGCGTAGATTTTCATCCCAGATATCGTCATGGACCTTCAGCATGTCACGAGGGGAAAAGAAACCTTGGGGATAGTACAAATCCCGGGAATGGAGCAATCTGAAGGATTCTGGATCAGGACGAGCGACATTCTGGCACAGTGCGTGGATGTTGTCGAGGGCGTGATCGTGATTTTGCTCATCGGGGCAGCAGACGAGAAGCTCCCTTTCGCGAAGACCCTGGGCGAGGAAACCAAACATGATCGCATCTCGTTCGGCTTCCGATTCATATAGTCCACAGAAATGCGTACCCCAATTGCAGGTGTATCCGCCAAAACCAAGACTCATTACAGCCATATCTGATGTTCTTAGGTGCATTGCTTCCCCCCCCCCTTTTTTTTTTGATAAGAAGATGACAAAATGTGAAGCAAATCAAAACATATAATCCACCATGATTCATTTAAGGGGATCATCGCTGTTTTGCATGGGTGGCCCACTTTGAAAGGTTAGGGATGGTAGCACAACTCAAATCATATTTCAACGGGTTTACCCACTGTAGAAGGCGATGAGCCAAAATAATCAAGGATAAGAATCTCAAACCCAATGAAAGCTTTGTTTTTATCGTTATACTTCCTCCTTGTCTTCTGTTCGCGGATCAACAACCACGATTGTCAGTCCCTTTGCTTTTAGAATCAGCCGCTCGACAAGCGTCTTTCCGCCCAACCAGTTCTTCCAGAAAGGCAGTGGACTGGGGCGGCCGATGACAATGTGCCCCACACGGTATTCCCTGGCAAAGTGCAGAATCGTATCCGCGATGTCTTCGCCTTTGTAGGTAAATACCATTGCGCCAAGGGCATTGGCCAGTGTAAGGGTATCCAGCAGGTAGCGCTGCGTTGTCGCATCAATAACGGTAGGCGCTTCACTCGGCGTCTGGATATAAACGGCATACCAGTCACGGTTCAGGCGTCCGGCAAGCCGGGACCCATAGCGAAGCAGCATGGCGCTGTTGGGTCCTCGCGAGCTCAGACACACCATCACCTGATCGGGCGCGGCGCGCTGCTCCTCTTTGGGGGCGCTGCGGCGTTTGATATCGATCTGTGAAGCCAGTTCCCGAAGCGTCAGTTCCCGAAGCTCATCCAGGTTGGCAGGCTGAAAGAAATTCTCAAGGGCTGAGGACACCCGCTCTTTCGGATATACCTTGCCTTCGCGCAGGCGTTGCAGCAGGTCCTGAGGCGCCAGGTCCACATTCACGATTTCATCTGCGTCAAAAAGCACGGAATCCGGCAGCCGTTCGTGTACTTTTACGCCCACAAGGGTTTCTACCGTGTCGTAGAGGCTTTCCAGATGCTGGATATTGAGTGTGCTGATCACATGAATGCCAGCATCCAGAAGAATCTGAACATCCTGGTAGCGTTTCAGATTTTTTCCGCCTGGAGCATTGGTATGCGCCAGTTCGTCAACCAGAGCCACTTTGGGCTGACGCGCCAGAACCGTATCCAGATCCATCTCATCAATCGTGATTCCGTGATACTGAATCCGGCGACGCGCAATGACTTCAAGGCCTTCAACGAGCCCGGCTGTTTCAAGGCGGCCGTGGGTTTCCACCAGTCCCACGACAACATCAATTCCCTCCTGCCTGATACGGTGACCTTCGAGGAGCATCTGCCATGTTTTCCCAACACCCGGTCCATACCCCAGGTAAATCTTCAGCTTGCCTCTCTGAGAGCGGCGGATCAACCTGAGAAAACTGAGAGCCTTGTCGTCGGATGTCATGGGACTTGCTTACCCCTTACTTGCATCCAGTGCAAGATTAAGTTCAAAAACGTTAACACCGGGCTCGCCAAGAAAGCCAAGATCGGGTCCATCGGTATGACTGCGGATCAGGCTTCGAACCGCGGCTTCGGATATTCCTCTGACACTGGCGACGCGAGCGGACTGGAGCTCTGCATTTCTGACGCTGATGTGTGGATCCAGGCCGCTGGCGGATGAGGTTACGGCATCTGCCGGGATGTTAACGGATAGGGCAATGCTGTTCTCGGCGCGATATGCGGCAACACGTTCTTTTACCTGATCCACAAGCTTTTGAGAAAGCGGCCCCAAATTACTGCCGCCTGAATTTGCTGCATCGTACCCATCACTCGCAGCCGATGGGCGCGGGTGGAAATACTGTGTTCCGGTAAATCCCTGGGCAATCAAGCGGCTGCCAAGAACATGGCCATTCTGAAGGACCAGCGATCCGTTTGCACGGAAAGAAAAACCGATTTGTGCAATACTCCAGACAATCGCAGGATAAACGCCGCATAATAAAATGATCAGAGTCAGCGTGGTCATCATGGCAAGCTTTACTTCCTTTATAAAAGTCTTGGTATTCATGCGCATTTCCTTTAGGCCAAATGAAGCCATGCAATGGCGATATCAATCAATTTGATTCCAACGAACGGCGCAATGACGCCGCCAAGTCCATAGATCAGAAGATTCCGCCGCAGAATCGCCACTGCGCCCCTGGGACGGAAGGTAACGCCCTTCAGGGCGATCGGGATCAGCGCCACGATGATGAGCGCATTGAAGATAATGGCGCTTAATATGGCGCTCTGGGAAGAATGCAGCTTCATCACGTTCAGCGCAGCAATTTGCGGGAACGTGGCGACGAGCATGGCCGGGATAATGGCAAAGTACTTGGCCACATCGTTGGAGACACTGAACGTCGTCAGGGCGCCGCGGGTCATGAGGAGCTGCTTGCCGATTTCAACGATTTCAATGAGCTTTGTTGGATTCGAATCCAGGTCCACCATGTTTCCCGCTTCCTTGGCCGCCTGAGTCCCACTGTTCATGGCGACACCGACATCCGCCTGGGCAAGGGCTGGCGCATCATTGGTTCCATCGCCTGTCATGGCCACCAGATGCCCTGCGGCCTGCTCGCGGCGAATGAGTGCGAGTTTATCCTCTGGCCTCGCCTCAGCCAGAAAGTCATCCAGACCGGCCTCTTTGGCGATGGTCGCCGCAGTTAAAGGATTGTCCCCGGTAATCATGATCGTACGGATACCCATGGCCCGAAACCGCTTGAAACGATCCGGAAGCCCCCCCTTCACAATATCCTTGAGATAAACGACGCCAAAGACTTTTTGAGAATTAGCCACAACAAGGGGGGTACCGCCCATCTGGGATATCCGGTCGACATCGGCCTCGACTTCGGCAGGCAGGTCAGCGCCAATAAATCCGCGAATGGCATCTGCAGCGCCTTTACGGTATTGCTGACCCGCCATGTCAACGCCGCTCATCCGGGTCTTTGCCGTAAATGGGACGAACTCGGCATGACTTAGGTCATGAAGTTCCCGTCCCCTAAGCCCGAACTCCTTTGCCAGAACAACAATACTCTTTCCTTCCGGAGTTTCATCGGCAAATGAGGCCAATTGTGCAACGACCGCCAGTTCTTCCGCCTTCACCCCGCGCGCGGGGAAAAATTCGGCGGCCTGGCGATTGCCCATGGTGATCGTGCCGGTTTTATCGAGCAACAGCACATCCACGTCACCGGCCGCTTCCACGGCGCGGCCGCTCATGGCCAGCACGTTTTTCTGAACCAACCGGTCAATTCCCGCAATGCCGATCGCACTGAGGAGCCCGCCGATCGTGGTGGGAATGAGGCAAACAAGCAGCGCAACCAGAACCGGGATGGAGAATACCACATGGGAATATACCCCAAAAGGCTTCAGGGTCATAATCACGATGAGAAAGATAATCGTCAGAGCGGCCAGCAGGATGGTCAATGCAATCTCGTTGGGCGTTTTCTGGCGGTTTGCGCCTTCGACAAGGGCAATCATGTGATCCATGAAGCTCTCACCGGGATTGGCGGTAACGCGCACGACTATTTCATCGGAAAGCACCCGGGTCCCTCCAGTTACAGCGCTCCGGTCGCCGCCCGACTCGCGGATCACCGGCGCGGATTCGCCCGTGATGGCGGATTCGTCAACCGTTGCCGCGCCTTCGATCACTTCCCCATCGGTCGGAATCACCTCTCCGGCTTTTATGACCATGACATCGTTTTTTCTAAGAAACTCAGCGGAAACGGATTCCAAAAGTCCGTCGCTACGCCTACGATTGGCAAGGGTCTGCGTGCGCGACTTGCGCAGCGTAGCGGCCTGGGCCTTGCCCCGTCCTTCGGCCATGGCTTCCGCGAAATTGGCGAACAACACGGTAAACCACAGCCAGATAGCGATTTGGAGGATAAACCCCACGGGTTCACCGCGCAAGGGCGCTGCCGCCAGTTCCGCGGTTGTCACAACGGCGCCGACAAGGGTCACAAACATCACAGGGTTTCGCACCATACCTCGCGGATTGAGCTTGCGAAAAGCGTCCGCTACCGCAGGAACCAGAATGGATTTATCAAAAATGGAACGCGCCTTGGTTGACATCTTTGCTCCTTAAAACAGGTTGTTGGAATTCATCATCAGGAAATGTTCCACGACGGGGCCGAGATTCAGCGCCGGCAGAAACGTCAGCGCTCCGACAAGCAGTATTGTTCCGACAAGAAGCAGTGTAAATGTCGGGCCAAAAGCAGGAAAGCTGCCGGCGCTCTGGGGAACGATCTTTTTACGCGCCAGGTTGCCGGCAAGCGCCAGCACGGGGATAATGACAAAAAATCGCCCGCTGAGCATGGCCAGCCCCAGTGTCGTGTTGTACCAGGGGGTGTTGGTGGAAAGACCAGCGAAGGCACTGCCGTTGTTATTGATCGCGGAAGTAAATGCGTAGAGGATTTCGCTGAAGCCGTGCGGGCCGCTATTGTTTAAGCCCGCAATGCTCCACTGGCTGATTGTGGCCCAGGCGGTAAATCCGAGCAGGAGCGCGGCAGGGATCAAAATGGCAAGAGCTGCGGCCTTGACATCAAAGGCTTCGATTTTCTTTCCCAGATACTCCGGCGTACGGCCGATCATCAGCCCCGCCAGAAAAATCGCCAGCACCACAAAGATCAACATTCCGTAAAGCCCTGAGCCGACCCCTCCGAACACCACCTCTCCCAACTGGATATTGAACAGTGGAACCAGTCCCCCCAACGGCGTGAAGGAATCGTGCATCGCGTTGACCGCGCCGCAGGATGCATCGGTTGTAATGGTTGCAAACAAGGCGGAATTGAAGATCCCGAACCTGACTTCCTTTCCTTCCATGTTGCTATAAGCCGCATCAACGCCAAGCGCCGTAAGACGGGGATTTCCCTGTGATTCGGCCCACCAGCACACCAGAGCGCCTGCAAGAAAAAGCATGAACATTGCGGACCAGACAGACCAGCCATGCTTCTGGTTTTTCACCATTCGCCCCATATAATAGGTGAGGCCGCTCGGAATCGCAAAAATCGTCAGCATTTGCAGAAAGTTTGAAAGCGGTGTCGGATTTTCATAAGGATGAGATGCGTTGGCATTCATGAAGCCGCCGCCGTTGGTTCCCAGCATTTTTATTGCGACCTGGGAAGCAACCGGACCCTGTGCAATGGATTGCGCTGCGCCGGTATCGAGTGTTTTTACCGCTGCATAAGGTGAGAAATTCTGGATCATTCCCTGCGAAACCAGAAACACCGCAAGCAGCAGACAAATGGGAAGATACAGGTAGAGGCACTGACGAATCAGATCCACCCAGAAGTTGCCGATGCTGGCAATCTTGTCGCGGGAAATACCGCGCACAAGCGCCGCGGCTACCGCGCATCCCACGGCGGCCGAGGCAAAGTTATGAAAGGTGAGTGCAACCATCTGTGAAAAATATGACAGCGTACTCTCGCCAACATAGCTCTGCCAGTTTGTGTTTGTTGTAAAACTGGCGCTCGTATTAAACGCCAAGTCAGGTGATACGGGTCCGAATCCCTGGGGATTAAACGGCAGCAATTGCTGAAGTCTCAAAATACCGTATGTAAACAGCATTCCGACAACACTAAAGATCAGAAGGGAAGCCGCATAGCTTTTCCAGTCCTGCTCCTCAGTGGGATTGATGCCAAGAAAACGATAAAGCAGCCGTTCAACGGGTTTTAAAACAGGATCAAGAAATGTTCTGTCGCCCGGATCGAATACGCGCACCAGGTAAAGGCCCAGAGGCTTTGTTAAAGCCGCCAGCGCTATGATGAAGACGGATAGTTGAAGCCAGCCTATCAGGTTCATAAAAAACTCCTTTTTCAGAATTTGTCAGGCCTTAAAAGCGCTGCAAAGAGATAGACGATCAGACAAACAGCCACGACACCCACGAGAATATCTTCCATCACGGTCTCTCCTCAGACAGGAAAATAACGTAAACGGCGCACAGAACAAAAAACAGCACTGTGATAACGACATAGACAGCATCCATCTTGAATCTCCTTTAACAACTCATATAAAAATCTGAAGAATTTGAAACACACTTCAGCGCTTTCAGCCTTTTGCCATGAAAATAGATTTCCCCCCTTTGGAAAGGGGGGGCAGGGGGATTTCAGATGCCGATTCCACAGAAAAATCCCCCTCGATCCCCCTTTTCCAAAGGGGGAAGGTATCATTTGCTTTGTCGAGGGTGAACTCCTGAAGCAATTCATGAATGCTTACGGGTTAAATGACAGCCTGCAACGTAAACGAAAACCGGGTGCCTTTTCCCACCTGGCTCGCGACATCAATATGCCCGCCGTGGGCTTCGACAATTTCCCTGGCAATGGCAAGACCTAACCCGGTGTCGCTACGATGTTCCTGTTCCGGAACACGGAAGAATTTTTCAAAGATATGCGGCAGGTATTCTTCTGGAATACCCGAGCCTGTATCCTCAACGATAAAGCGGACAAAACGCTCCTCGGATTGAGCGGTTACGACCACCTGACCGCCCGCTGACGTGTATTTAAGCGCATTGCTGAGCAGATTTTCAAATACATATCGAAGACGCAGCTCGTCAGCCATAACGGGAGGCGTGCCCGGCGGCACATCAATCACAAGAGCGACTCCGCGATCCATAAAAGCGGTTCGCATCTCATCAACGGGCTGCAAAACCAGTTGTTCGGCGGCCATGGGATGAAGTTGCATCCGGGATTGCCCCGATTCTATTCGGCTGATATCCAGCAGGTTTTCAATGATCCGGTAAAGCCGGTCGCTGTCTTCCCGCGCCGTAGCCAGGATTTCTGTCTGTTTGGGCGTCAGCGGACCAAGTTTTTCGTTTAACAGCACATGCATTGCCAGACGAATGGAAGTGAGCGGCGTTTTAAGCTGATGCGAAACCGTTGAAATCAAGCCGTGCTTCAATTCATCCAACTGGCGCATACACGTAAAATCTCTGAGAATGAGCGTCACGCCGGCCAATCGGTTCTCTTTATCAAGAATCGGAATGGCTTCCGGCAGATAAAAACGCTCTTCGCCATCCTGAAAGACCTGAATAACAGCGTCCGGGTCTTTGGACCGAGTGAAGCGCAAATCGCTGGATGCGCGCGAGAAGATTTCCTTGATCTTCTCGTTTCCCGACGCATCAACAGTGGCTTCCGGCTTCAGACCAAACAGTCTCTGCGCCGCATCATTAGCCAGCTCGATTTCTCCGTTCGGGCTGCAGATGGCAACCGCATCTGAAAGGCTCTCGAGCGCCAGTTGCGTGGAATGCTGTGTGCGCAGAAGGCGCGCATGATCCTTTCGCCGCAATTTGCGCAGACTGAGGGCCATTTCATTAAACGCTTCAGCCAATTGTCCCATCTCGTCCTGCGAATGCACGTTGACAACAAGATCCAGATTCCCCTGTTGAATTTCATGCACGGAACGCGTCAGGCCGGCGATGGGTCGAAAGATAGACGGCCAGAGCAAAGCGATGAAGACAACCGCCAGCGCAAAGCCCGAGAACACCAGAAGCAACAGGGTCCGCCGAGTCTCAAGGGCACGAAGGCGGGTCTGGCCATCTACGGCAACCATACTGTTCAGGTTCAGATCAATGATTTTCTGAGCCGAGTCGCGAAGTTCATCCGATCGGATCAGGATGTGATTGCGAAAAAAGTCCAGGCGCTCAATTTCCGAATCCAATGACTTCAGAAGACTTACAAAATCCTCCCGGTAAGTCTTCCACTGTTCGGTCATGCGATCGGTCAACGCCTGCTCCCCCAAAACGGTCACATTCTGTTGCTGAAATTGAAGCCTTTTTTCAAAATCGAGGAGGATGGCTTCGCTTTGGGCATGCGCACCCTGAGGCATTTCCCAGAGGGAAGTCATCGCGATGCGATCCAGCCGTTCAACGGCGCCCTTCATTTTATAGCAGGCGACCACACTGTCATAGTTCTCCCGAAGAATCCGTTCTATGGATTTACTGAAATCATTCGCGGTGCGAATGCTCATCATGCCGACGACCAGCAAAATCGCCAGTAGGCCGCAGAAACCGATGATCAATTTGGTCTTCAGGCTCATCGTTATTATTTCTCCTTTATGGGGATATCGGAGATGGTAGATGCAAACCAAATGCCAGCGAGGAATGGTCATTAAAATAACTAATAATCAGATAGTTAGATTGCATAGCCCATCAGAAGTCAGAGGTGGGGATTTCAAATTTCAGGGAATGGCATTCCCGGACATTGCAAAATGAAAGGGCTCGGAAAGATAGACTGAGTC
>JBAXVB010000112.1:0-10959 GCA_037129415.1 Deltaproteobacteria bacterium
TGGAGAACTTTTTGTCACGGGTTTAGGTGGCATAGATATATCCAAACCCCTTGATACTATTGATATCTAAACAGCATATTTGAGCAAAACATTATCACAGCCTCACAGGAAGTCAAACGGAATGACTCAACAAATATGAATTCCCCCCTTAAATTGCTGGCCTATCCGCTTGAAAAATGTTAAAAACAGGTCATGAAACCATTTGCTGAATTTTTAATTTCCGAATCAAATCCGATACGATACGTCCTTACGGATATTGATGACACCCTGACACTTAACGGTCGCCTGCCCTCTGTTGCATTCGTTGCGATGGAGAAATTACAGAAAGCTGGTATTGCAGTGATTCCGATCACCGGCAGGCCGGCGGGCTGGTGCGACCATATCGCACGGATGTGGCCGGTGGATGGTGTTGTGGGTGAAAATGGGGCATTCTATTTTCGCTATGACGGCGGCTCCCGCAAAATGATACGGCGTTACTGGAAGCCGGAGAAAGAGCGCCTCGCAGACAGAAAACGTCTTGACGCCATTAAACAGCAGGTTCTGAAATTGGTTCCCGGCGCTCGTGTGGCTTCGGATCAGGCTTACCGGGAAGCGGATCTGGCCATTGATTTTTGTGAGGATGTAGCACCGCTGAAGTCTGTGGACATTGACCGCATTGTGGCCTGCTTTACGGAAGCAGGGGCTCAGGCCAAAATCAGCTCTATTCACGTCAATGGCTGGTTCGGGGACTACGATAAACTGGCCATGACCCGGCTGCTCTTTGATGAGGTTTTTTCAGAGAATATCAATGCCATCAGAGATCAGGTGATTTATGTCGGAGATTCCCCCAATGATGCACCCATGTTTGGATTCTTCCCCAATTCCGTCGGCGTTGCAAATGTCAGGAATTTTACAGGAAAAATGTCCCATAATCCAGCCTGGGTTACAGAAAAGGAAGGGGGCTTTGGTTTTGCGGAGATGGCCAGTGGCCTGCTGTATGCCTGGAATTCAGGTATAAAAACTGTTCGATACGCATAAGAGATTACCATTTTTCATGGGTGGGCGGATTAAATAATTTGAGTCGCCTAAAGCCTCGCGATCCATGTTCTTGACTTGCCATTTCATCTTTTGATATGCTTTGAGTGGTCAATGACTGAGTTTTTATTCACCGCAAAGGCGCAAAGATCGCAAAGAAAATATTACTGAAACAAAGAGGTATTAATGGTTTCCTTTAGCAACATCGTTAAAAACAGCAATGGCAGCCTCACTGTGCCCGACTTTCCCATCATTCCTTTTATAGAGGGCGATGGAACCGGCCCGGATATATGGCGGGCAACCCGGAAAGTCGTGGATGCGGCGGTGCAAAAAGCATATTCGGGGAAAAAAATGATACAGTGGCTCGAAATCCTTGCCGGAGAAAAAGGGTTTCACCAGACCGGAGAATGGCTTCCATCACAAACACTGGAAGCCATCCAGCAACATGTTGTGGCCATTAAAGGGCCTCTCACCACGCCGGTGGGGAAAGGCATTCGAAGCGTTAATGTCACCCTGCGACAGAAACTTGACCTTTACGCCTGCATTAGACCTGTCTGCTATGTTCAGGGTGCTCCCAGCCCCATGAAGCATCCGGAAAAAGTCATCATGGTGATTTTCCGGGAAAATACCGAAGATGTTTATGCCGGCATTGAATGGCCGTCCGGAAGCCAGGATGCTGAAAAGGTGATTCGGTTTCTGAAGGAGGTCATGGGCGTTCAGGTTCCCGATCTCTCTGGCATTGGCATCAAACCCATGAGTCCCCAAAACAGTAAGCGCCTTGTGGCCGCCGCCATTTCCCATGCAATTGAAAACCAGTTGCCATCCGTGACCCTGATGCACAAGGGCAACATCATGAAATTTACCGAAGGGGCCTTCTGCCTTTGGGGATATGAGGTTGCGCGGGAGAAATTTCCGGATCAAACAATCACGGAAAAAGAGCTTTTTGAAGTCCATGGCGGGATTCAGCCCAAGGGAAAGATCGTGATCAAGGACCGCATCGCGGACATGCTGTTTCAGCAAGTGCTGCTACGGCCGGAGGAGTTTGATGTAATCGCCACCCCGAACCTGAACGGAGATTATCTTTCCGATGCCTTGGCCGCCCAGACAGGTGGCCTTGGCATGGCGCCCGGCGCCAATATCGGCGACAGTTGTGCAGTATTTGAGGCCACGCACGGCACTGCCCCGAAATATGCGGGGCTGGACAAGGTCAACCCCGGCTCTTTGATTCTGTCTGCCGCCATGATGCTGGAGTACATGGCATGGAAAGAAGCTGCCGCCCGGATTCGAACCTCTCTTCAGTCCACCATTCAGTCAGGCACAGTTACTTATGACCTGGCCCGCCAGATTCCTGGAGCTACCGAAGTCTCCTGTTCCGGTTTTGCCGAAGCCATGATTCAAAAAATGCAGGATTGAGTTATGCAAGTAAAAACATCTCTCATTTTATCTGAGGAACTCCTTAAGGCGATTGCCCAACAGGCAGGAGAACAGAAAAATCTGTCCGAATTTATTGAGTCGGCTGTGTGGGCTTTCATCTCTCATAATATCTGGAGTGAACAGGAGAACAGAGACTTGGAAATTATCAATAATCGGGCTGACAGTCTCAATGAGGAAGCCGAAGATGTTCTTGCCTACCAGGTGGAACTGTGAAACGTGGCGACCTGTATCGTGTCGAACATCCTTCCGCCAGAGATCCGAAACGTTTCAGAGTGTTTGCGGTGGTGAGCCGTCAGGTTCTTATCGAATCCCGCTTTTCAACCGTGATATGCGCTCCTGTGTATTCGGTTCATGACGAACTGTCAACACAGGTATCGGTGGGAATTGGAGAAGGTCTGAAGCATGACAGCAGTATCCATTGTGATGAACTGGTGAGTCTTTCCAAGTCTGTGCTAACCAATTATATCGGCGCACTCTCATCTCAGAAAATTCGGGAGTTGAATAAGGCATTGCGTGCGGCTCTTGAAATCACTGATTGAGAAGAAACAAGCTGGAGTACATGCTACCGAAGTCTCCTGTTCCGGTTTCGCCGAAGCCATGATTCGAAAAATGCAGGATTGAGCAATGTTCAGGATCATCAAAGCCTTTGCCGAAGCCATCTTTCCCAGCCGGTGCCTTAACTGCAGGGCCTTTATGCGTCCTGACCCCCGAAGGGATGAAAAACTGTGCGCAACCATTGAGTTAACCTTCATGCAGGCCATGAACCGCTTTCTGTGTTCGACCTGTTTGATGGATTTTCAGCCGGCCCAATCCCCTCTGTGTCCCCGGTGCGGTACAGTCTTTGACGCTTTCGAAGGGGAGGATCATCTCTGCGAAAACTGCATTGTCGCCCCCAGGCATTTTCATCAGGCCCGCGCTGCCGGAATCTATGAGGGTGCATTAAGACGGATAATTCAGGATTTCAAGTTTCGCTTCAAAATTCACTTGGCCAAGCCTCTGGGACTTTTAATGTTGCACACCTTTCACGGAATGTACGAGAAAAAAGCTTCGACAGTTCCCGATATCCTCGTTCCTGTTCCCCTTCATGCCAGAAGACTCCGAATGCGCGGATTTAATCAGACATTTCTTCTGGCGAATCATTTAATAGACCTGAACCGTCAGCATCCGAACCTGGGGTTTCCCGTCCTGAAAACAGACCCGAACATTCTGCTGCGATGCCGACGGACGAATCCACAGACCGGACTGAACAAGGGCCTGCGAAAAACAAACATCGCCAATGCATTCAGGGTCAATGCACCGGAAAAAGCCGCCGGAAAACACATCCTGCTTATTGATGATGTTTATACAACCGGTGCAACGGTTGATGAATGCGCCCGGATATTAATCCAGGCCGGAGCGGCCCGCGTGGATGTCTTGACGCTGGCAAGGGCGTGAACCCCATGATACACCGACACAACCATGACCTTTCTTATTTGGAGTTTCCCCACCTGTCTGGGTACGCAGATATCAGACACGGGATTTTTACCCGTCTGGGCGGATTCAGCAAAGGCTGCTATCAGGGATTGAATATTGGCATGGGGAATGGCGACAGCCTTGACCATGTTCTTCAGAACCGTGCAGCAATTTCAGACTGCATGGGGCATTGCGAGCTTGTATTCGCCAATCAGGTACATGGAACAACCATTATCAATATTCCCGAATGCAACCCAGATGACAGCATTTATTCGGACAAGCCAAAATCCGCAGATGCCATGATCACCAATGTTCCTGGAAAATATCTGGTAATTCAAACAGCGGATTGTCAGGCGGTTTTGATTTATGATCCGGTTCGAAAAGCTGTGGCCAATATCCATTCCGGATGGCGGGGCAGCATTCTAAATATTATTGGACTCACGATCCAGACCATGATAAAGGAGTTTAACAGCGACCCAAAGAATCTTTTAACAGGCATCGGCCCTTCCTTGGGTCCGTGCTGTGCGGAATTTATTCACTACCGCACCGAAATACCCAAAGCGTTCTGGTCATACAAAAACCGAAAGGACTGCTTTGATTTTTGGGCCATCAGCAAAGATCAGTTGATAGAGGCAGGAATTCCCAGGAACCACATTGTTTCCAGCAGCCTCTGCACCAGGTGCCGTACAGATCTCTTTTTTTCATACCGAAAAGAAAGATTAACAGGCCGGTTCGCCACGGTTATTGGAATCACATAAAAAGTCTTCTTCAGATGAATATTGATAAAGCCGCCATTTTATGGAATCAGCCACTAAGTTCGTCCTGTTACCGGATCGGGATCGCCACTTCTGCTCAGTACGCATATTCCACCCCTGGCCAGTTTGTGATGCTTCGCCTGCCAAATCAGACAGATCCTCTGCTTCGAAGACCTTTTTCCATTCATCGTCTGATCGAATCTGAAAATGGCATTTTTCAGGGCATTGAAATTCTGGTTAAAGTCGTTGGCAGAATTACCTACAGCCTTTCCCTGTGCCAGCCCGGTGATACTGTGGACATTTTGGGGCCTCTGGGGCATGGATTCTCCATCCCTTCAAACTGCACCCGCATTTTTATGGCGGCAGGCGGTATTGGGGTTGCGCCCATGTTGTTTCTGGCGACATCCCTTTTTAAAAAACAGATTGACCTGTCAGACTGCATCATTTTTATTGGCGGAAGATCCAAGTCCGATATTTTATGCGAAGCTGATTTCACCGCCCTGAATCTGCCGGTCACCATCACCACGGACGACGGCAGCCTGGGTGACCAGTGCCTGATCACCCATCCCATGGAGCTTTGCGCCAGAAAACAGCGACCCGATATCATTCTGGCCTGCGGTCCTTCCGGCATGTTGGCCTGTGTGGCCGGTATCGCCGAATCGTTGAACATTCCATGCCAGATTTCCATGGAAACCACCATGGCATGTGGCATGGGCGCTTGTCTGGGCTGTGCAGTCAAAAGTAAACGCCCGGATGCCAGGCGACTTCATGCCTGCCTGGACGGTCCGGTGATGGATAGCCGTCAAATTGATTTTTTGCATTGACTTGAAAATAATCCTGTGTTAGTTGCAGGAAACTTTACACAGGAAGCTTGATTCTTTCTGAACAAAAGGACGTTCTTTTTCATGAAAAGGGAAACCATAAGAAATATCCGGGAGCTGGCCTATTACAGCAGCCTTGGATTATCGGTTGCCCTGTCCATTTTTATCGGACTGGCTGCAGGCATTTATCTGGACGGATATTTTCAGATGTCCCCTTGGCTGACCCTTACTTTTCTTTGCCTGGGAATTGCAGCCGGTTATCGCAACATTGGTCTGGCGATCCGGAAAAGCAGAAATTTATAAGGTAATATATTGTGTGAACAATCAATTGAGTGTATCAAGTAAGTTATCAATGACAGAAAATACAGAAACAACCACGATTCAAAAAAACCTTTTGACCTTTGTCACCCAAGCCAATTGGCTGGTGTTTGCGGTGGTTAGTGTCGCAGGTCTTATTCTGGCGACTCCGGACATCCTCTGGGGAATCGTTTTTGGGGGGCTGATTGTCACCATCAATTTTCATCTGCTATCCCGAACCCTGAAAAAATCACTTACACCGTCCAATCTTACTTCCCATAATGTCATTCTGGCCAAGTATTATGTACGGTTCATCCTCAGTGGATTTATCATATTTATTCTGATATCCGGACATTATGTTCATCCTCTGGGACTTTTTATTGGTCTTTCTGTTGTTGTCGCCAGCATCATGCTCGCCACGCTTCGTGAACTTAAAAATCTTTTTTTCAAGGAGGCAATGTAAGGTGGAACATCCCTATCTATTTTTTGTCAAGTTATTCGAGGCCATTGGCCTGGGACATTTTGCTCATGCCTATCCCCATGTAGTCTATTCATGGGTTGTCATGACGCTCCTGGTCGTCTTTGGTGCGTTGGGAACAAAGAGTATCAGCATGATTCCTTCAAAGGGGCAGAATTTCTTTGAATTGGTCATCTCCGGAATTGAAGAATTCATGGTGGATGTCACCGGAGAGGAAGGGCGCTGGTTATTGCCGCTGGCCGCCACAATTTTCATCTATATTTTTTCTTCGAATCTGATTGGACTGGTGCCGGGCTTTTTTCCCCCAACCGCCAGCCTGAATACCACGGCATCCTGTGCGCTTACGGTTGTCATCTTTACCCACATTATCGGTATCAAATACCACGGCATCAAGTATATCAAACATTTTTGTGGTCCAGTGTGGTGGATGATTCCGATTATTTTCCCCATAGAAGTCATCGGTCACCTTGCCAGAATCCTGTCCCTTTCCTTCCGTCTTTTTGGAAACATGATGGGGCATGAGCTGGTTTTGGGGATTCTGTTCGTTCTTGCTGGCGCCTTCTTCGCCCCGCTGCCCATCATGGCGCTGGGTATTTTTGTGGCGCTGGTTCAGGCATTTGTTTTCTTTCTGCTTTCAATCATGTATTTCACTGGCGCCATGGAACATGCGCATTGATCCAAAGCTCAACGGAAGACACTCTCTCTTATCAAAGAGTACACATTCCCGCGCCGATTCGCAGGAATGAGTTTTATTATTTGTGTTCGTTCGTGGCTTAAAAAAATATTTGTACGATAAAGTTTTCACCCGCTTTGGGATAACGGAAGAAGCCCAAATGTATTCACATCATTAACCAGAAGGAGAAATTAAGTATGGAAGCACAAGCATTACAGTTTTTCATCGCATGCGTAACGGCAGCAGGTTTTGGTATTGCAGTAGCAGCATTTGGTTGCGGTATTGCACAGGGTCTTGGATTAAAAGCCGCAGTTGAAGGTATTGCACGAAATCCCGAATCTTCCGGCAAAGTTACCGTTACCCTGTTGATCGGTCTGGCCATGATCGAGTCTCTTTGTATTTATGCACTCGTAATTGCGCTGATCCTCATTTATGCACATCCGCAGGCAGCAGCAATCGCCAAACTGTTCGGCAAATAATTTTTAAGTAGCAAAGTTTCAAAAGCAAAGGGGTGATGTTCCAACCAAATTGGAACACCGCCCCTTTTCTTTATCCTAACTTTTGAACCCCCACCCCAACCCTCCCCCGCTGGGAGAGGGAGCATAAGGAAAGTGCAGATTATGCCCGTTCGCAGTATACTTCCAGTCTGCTTGTCACACACGAATGTCCAGTGTGCGTCCCTTTGCCTGTTTCGGAGTGGATTCTTCGCCGGAACTTGATCTACCCTCTGCTTTGGTTATCGTCGTAGTGGTACCACCCTCCACATAGAATCGCCCGCACTCGGAACAGGCTGCATAGTGAATGGCGACACTCTGCGCCACCACACTCCGTCCCTCCTTACCTGCCCGAACCTGCTCGTGACCTACATGCTCCTGCTCATGGGCGCGTACCAAGCTTTCTGCAGATCCGGGTGAAACGCGAGTCGGCGTTTGAAAAGACACAGAGGAATCGTTGGATACATCCTTATACTTCCGATTATCACATTTTTGGCATTCCTTTGTTCCATCAACCTTATTCTTATCGGACACCCCAGACCGGGTCGCTGCTCCGCTACCCTGAACTGGATCGCCGTCCTGTCGTTGTCGGGAAAGGGCCATCGCCTCAGGACTGATGGTAAGAACATCGCCGGGAGAACCCGGCGACTTCGCAGTAGAAAATGCCGAAGGCTGAGCGGGCGGCAACTGTTGCTGCGGCTGCACAGTCTGTGGTGACCCTTGTGTGATGCCTTCAATTGCCATAATAAAATCTCCTAATATGGAATATCAGCGGTAGGGGCCGTGGGGAGGATTACACCACCAAGTTCAAATGCTGGATGGTTTTTATGCCTCCGCCCTCATCAGCATAGATACCGGTCGCTGCGACCTGTCCCTTCAGTTGGTTGTTGCTGTCTGTCAGATCAAATTGAGTGCTGACATTGGATAGATAAATCGCACCAACGTTCTTTTCCTTAAGACTGCTTAGTTGATCCACCCCCAATTCATTTTTTGTCCAGACAGACAACTGGTTATAGATAGAATCATTTTCGTCTATCCAGTTATTATTATCTTCGTCATATTTGGCAAGCTCTGAAAACCCGTCTCCTGTTTTGGGACCGAAAAGCTCGCTTCCATCGTTGACGACTCCGTCTTTATTCTTATCCAGCACCAGAAAGCCACTGCCGGGTTGCAGAAAGGAAATATTATCCTTTGTTCCATCGATATTCAGGTCGAAAGCGAACTTGGCATCCGTTAGTTCAGCAGCAGAACCATTGAAATTAATTACCAGCGGGTCCTTCTGGACGGCATCTCCAGCTCTGAATGACACGCTGCTTTCCTGGTAAAATTCCTGTTTCATCTCAAGATTAACAGCGAAGTTGATCTCCCGGCCATCGCTTGTCTTGATTATTCCCTGAGCTGAAAATGAAGTTGACTCACTCCTGGAGTATGATTTTTTGGAGTCGTACTCAATGCCCCACCCCTGCTGCGCCCCTTGAGCCCCTTGCGCCCCTTGAGCCACTGATGCCTGATCTGCTGATTGTTCAGGCGTGTTACTGACGGTTTGGGCGCTTTCACTACTGGCGCCCGAATAGCTATTGATATTAATTTTTCTTCCGATCATATTCTCGACGAGAAGTTTCAACATGGATACCTCATTATCCGTCCCGCCAGATGATCCGCCATTATCGCAAGCGCTGCATGTTTTCTCTGCGCTGCGGTCCAATTCCGAAGGCTGTTGCTGATTTGAAATCGTTACTCTGTCAGTAATCCCCCCTTGTCCCTGATTGGCCGCAGCCGTTATCCTGTTTGAATTAGGGTTTAAATTCATTTCGGGTCTTTTCCCCGTCCAGGCCGTTAATGTCTCAGATTTTTCACGAGTCTCCAATAATGACCGGCTTGATGCCATTTGTATATCTGATGACGCGATTTTCATAAATTTCCTCCCGCAGTTGAGTTCTCCTCCGAATATCAAAAAGCAATACATAATGGATATCGGCATCTTTCCGGAGAACTTGAGTGAAAAAAATTGACATCCAACCGGGCCAAGATATCCGCTGATCAGGCTGGAGCCGATTGAGTAGGACTTTGTGCGGCAATAATATTGCTAAAGTTTTTTTTGATTTCGCCGATATGTAAATATAATTTGTCATTTTCATTTTACGTCACGCCCCATTTCAAGATATCAGGAGTATTTTCATGGCAGGACATCCCAACAGCTTTGGCACCCGATCCATACTGACAAACAATGAACGTCCATTAACCTGCTACAGCCTGTACCTGCTGGAACGGGCCGGCTTTTCGGGCATCGACCGGCTTCCTTACAGCATTCGAATTCTTCTGGAAAACCTGTTGCGGCATGAGGACGGCGTTCTTGTCACCTCCCGCGATATCGAGAAAATGGCATTGTGGGGACATGCAGGTGAATCTGCTGGCGAAGTGCCGTTCATGCCGGCCAGAGTGCTGCTTCAGGACTTCACTGGAGTGCCTGCGATTGTGGATATGGCAGCCATGCGGGATGCGGCTCAACGGTTTTACGGAAACTCTTCAAAAATCAATCCGCTGATACCTGCCGAACTTGTGATTGATCATTCGGTTCAGGTGGATGTTTATGGATTCTCAGAGGCTGTCGCCCGGAACACTGAATTCGACTATCTGCGAAACTCCGAACGTTATGCATTTCTGCGCTGGGGACAAAAAAGCTTTCGCAATTTCAGCGTTGTACCTCCCTCCACCGGCATCTGCCATCAGGTTAATCTGGAATATCTGGCCAGAGGGGTCTGCGTGGGAGACAGTCCATTGGGACCGGTGGCTTATCCGGATACTGTTGTCGGGCTGGATTCTCACACCACCATGATAAATGGCATGGGAGTTCTGGGCTGGGGAGTTGGCGGCATTGAAGCAGAGGCTGTAATGCTGGGCAGGCCATATTATTTGATGACCCCTCAGGTGATAGGTTTTTACCTGGATGGAAGCCCCGCCAGAGGAACCACGGCAACCGACCTGGTTCTGACGATTACACAGTTGCTGCGGGAAAAAGGCGTGGTGGGAAAATTCGTTGAGTTTTTCGGCCCCGGCATCCTTGAACTCAGCATCGAGGACCGGGCTACCATCGCCAACATGGCGCCTGAATATGGCGCAACCATGGGCTTTTTTCCCGTGGATGAAAAAACCCTTCACTACCTTCGGTTGACCGGAAGACTTGAAACAACACTCCGCCTTGTCGAAGATTACTGCAAAACCCAGGGCCTTTTCCGGACTGAAACCTCGCCGGTTCCGCTTTACAGCGATATCGTCAGCCTGAACCTGGACAGCATCGAGCCATGTCTGGCCGGTCCCAAACGCCCTCAAGATCGGGTGCTTCTCAAAAAAATGAAACCAGTATTCGATAAATTTCTTCTGGAGTCATGCGGTGCGGAGCCAGGACATCCTGGGATGTCGGCATCATGGGAACATGAAGGCGGCAGTCCGTCCACAGAAGAACCCGATGAAACAAGCGATGCAGCCTGTACGATTGTGCAGAAAAAAGGCATTGAAATCATCATTGACGGCATCCCGGTGG